>JAICRU010000041.1 GCA_025937235.1 Acidimicrobiia bacterium
CCCGACTTCCGCCGCGTCCCGTCGCTTCCCACGGACATAGGAGTGTGAAGCCGGGTCGTCCCCGACGAGCACCGTGGCCAGCCCGGGCTGATAACCAAGAGCAACGACCCGGCTGGCCACTTCTTGCTTGACCGTGGCCGCCACCATCTTTCCGTCGAGGATGCGGGCGCTCATCAGTGGCGGAAGTGTCTCTTGCCGGTGAACACCAGGGCGATGCCCTGTTCGTCGGCGGCGGCGATCAACTCATCGTCGTTGCGCGACCCGCCGGGCTCCACCACCGCCGTCACTCCGGCAGAGGCCAGCACGTCGAGACCGTCCCGGAATGGGAAGAAGGCATCGGACGCGGCCACCGCACCCATGGCGCGATCTCCAGCCCGGACCAAGGCCCGCTCGGCGGCCCCGACCCGCGATTGGTCACCCGCCCCCACCCCCACTGCGGCCCGGTCCTTGGCGACGACGATGGCGTTGGACTTGGTGTGCAGCGCCACTTTCCAGGCGAACTCGAGCTCGGCGCGCTCGCCGTCGGATGGGGCGTGTTGGGATACCACCTCCCAGTCCTCTCCCTCGGTCGTGTCCCGATCCTGGATTAGCAGACCCGATTCGATGCGCCGGATGTCGGCATCGGATTCGCCAGGGGCGGCGGCCTCCAGCACCCGCAGCGCTTCTCTCCGCCCCAGCACTTCCTTGGCATCGTCCTCTATCGCGGCGCACACGACCACCTCGACGAACTTGGCGGCGATCGATTCCGCCGTCGCCACGTCGAGCATCCCGTTGATCCCGATCACCCCCCCGAAGGCCGACAGCGGATCACAGGCCCAGGCGCGCTCGAAGGTATCGGCCACCTCTCCTCCGTAGGCGGCGCCACAGGCGTTGGTGTGCTTGACGATGGCGACGCATCCTGGCTGGCTGGTGGCGATACGCCAGGCCGCCTCGGCATCAACGTAGTTGTTGAATGACATCTCCTTGCCTTGATGCAAGGTGGCCGCCAGCCACCAGGGGGCGGTGCGATCCTCGACATAGAGGCCGGCAGACTGATGCGGGTTCTCCCCGTAACGGAGGCCGGAAACGTGGCGGAGCGGGATGACTTTGTCCTGCCCGATCCATCCGACGACGGCGGCGTCGTAGGCGGCGGTGTGGAAGAACGCCTCGGAGGCGAGGTCACGCCTCAATCCGTCGTCGAGCCCACCGTCTTCGACTGCCTTTGCCACGACTTCGTACTGCTCGGCAGACGTCACCACTCCCACGTAGCGGTGGTTCTTGGCCGCTGCCCGGACCATCGTCGGGCCACCGATGTCGATCTTCTCGATGATCTCTGCCTCCGTCGCGCCGGTGATGGCCAAGGTCTCGCGGAACGGGTAGAGACTCACCACCACCAGCTGGAAGGGCTCGATTCCCTGGGCGGCGAGATCGGCCAGGTCTCCCTCGTCGTCGGTTCGGGCCAGAATCGCACCATGGATGGAGGGGTGGAGGGTCTTCACGCGACCGCCCAGTAGCTCGGGCGCACCGGTCACCTCGCTGACGGTGCTGACCTCGATGCCGGCGACGGTGAGGGCGACGGCGGTGCCACCGGACGACACGATCTCGACACCCGCATCGGCCAGTCGCCGGGCGAATGCGGCTAGACCGGTCTTGTCGTAGACGCTGATCAACGCTCGCTCCACCGGGATGCGGCTCATCCCCAAATCACTCTCCGCCCGTCCAGGGAGATCTCGTCACGGGCGAGTGCGGATACCACCCGCGGGTAGAGGTCGTGCTCCTCGACCTGGATGCGGGCGTGAAGGCTGTCACGGTCGTCCCCGGGTAGGACCGGAACCGCACGTTGGGCGATGATGGGGCCGTGGTCGATCTCCTCATCCACGAAATGAACGGTAACCCCGGTGACCTTCACGCCATGCTCGAGAGCCTGGTCCACGGCGTTGGCGCCGGGGAATGCAGGGAGCAGAGAGGGATGGATGTTGAGGATCCGGTCCTTGAAGGCCGACACCAGGCCGGCATCGAGAACACGCATGAACCCTGCGAGCACCAGCGCATCGGCGCCCGCTTCCCTGACGGCCTCCTTCACCGCGCCGCAGAACGCGGCTCGCGACGCGTAGTCCCCATACGGCAGAACCGCCGATTCGATCCCGGCCGTACGGGCACGCTCGAGGGCGATAGCGCCCGGGCGGTCGGACAACACGACAGAGATCTCGGCACCGAGGTCGGGTGTGTCGATCAGCGCCTGGAGATTGGTCCCTGATCCCGAGGCGAGAACTGCGATGTTGATGTTGACCCCCCACTAGACCGGTGACCGCGGCGGCAGTGTAGGTAGCGCCGAGCAGACGGTTCAGCCTGCACGGGCCCCTTGAGGCTCACCATCCGGCCCAAGATTGGGCCAGCGACAACGACGGCCTCAACGTTGATTCCGGTGGCGGCCCAGCGCCGGTTCGATCTCAGTTCGTGAGCCCGGCCCTCACGAGGAACGCCGCCATCTGCTGACGGGAGGCAAAATCGTCAGGACAGAAACGGTCGTTGACCGGAGGATTGCACCCCAGGGTGATCCCGGCGTCGGCCAAAGAAGAGATGGCGCCGGCGAACACATTCGACGCCGGGACGTCCACGAACGACATCGACCCCGTTGGCAGGTTCAGCGCCCGGACCAGGAATGCCGCCATCTGCTGACGGGAGACGAAGTCGTCAGGACAGAAGCGGTCGTTGACCGGAGGATTGCACCCCTGGGTGATCCCGGACGTGGCTAGCGCCTCGATGCTGTCGTAGAAGGGGTTGGACCTCGGAACGTCGACGAATCGAACCTGGCCGGGACCGCCGGAGCCGTCTTCGAGGTTCGAGCATTGGCCCTCGGCATTGCCTTGCACCACGTTGTCGCCACCTGTTGGCACCGGGTCGTTACCGGTACATTGGAGGTTGCCGCCGATCGTGTTGCCCGTGATTCGCTTGGTGCCACCGTCGTTTCCGAACAGCTGGACGTCGCCATCCACCTGGTTGGCAGTGACGACCAGATCGTCATCGTTGCCCTCGAGCTGGATGTTCCCACCGACCGTCGTCCCGCCGACGTTCGCCCGCGAGCTGTCGAACACCTGGATGTCGCCGTCGACCACCGAGCTAAGCACCGTGACCTCGCTGGCCCCCCCGTCGTCGGTCTGGATGTTCCCGGAAACGTCGACATCGGTGGCCCGCAAGGTCGCGTTGGGCGCCACCAGCACGTTGCCGTCGACCACGGTGCCGTCGAGGACGCAAGTCGCTCCTCCGGGCACGGCGATATTGTCATCGATCGGCATTGCTCCGATCGTCCCCGAACAGACCACGTCCGCCATGGCCGGCTGCCCCCAACCCAGCAGGACGGAGATCAACATCGCCCCCGCACCGAGCCCAAGGCCCTCGATTGCCTTCCGTGCCGGTGACCTCATTGCGTCCCCTCCATCTGTCAATCCGTGTGCGTGTCGCGCAAAGTCCAGGACCAGTACCCGCCGAGGGCCCGTTTGAATCGCGACTCGCGTCTGTGAGGACCAGCCCGCCTCCTGACGCGCGAATCCCTACGGAGAAGTGGATCGGCTTGAATCATGGCCATGACGATCGATACCGTCCCGGCCGCCGAATGGGAGGCCTGGCTATCAGAGAACGACGGTGTCGTCCTGGACATACGCGAGCCATTCGAATGGGCCCAGGGGGTCCTCCCTGCCGCGATCCAGATCTCGATGGGTGAGATACCGACTCGGATGAGCGAGCTGGACACCGACCGGGCCTATCTCGTGGTCTGTCGCTCCGGGGGGAGGAGTCATCAGGTGGCGGCCTACCTGACCATGAACGGTTACGAGCAGGTGGCCAACCTCGCCGGGGGGATGAAGGCGCTCGGTCTTCAAGACTGAGCACACGCAATCAGAGCCTCGGGCCCTCGAGGAGGGCAAGTGCTCCCGATCCGCACGTTGGGGCCTGCGAGAATGAGCGGCATGGATGAGGGACGAAGGGTGCCAGGTTGGGTCCTCCCGGTCGTCGGTGTGGCGGCGGTCGGGGTCCTGGTCGTCATCGGGCTGAATCGTGAACCGGAGCAATTCGATCCGGACACGCCAGAGGGGACGGTGCAGTCGTATATCGCCGCCCTGACCACAGGCGACTTCGACGCCGCCGCCTCCTATTGGTCCGATGATGGCTGCATCCCCGAATCCAATGAGCCGACAGAAGGGGCCCCCGATATCTCGGCGGCCCTGGTCAGCGTCGAGGAAAACGACGACGAAGCCACGGTCGTGATCGGCATCACCGACAACGCCGTGGACCCGGTGGACGGGATCTACCAACACGAAGAGTGGTTCAGCTTGGTGCTGGAGGACGGTGAATGGAGGATCAGCCAGCCGGCCTGGCCCTACTACGACCAGAGGTGTAACGAGGTGATGACGTGAGCATCGCCCTCGCTGCCGTGATCTTCCTCGTCGTGATCGGCGCGCTGATCGCGGCAGCTGTGAGGATCTGGAGGCGCCGCGCCGAGGGTGATGATGTCGACGGCGGAGTGGACGTCATCCCCTATCTCCTGCTCGCCCTCGCAGTGGGTACCTCCGGGTTCACCCTGGCCGCTCTGGCCCGGGCCAGCCTCACCGCCAATCAGATAGCGGGGCGGCCCACGGGAGAGATCGCAGGGGCCTTGGCCGGGCTGGTGGTGTCCGCTCCGATGGCCTTCCTGCTCTGGCGTCGCCAAGCCGGTCGTCGCAAGACCTATCCGGAGGCAGCAGGGTGGCCGATTTACCTGACCCTCGTCGAGCTGGTCTTCCTGGCCGCCTTCTTCTTATCGGTTTGGGATCTGGCCGCCGTGCTGTCCGGAGACGGTGGCGGCGCGAATTGGACCGACCTCGTGGTCTACGGTGGGGTCGTCGCGTTCCACTGGTGGTCGGAGTGGCGGGACAGGCCGCGAGGGGATGCCCGCGATCTTCCCAGGCTCACCGGGTCCGGTGTCGCCCTGATCGCGCTGTCCATTGGCTTGATCGGGTCTCTGACCTGGCTGCTGTCCGTGGCCTATGACGGGATCTGGGGGCTCGACCAGATCCCCGAGCCGGCGATGCCACTGGCATTGCTCATCGCGTCGGCGCCGATTTGGGCCTACCGCTGGCTCCCGGCCTGGGACGACGAAGCCGGCTCGCTGCGAAACTTCTATCTCGGACTGGCCACGACGGCCTCCCTGACAATGGTGATCGGCGCCCTTCTGACGCTGGTCTCCACGGTCATCACGTTCTTGCTCGACGAGGGCGCGGCACGCCGGGCAAGCGATCATTTCAGCGATCTGCCGGTGACGCTCGCAATCCTGCTGGGGGGCGGAACACTGTGGTGGCATCACGTGAGGAGGTTGGGCCCCGGGCGAACCAAGGCCAGGCGTGGCTACGAATACGCCATGGCCGCCATCGGTCTGGCCAGCCTGGTGGGGTCCTCGGTTGCCCTGGTCGAAGCTGTCTTCACCCCGACTCTGGCCGGGACCGACAGCGCGGCGATTCTCCTGACGCTGGGTTGCATCGTGATCGCTGCCGGCTGGGTATGGCTCTATTTCTGGCGCAGGGTCCAGAAGGCGTCGCCTCGTGATGAGGAGGTCAGGGCACTACCTCGCAGGTTCTATCTGGTGGGGATGGCCATAGTCCTTGGCCTGACTGCCGCAGGTTCGCTGATCGCCGTCCTGGTGATCGTGTTCCGCGCCCTTCTCGGCGAGGTCGACGCCATGGCCGGGAGCCTCCGATTGCCGGTCACTATCACCCTGCTGTCGGGTCTGGCCACCTGGCACCTCATCGACCAGCTCAGGGAGGACCGGGCTGGGGCTGGGACGGGCCCCGCGGCACGGCCGTTCAGTCTCACCGTCATCTGCTCTCATCCCGGCAACCTGGGTGCGCTGTTGCCACGGGAGGCCAGGGTCAGGATCATCTACCGGGATGACGACATCGCAGTGATCGATGATGACATGGCTTCCGCCATCGTGAGCGCGGTCGACGGCAGGTCCTCGTTCGTCTGGGTGGACCAGGACGGATTCCGCGTCGCCCCGGCACGGGAGAGATGATCAAAATCGCCCACGGGGGTGCTCCCCGATGATCCGAGTGGCCGAGCGATGGTTGAAGTGGCGCGGATGGCGCTTCATCGGGCAGATGCCCGACCTGGCGAAGTACGTCATCATAGGAGCACCACACACCAGCAACTGGGACTTCGTTCTCTTCCTCGGAGCCATCGGGCATTGGAGGATCAGGCCCCGGTTCGTCGGCAAGCACACCCTGTTCCGCTGGCCCTTCGGGTCCTTCTTTCGCCGGGTGGGTGGGATACCGGTAGATCGCGACCGACCCGGTGGGATGGTCCGTCAGGTGGCCGAGGAGTTCGAGCGATCCCCGAGGATGATCCTGGTGGTGGCGCCGGAGGGAACCCGCAAGGCTGCCCCCTACTGGAAATCGGGTTTCGCCAGGATTGCGACCGCCGCCCGCGTCCCGATCGTCCCCGTCTATGTCGACTTCCCTGGGAAGAAGCTGGTCGTGGGTGAGCCGATCCCCTACGACGGGGACGAGAAAACGCTCATGGACCGGTTGCGGAGCTTCTTCGAGGCAGGAATGGGCAAAGGCGGGAAGGGCAAGGGGCCGGTTCGCCTGAAGGATGAGCAGTCAGTCTGAGTGCTCGGCCAATCTCCGGAACTCCTCCGGAGTCACTCCCCGCTCCGGGGCGGAACCCAGCTTGAGCAGATCCCTCCCGAACCTCTCCCGGATCTCGTCGACCGACACATCGAGGGCGCGCCGTTTCAGGTCGAGGGTGCTGCCGGCCCGTAGTACGTCACCCGCGTCGATC
This sequence comes from Acidimicrobiia bacterium, assembly GCA_025937235.1. Lineage (GTDB taxonomy): Bacteria > Actinomycetota > Acidimicrobiia > Spongiisociales > ZC4RG35 > JARDZU01. Next base: position 6,790 of record JAICRU010000041.1, read on the forward strand.
CCCAGCTCGAGCTGCAGATAGTCGTCGGTGCTGAGACTGGAGAGTGACATCCCGACCAGAGTGACCGGCTCCGATTCCCCTTCGATGGCTCGTCTGAGCAGGGCGCCACCCAGCTCGGCCAGGGCAGCCGTCGAGGAGGTCGGTGAGGAGAGGGTGTGACTGCGGGAGAGGAGACGAGGCCCCGGGAACCGGGCCCGCAGAGTCAAGGTCGAGCCCGACCTGCCCTTCTTGCGGGCTCGTCTGCCTATCCGATCGGCCAGGCCGAGGACCACCACGGCCAACTCGTCGGGATCGGTGAGACCCCGTCCCAGCGCTTGCTGGCTCCCGATGCTGCCCGCCCTGCGACCTCCGCGCACCACCCTGGGGTCCCGGTTCCAGGAGAGGGCATGCAATGCGCCCGAGGCACCGGGGCCCAGGGAGCCGGAGAAGGCGCCGGGCGGTACTGCAGCCAGATCTCCGATCGTCATGATCCCGAAGCGATGAAGGCGGGCCGCCGTTACGCGCCCCACCCCCCACATCGCCTCCACGGGGAGCGGGTGCAGAAAGTCGAGCTCGGTGCCATGTTGCACGACCACCAACCCACTGGGCTTGGCTCGCGCCGAGGCGATCTTGGCCAGGAACTTGGTCGAGGCGATGCCGATCGAGATGGGCAGGCCGACCTCATCGGCCACCCGGGCGCGAATACCCCGCGCGATGGCGGACGGCGTCCCGAGGAGATGGGTCGAGCCACGCACGTCGAGGAAGGCCTCATCGATCGAGATCTGCTCGATGACCGGGGAGGCGTCCTCCAACACCGCCATCACTTGCGACGAGAGGTCCAGGTACCTATCGAAGTGTCCATGGACCACGACCGCGTCGGAGCACAGCCGAAGGGCATCACGGGTGGGCATGGGTGAGCGAATCCCGTGGGCACGCGCCTCATAGGAGGCAGCCAGGACGATGCCACCCCCGACCAGGACCGGCCTTCCCTTCAGCGACGGATCGAGCATCTGCTCGACCGATGCGTAGAAGGCATCCAGATCGGCGTGGAGGATGGTCGGCTCACCCATGCCGCCAGTATGCCGGGCCGCTGGGACAGCGACCACGGACGCGAGTGGTGTGGACCCAAATACCATGTCGCCGGCCGCTGGAGCCACTGATTCGAGACTCGAAGCTGACTGAGGCATGGACATGAAGGTCTTGTTCACCGGGGCAACGGGTGTCGTGGGGCGGGTGGCGATCCCTCTCCTGGTGGCCGCAGGTCACGACGTCACGGGATTGTCGAGAACCAGTGGGGGAGGCGCCTGGTTGAAGGGGGCCGGCGCAACCCCGGCTGAGATCGACCTGCTCGATGAGGACGCGGTCTACAACGCGACGAAGGACATCGACGTCGTGATCCATTTCGCCACCAGCATCCCGAGCCTGGTGGCGATGGTGAAGCACGAATCGTGGGCGGCCAACGACGCTCTGCGGGACAACGCCACCGGGATCCTCGTCGACGCCGCACTGGCCAACGGAGTGGGTAGGTTCATCCAGCAGTCGATCACCTTCTTCTACGCCGACGGCGGGAGCGAATGGCTCGATGAGTCGGCGCCTATCGACCTGACGTTCCGGCCACTGGCCTCGGCACTGGCGGCCGAGGACCATGTGGACAGATTTCGCCGGGGCGGGGGTACGGGGGTGACCCTCCGCTTGGCCCGGCTCTATGGGCGCGGGGACACGTCGCGGGAGTACGTCGACTCAGTGCGAAAGCGAGAAATCCCGGTGGTGGGCCGTGGCGTCAATTACGTCTCGAGCCTGCACATCGAGGACGCCGGCACCGCGGTCCTGGCGGCCATGTCGGCACCTGACGGCACGTACAACATCTGCGATGACGAGCCGGTCCAGTCCGCGGTGTACGTCGACACCCTGGCGGACGTACTCGCTGCCCCGAGACCGAGGCGGCTCCCCAGGGCTGCGGTCAAACTGGCCCTGGGCAGCTCGGTGGGGCTGCTGGTGTCCTCTCAGCGAGTCACGAACCGGAGGTTCCGGGACACGACTGGGTGGGTACCCAAGTACCCGTCGGTGGTGGATGGGTGGCGGGAGGTGCTAGCCGGCCCCGCCTGAGTCAACCGCCTCCGGCCAGTTGCTTGAGAGCCGCTCGATCCACCTTCCCCAGGTGGGTTCGAGGCAGCTGGTCGACGAAGACGATGCGCCGGGGATGCTTGTAGGCCTCCATGCGGCTGATCGCCCATTCGGTGAGCTCCTCCGCCGTGACGTCGTTGCCCACGACGAAGGCGACAGGTCGGGCCAGGCCAGATTGGTCGGGAACCGCGACCACGGCACACTCACGCACCGCCGGGTGATCGAGGAGAACCGATTCGACCTCCTGAGGGCGGAACCACCGACCCTTCACCTTGAGGGCGTCGTCGGCGCGGCCACGATGGGTCACGTAGCCCTCCTCGTCGATCGAGACCAGGTCACCCCCGGCGAACCAGTCCCCCCGGAAGGCCTCTGCAGTTGCCTCAGCGTTCTCGTGATAGCCGAGACCGAGCGATTCACCACGCACCCAAAGACGCCCCACCTCACCCGGCGCCACCGCCCGCCCGTCTTCGTCGCATGCCTTGATCTCGAAGCCGGGCACCACCCGGCCCAGTGTTCCCGGTCGCACCTCTCCGACACGGTTGGAGACGAAGATGTGCCACATCTCGGCCGTGCCCAGCCCATCGAGCAGCTCGACATCGAATCGACCCATCCATTGTCGATACAGGGTCTCGGGCAACGGCTCACCGGCCGAGGTGGCTAGACGCAGCGAGGACAGATCGCGCTCGGCCGAGTCGGGATGAGCCAGCATCTGGTTGATCGCCGATGGCACGTTGATCAGCAAGGTCGCCCGGTGACGCTCGATCCTGTCGAACAGCGAATCAGGCGTCGAGGGACCCTCGAAGAGCACTGTGGAGGCGCCGACCGAGAACGGGAAGAAGAGACTCGATCCCAGCGCATAGCCGAAATAGAGCTTCGGCACCCCGATCGTCACGTCGTCCGGCTTCAGACCGAGGACCCCCTTGCCATAGAGCTCCGTCGTGTTGGCGAACGATCGATGGGTCTGCACCACGGCCTTGGGGAGTCCTGTGGTGCCACCGGAGAAGATCCAGAGGGCGGGGTCGAGCGCAGCGGTGTCGTAGCTGGCCAGGTCGCCGTCCGGGAGCTGGGCGGCGTCATCGACGATCAGCAGCGGGGGCAGGTCGACGCCTTCGGCGGTGAGAGCGGAAACCAGGCTCTCCCGGTGCCGCGGGTGGGCGACTATCGATGCGGCTCGAGCCAGGCGGGCGATGCCGGCGAAGTCGGCCCCGGTCATGCCCGGATTGATGAGGAGGCCCACCGCCCCGAGCCGGAGCACCCCGAACAGCGCGGCGACATACGGAAGCCCGTCCGGCATCACCATCAGGACGCGGTCTCCCGGACCGACTCCTTGCCCGATGAGGAGCTGAGCCATCCCCGAGGCGGCGCGGTCGACTTCGGCGTAGGTGACCGGGCCGTCGTCGAGACGGAGGGCGGTTCGGTCACCCAGGCCCTCCTCGAGACGCTGCCGAAGCAGGTGCTGGTCGATGTTGAGCCGATCCGGCCAGCGCGTCGTCACGACGTCGACGCTACCGGCCCGTCCCTCCTCGCGGGTCGAAACGGTAGGGCAGCTCGAGACGATGTGCCTTCATCAGGATCTCGTCGCTGAGGACATCCACCGTGTCGTCACCGGCCACGATCGATCCCTCGTCCATGACCAGGGCCCGGGGACAGAGCTCGAGGGCGAATGGCAGGTCGTGGGTCACCACCAGCTGGGTGATGGGAAGCGCGCGGAGGACGTCGATCAACTCCCGTCTCGAGGCAGGATCAAGATTCGAGGTCGGCTCATCGAGGACCAAGATCTCGGGCATCATGGCCAGGACGGTGGCGATGGCGACCCGGCGTCGCTCCCCGTAGCTGAGATGGTGGGGGGCTCGATCGATCGCGTCGAGCATCGACACCGCGCCCAAGGCCGCGGCCACCCTGGCCTCGAGCTCGGCCCCGACGAGACCGAAGTTGGCCGGGCCAAAGGCCACGTCCTGGCCGACCGTGGGCATGAAGAGCTGGTCGTCGGGATCCTGGAACACCAGACCGACCCGCCGCCGGACTTCCATTGCCGCTTCATCGGAGACGTCGAGCCCAGCGACCCGAACCGTCCCGCCGTCCGGTCGAAGGATGCCGTTGAGATGGAGGAGTAGCGTCGTCTTGCCCGCCCCGTTCGGGCCGAGCAGGGCGACCCTCTCTCCGTGATGGACATGGAGATCGACACCCCGCAGTGCCTGATGTCCGTCGGGATAGCTGAAGAAGAGCCCGGCGACCTCAAGGGATGGCTCACTCATCGAATCACGGTGACGGAGAGGACGGCGAGGACGACCGCGACGGCCGAGACGGATAGGCCAAGGACCCATTGCCTGAGGGAGGCGGGCCGGTCACCGTAGGTGGGCATTCGCCCCGTGAAGCCCCGGGCCACCATGGCCTGGTGAACCCGCTCTCCCCGCTCGTAAGAGCGGATGAACAAGGACCCCGCCGACTGGGCGAGGGGACCACCCTGCCACAGCCATCTCGGCTCGTAGCCACGCGAGGCCATGGCCACTCGACGGCGTGCGAACTCACCGGCCACGATGTCGAGATACCGCACCATGAAGCCGGCGATGGCGGTGATGACACGTGGCACCCTGATCCGGTCGAGCCCGCGGATGATGTCGGGGATCGTCGTCGTCGCCGAGACCACGACCGACGCACCCACCCCAAGGGTTGCCTTGGCGATGATGGTCCAGGCCCCCCAGAGACCCTCGACGGAGAGGGTCAGCCCGAGAACGCGGGTCGTCGGTCCCTGTCCGAAGAAGGGAAGGAGGAGGGCGAAGATCAAGATTGGGACCTCCACCAGCATCCGTCTGGCCACGAAGCCCGCAGGCAGCTCGGCCAGGATCATCACTCCGGCGATCAGGCAGCCGGCCAGGGCATGAGCCCAGAACGCCTCCCTGGGCATCAACACCACCGCGATGACGAAGACCAAGAGCGCCACCACCTTGACCTGAGGCGGAAGTCGATGCACCGGGGTGCCTCCGTGCCGGTACAGGGCGTGGGCGTGTGCCGTCCCGCTCAGAGCGACGTCGTGCTCCGCTTTCTCATGACCACGAACGCCGCGACGATTGCGGCACCCACACCAAAGGTGACCAGCACACCGATCAGGCCGGAGAGACGGGTCCCGGTGGCCTCGTCCTCGATTCCCGACACTCCGTAATCGGCCAAGGGTGAGTCGTTCAGGGCGTGATCCTCCGCCGAGTCGATGAACCCCTCGTCGATGGCCACCCGCTCCAGCCCGTCGGGCTCTACGGAGGCGAGGGGGGCCACCACCAGCACCAGCAACGCCGCGACCGTCAGGCCGGCGGCGGCAAAGCCCCATGCTCCGGCCCGGATCTTCTTCTTCTCCTTGTCGACGAGATCGAGGTCCTGCACCCCTGCGATCAACTCGGGTCGTGTCGCCGCCACCGCACCGACCGTCGCCGCCGAAATGAGACCCTCACCGATGCCGATGAGGAAATGGAAGCCTGCCATCGCCGCCAACACCGTTCCAAACTCGACGTTCCCGCGTCCGCCCAGCGCATACTCGATCACGAAGGCGATGGAGGAGACAACCACCGAAGCCAATGCGGCGGTGAATGTGGAGACCAACACCGTGGTCCAGGATCTGGGGAGGAGCCTCACCATGATCCGGAACACCGCCCAGCCGACGAACCCGGTGACCAGGGCCATGTTGAGGATGTTGACTCCCAGGGCCGACACGCCGCCATCGGCGAGCAGGAGTGCCTGGACGATCACCACGACGCTCACGGCGGTGATCCCCAGCCACGGGCCGACCAGGATGACCGCCAGCGCCCCACCCAGGAGATGGCCCGACGTGCCCGCGCCCACCGGGAAGTTGATCATCTGGAGGGCGAAGATGAAGGCGGCGATCAGGCCGGTCAATGCGATCCGGTTGTCCTGGAGATAGGCCCCCGCCCGCTTGATGGAATACCCGAGGCCACCTGCGGCGACGACGGCGGTGCCGGCTGAGGTGGCTCCGTTCAGGAACCCGTCTGGTATGTGCAAGACCGTCCTTTCTTGCAACGTTGTCGCAAGAAGAGTAGCGGACTCGAGTCAGATGGCGTCCGACGCGGTGCACTCGGCGCAGAGACCGGAGACGGCGAAGTGGTTTAGGTCGGCCACGAACCCGGTCGAGCCGATGATGGCGCCGGCGATTCGATCGGCCTCCTCAGGGGGCAGCGTCATCGTCCGACCGCAATTCCGGCAGATGAGATGCTGGTGCCCTGCGTCTTCAGCCAAGTGATAGACCGAGGGCCCATGGCCGAGATGGGAATGGGCGAGCAGGCCGGCGTCTTCCAATGCCTCGAGGGTGCGGTAGACCGTGGACCGGTCGAGACGCGTGCCAGTCGTCTCGCGTGCCCGTTGGTAGATGTCGGCCGCGCTCAGGTGCTCGTCGTGCGCGGCCGCCACCACTTCACAAACCGCACGCCGCGCCTTCGTGATCCGGTATCCGCGCTCGCCGAGGGCGTCGACCAGCTTGGTGGCGGTGATGTGCACCCGAACAGGCTAAGCGCGGCCTTCGCGTCGACCCTCCCGGGGCCATTAGCTTGCGGTGATGCCCGTCGCGCTGGTCACAGGACCCGGCTCAGGCATCGGCCGTGCGACAGCGGTCGGTCTCGGCCGGGCCGGGTTCCACGTCATCGCCGCCGGGCGCCATCCCGAGACGATCGAGCCGGTCATCGGCGAAGTGGCCTCCGCCGGGGGCAGCGGCGAATTCCTCGAGCTCGATCTGGCCTCCCTTCGCTCGGTGATTGATGCGGCGCGGCGCATAGTTGGCTCGGACCGCCCCATCGACGTCCTCGTCAACAACGCCGGGATAGGGGTCAACAGACGCGGCCTGACCGACGACGGGTTCGAAGTCCATTTCGGGATCAATCATCTCGGGCATCACGCCCTCACCCGGGATCTGGAGCCGGTGCTATCGGCGGGGGCCCGGGTGGTGAGCCTGACCAGCGCCATGCACCAGCGGGCCCGTGGGATCGACTTCGAACGCCTGCGGCGACCGACGACGCTGATCGGCTTGGCCGAGTACGCCACCTCGAAGCTGGCAAACGTCCTCTTCATCAGGGAGCTGGCCCGTCGCCGGCCTGCGTTGAGCGCTTACGCGGTCCATCCCGGGTTGGTGCGCACCCGACTCATCCCCGGCCCGATGAGGGTGATCCCCGGGACAGGCATGCTCAGCCCGGAACAGGGCGCGGACACCGTTTTGTGGTGTGCCTTGTCGGACGAGGTGGCATCGGAGAGCGGCCAGTACTACCAGGAGCGAACAAGCCTGCTGCCCTCACCATCGGCTCAAGACGACGATCTGGCCCGGGAGCTCTGGGTGCGTTCCGAGATGTGGTCCGGAGGGGCCGAAGAATGAAGGAGGGCGACCAAGAAGGGACGGAGCCGTTGCCCCTCTGTGCCATGACCGCCGCCGGATCGGGGCATTGACGGTACCGTGCCTGCGATGGACCCTGAGCTCTACTACGGGGGATACCTCAGGCTGGACAAGCTCCTCGATGCCCAGGACCTGGAGAGCACCAAGGCGGGGAAGACGGTCCACGACGAGATGCTCTTCATCGTGGTCCATCAAGCCTACGAGCTGTGGTTCAAGCAGATCCTATGGGAGCTCGACGAGGTGAGGCGCATCTTCGGCCAGGGGGTGGTCGACGAGGCCGATATGGGAAACGCCGTGTCGCTGCTGCGCCGTGTCGTCGAGATCCAGAAGCTGCTGATCCAGCAGGTGTCGGTTCTGGAGACGATGACGCCTCTCGACTTCCTCGACTTCAGGGACCACCTGTTCCCCGCTTCGGGTTTCCAATCGGCCCAATTCCGGTTGGTGGAGAACAAGCTGGGTCTTCGTCTCGAGGACCGGCTCAAGCTCGCCGGCTCCCCCTACACCTCGCGATTCGACCCGGAGGACCTTGAGCTGGTCACGCAGAGCGAGGCCGAGCCCTCGCTGTTCGATCTGGTGGAAGGCTGGCTGGAGCGCACCCCGTTCCTCGATTTCGAGGACTTCTCGTTCCGCGAGGCTTTTCAGGAGGCGGTGAAGGGCCGGCTCGAAGCCGACCGGGCGATCGTCGAGTCCAATCCGAGGCTGTCCGACGAGGAGAAAGGAGCTCAGCTCAAAGACTTCGAAGTCACCATCGAGCAGTACGAGGCGGTCTTCGACCCGGCGAAACACGCCGAGCAGCAGGCCGCCGGCCGGCTGCGTCTGTCCCATCGCGCCTTCCAGGCCGCCTTGTTCATCACCCTCTACCGCGACCAGCCCGCCCTCCAAGAGCCGTTCCGACTCCTCGAGCACCTGATGGACATCGACGAATCGTTCACCGTGTGGCGGTATCGCCATGCCCAGATGGTCCTTCGCATGATCGGACGACGGATCGGGACCGGTGGCTCGGCCGGAGCAAAGTACCTGGAGCGCTCGGCGGAGCGAAGCCGTGTCTTCGGAGATCTCTACAACCTGTCCACGTTCCTTATCCCCAGGGCCGACCGGCCGCCCCTCCCCGACGGCATCATCGAGTCGATGCGCTTCAAGTACGAGGGATGAACCTCAAGCCCCACTTCTCCCGGTTCCTCGAGGCCGGGCCAGGCCGAGCCGGGGTCTGGGCGACGCCCCCCAGATTCGATCGTCTCCACTTCGCAGCCCACTCCCATCATCCATGGCCCGATGTCTCCTTCGAGGCTCAGCAGCAGGCGTGGCTGGACGCGGCGGCGATGATGGACGACAAGTGGGACCACGTCTTCGGTGAGGTGATCCCGAGTGCCCGCAGCCGGGTCGCCCGGGTCCTCGGCCTGCCCGATGCCTCGACGCTGACCTTCGGCCCCAACACCCACTCCTTCCTGATGCGCATCTTCTCCTGCCTGGACCCGCCGGTGCGCGTTCTCGCCACCGACTCCGAGTTCCACTCCTTCACCCGACAGTCACGCCGTTGGGAGGAAGCCGGGCTGGCCATCGTCGACCGCATCTCCGCCGAACCGTTCGACAGCTTCCCCGAGCGCCTGACTCGTGAAGCAAGGGCCGGCGCCCACGATTTGATCTATCTCAGTCAGGTCCTCTTCGACTCGGGGCTGCTCTTGGACGGCATGGACCAGATCGTGTCGTCGGTCCCGGAGAACCGGACCTTCGTCGTCATCGATGGATACCACGCCTTCATGGCGTTGCCGGTGAACCTGGGTGCGATCCAGGATCGAGTCTTCTTCATGGCCGGTGGTTACAAGTACGCCATGTCCGGTGAAGGGGCATGTTTCCTGCACTCGCCGGCCGGTTACTGCCCGCGGCCGGTGGACACCGGCTGGTATGCCGGGTTCGGCCAGCTGGAGTCCGGGGTCGGCGAGAAGGTAGCCTACGGCTCCGACGGCTCGAGGTTCTCCGGGGCCACCTTCGACCCCACCGGTGTGTATCGAATGGATGCGGTGCTGAGATGGCTCGAGTCGGAGGGGGTCAGCCCGATAGAGATCCATCATCATGCCCTCGGGCTCCAGGAGAGATTCCTCGCCGGGGTACCCGATCTCGGCAAGCTGTTGATCGCCGAACCCGGGCGACGGGGGAACTTCCTCACCTTCAGGTCGAGCGCGTCTGCCGACCGCTACCTGGCCCTCCACCAGCGTGGGGTCATCACCGACTACCGGGGTGATCGAATCCGAATCGGTTTCGGGATCTATCACGACGAGTCCGATGTCGACCGTCTGCTGGAGCATGTCCACGAAATTGGGACCAGCAGGCATCAAATACGACACTGACGCTCCCAATTACGAGGGGATCACCGCGACACCGACCAGCTCCACCTTTGCCCGCGGGTCGAAGAGCTCGGCCACGCCGATCAACGCCATCGGCGGGTAGTGCCTGTCGAAGACAGCCCGGTAAGCCTCCCCGATCGGGCCCATTTGGCCGCGATACCCGGCGAGGTCCGTGGTGTAGATGGTGAGCGAGACGAGATCGCTCGGCTCGCCGCCGGCTTCGGCGATGACCGTCGCCACTGCAACGCAGGCACGAGCAAACTGCTCGATGATGTCCTCGTCGATGGTCTGGTCGGGGTGGTGGCCGGTCTGCCCGGCGATGTGCAGCGTCCGACCTTCCGAGGCCAGACCACCGTGAGAGAACCCCCTGGCTTCGGCCATCCCGTCGGGGTTCAGGAAGAGGTGTCTGCTCATCTTCCTTTCCACTCCGGCGGGCGCTTCCCGGTGAAGGCGCGATAGAACTCGGCGTGATCGTCGCTTGTCATGAGGAGGGCCTGGGCGAATGCCTCGAACTCGATTGCCGCGCCAAGGTCCATGTCCAACTCGCGGTCGATCATCACCTTGGTGGCTGCGTAGGCGAGTGCTGGCCCCGTCGCCAGCTCGTGGGCGAGGGCGCGAACTCCGGCCGCAAGGTCGGCGTCGGCGACGACCCTGGTGGCGAGGCCGATGGCCAGGGCGCGCTCGGCATCGATCTTCTCCCCGAGAAGGAGCAACTCACTGGCGCGGCCCAGCCCGACGACACGGGGCAAGAGATAGGCAGCACCCATGTCGCCGCCGGACAAGCCGACTCTGGTGAACAGAAAGCTGAGGGATGCCGACTCGGCCAGGATCCTGATATCGGAGGCCAGGGCGATGACAGCACCGGCGCCGGCGGCCACCCCGTTCACCGCGGCGATGACAGGCATGGGGAGCCGTCGGATCCGCTCTACCACCGCCCCCGTCATCCGCGTGAACTCGAGCAGACCGCTGGTCCCCGTCCCCTGCAATGCACCAATGATCTCCTCGACGTCACCACCGGAGCAGAACCCCCTCCCGGTCCCGGTGATGACCAGCACCCGAGCATCGTCCCGCTGCTCCAGCTCGCCGAGCAGATCACGCAGATCGGCGTAGACCTCGAACGTGAGGGCGTTGAGACGGTCGGGCCGATCGAACATGACGGTCGCCACACCGTCCGCCACCTCGAACCCGAAGTGCTCCCAATTCCCGGTGAGCCCGGCAGAGGCGCGAAACGGGCTCACGCCGGATCCGTCAAACCCCGACCCCGGTCATCACCGGTCGAGCTTCCTTGGCTGTCAGGTAGGTATGGATCGCGTAGAGCAGCGCCAGCCCCAGGATCGGGGTGAGATTCGCTTCAGGGTCACGTTCTCTGTGAACAGCCCAACTGCGAAGCCGAGGATCCCGGTGTTGACTCCCCGATAGATGACACGATTGGCCGTTTCGGCGACCACCGAGACGGTGGCCATCATGGCGAAGGTCAGATTGGTCATGACCATGATGAAATTGATGTGGTCGGCAGCGATCAGATATGGCGCGATCTCCTCGAAATCGGCTCCCGACACGAAGAGTGACACGACATAGGCGAAAAGGGCTATTCCGAGAACCAGACCGAGCACGGCGGTCCGGGCGATGATGCCGGGGACCGGGCCACGCCACTGAGGGGGCCAGACAGGAACGTAGGCGCCAGATGAGGATGATCAGCCCGATCACCTCGAGCGGCACGTTGGCCTGGAGCATCGCCTCGTTGTCGAGGAGAACGCCAAGCATCGCCAGGACGCCGGCCAGAGAGATCAGACTCATCTGGACACGCCTGCCCTCGAGGCCGAGAGCGAAAGGTGTTCTCGCGTCGTAACAGCCACTCGATCAGCGCGGTGCCGGCGAGGATCACATAGCAAACAACCATGGCGGCTGGATGGGCACCACCGAGTTGCTCGGCGTTCTCCGGTGGGACGATCTCCACCTTGGCTAGCTGCAGGCCGAGAGCGATGCCGAGCACCGCGCCGATCACGAGGAAGAGCAACGCCAGGGCCATCGCAACCTGGACGACGTTCCACGTCTTCCCGCGATCGGCCCGCAGCGCCCAGACGAACATCCAGACGATGGCGATGAAGGCCGGCATCCCACCGATGGGTCGCTGGACGCTCGAGGCGGTCAGGTCGACCGACCATCGTGTGCATGACTCCTGGTCCCTTCTCTCTCGGCGGATCGATTCTTGCATCGGATGGCCCCGGGAGGGGAACAAAGAGGCAGGTCCGACCCGGCGCAGCGCATACTGGGGCAATGACCAGGGCCCTCGTCGAGGAATGTGAGCGACTCGGCCACGTCTTGGTCGAGTTGGCCGAGTCAGGCGAGCCGGGCAGAGTCAATCGCAGCCTGATCGCGGCTATCGCGGGTCACGGGTTGTTCGATCGCCTCTTCTCCGACAACACGGTGACCGCCACCGACTTGTGCTCTATTCGTCAAGGGCTGGCTCGGGTTTCCACCGCAGCCGAGACCGCGTTCGCGGTCCAGGGTCTCGGGGCGATCCCGATACATCTCAACGGGGTCGACGAGCTCTGCGCTCGGGTGATGCCGGCGATCCGGGGAGGCACCATCGTGGCCGCGTTTGCCCTCACCGAGCCCGGCGCCGGCTCGGATGCGGCCGCACTCGTCACCACCGCCGAGCGAGACGGCAACGGGTTCCGATTGAATGGTGAGAAGGCGTACATCTCGAATGCACCGGATGCCGATATGTACACCCTGTTCGCCCGGACGACACCCGACTCAGGCTCCCGTGGCATCACCGCCTTCGTAGTGACCTCCGACATGGGCGGGCTGCGAGGCGAGCCGATCCCGATGCTCTCACCACACCCTGTGGGCCGACTTCATCTCGATGACGTCTTCGTCCCCGCCGAGAACGTGCTTGGTGAGATCGACCATGGCTTCAGGGTTGCGATGCAGACACTGGATCTGTTCCGCCCCAGCGTCGGGGCCTTCGCCCTCGGCATGGCCGAGGCGGCCCTTCGCATCGCAGCCTCGCATGCGACGACCCGCACGGCTTTCGGTGCCCCGATCTCCGATTTCCAGGGGGTGTCCCATCAGCTTGCCGACGTGCGCCTCGCAATCGAGTCCGCCGAGCTACTGGTGTACTCGGCCGCCGCCGCCCATGACGACGGCGACAACGAGACCCTCACGGGAAAGGCGGCGATGGCCAAGTTGCATGCCACGGAGACGGCTCAGCTCGCGGTGGACACCGCCATCCAGGTGCTCGGGGCCAGGGGGCTCGAGGCGGACTCGACGCTGGCACACCTCTATCTCGAGGTTCGGGCCCCCCGCATCTACGAAGGCACCTCCGAGATCCAACGCAACATCATCGCCCGGGAGATGTTCAGCGGGCGCATCTGATCATCCACCATCTGGTGCCAACGAAGCCCGGACCATGATGCAGGCGTGGGCCAGCCAATCGAATGGGCCGGATTCGAGGCGCTCGATGATCTCGGGGGACTCGGCACCGGGCTGTAGCCAGATGTTGCGGATCTCGGCCTGCTCACACTGGTCGAGCACATCGAGGCCGCGGCTGGCCGGTATGACGAAATCGGCGATCGTCGGCCTCTCGGGCAAGTCGAGGACCGTCTTCCAGCACGGGTCGCCGTCCACCGTCTCCCGGTACGGGTTGACGGCGAGAACTCGATAACCCTTGCGCTTCAGATCCCGATAGATGATCCCTCCGTACTTGGCCATGTGATCGGTGGCCCCGATCACGGCGATGGTGACACCTGGTTCGGATAGGAGCGGGCTGAGGTCGGTCATCATGTGCGGCGCACGCTATCGGCCTAGCCCGGCCTGTCAGGAATCAAGCCGGTACCGTGCCGCCGTGACCGAAGTCGTCGTCGACGGCGGGCCGCTCACCCCCGGCCAGGTGGTGGAGGTCGCCCAGCGCCGGGCCCGGGCGATTCCCGGGCCTGACATCGCCCAACGAATGGAGCCGGCGCGGGCCGTGGTCGATGCGACGGTCGCCTCGGGCGAGGTAGTGTACGGCATCACCACGGGGTTCGGGGCCCTGGCCTCGACACGCATCGCGCCCGACGAGGCGGAGACGCTGCAGTACAACCTGATCCGCTCCCATGCCTCCGGCGTCGGCCCTCCTCTTCCCGACCCACTGGTGCGGGCCATCCTCCTGCTCCGGGCGCGAACCCTGGCCCAGGGGCACTCGGGGGTACGGCCCGTGGTCGTCGAGCGTCTGCTCGAGATGCTCGATCGGGACGTCCTCCCCCTCATCCCGTCCCAGGGCTCGGTAGGGGCCTCCGGCGACCTGGCCCCTTTCGCCCACATGGCGCTTCCGCTCATTGGGGAGGGCCGGGTCAAGGTCGACGGCCAGGTCCTGCCCGTGTCCGACGTCGACCTGCAGCCATTGACCCTTCAGGCGAAGGAGGGCCTCTCCCTACTCAACGGGACTGAGGGGATGACGGCCATGGGCGCGCTGGCACTGCACGAGGCCCGCCTGATCCTGATCGCCGCCGACGCCGCTTGCGCCATGACCATCGAGGCGATGATGGGAAGTGCCCGGCCGTTTCGGGAGGACGTCCACCGCCTCCGCCCCCATCCCGGGCAGATCGCATCCGCCAGACGCATCGCCTCCCTCATCGACGGAAGCGCGATCGGGGAGAGCCATGTCGACGACTTCGACCACGCCGTACAAGACGCGTACTCGTTGCGTTGCGCTCCCCAGGTTCATGGGGCCGCCGCCGACACGCTCGATCACATGGAGGATGTGCTTACCCGTGAGCTCGGCTCCGTGGTGGACAACCCGGTGGTCTTCCCCGAGACAGGTGAGGTGGTGTCGGCGGGCAATTTCCACGGCCAGCCCCTGGCCTTCGTGCTGGATTTCGCGGCCATAGCGGTCGCCGAGCTCGGCTCGATCTCCGAGCGGCGAACCGACCGCCTCCTCGACCCGGCTCGCTCACGGGGTCTCCCCGCTTTCCTCGCCACCGACCCGGGAGTCCAGTCCGGGTACATGATCGCCCAGTATGTCCAGGCCGCCCTCGTGGCCGAGAACAAGGTCTTGGCCCATCCCGCCTCTGTGGACACCATCCCCACCTCTGGCACCCAGGAGGATCATGTGTCGATGGGATGGGGAGCCGGGCTCAAACTCAGCCAGGTGTTGACCAACGCCCGGAATGTGGTCGCCATCGAACTGCTCTGCGCCGCTCAGGGCATCGAGCATCGTCTCCCTCTCCAGGGTGCTCCAGGCACGACCCGCCTGGTCGACCTGATCCGGTCCCATGTGCCGCCCCTGACCGAAGACCGGTCCCTCACGGACGAGATCGAGCTCGTTGCAGGGCTGATCGAAGACGGGTCGGTTGCGGACGCAGCAGATCGGTGAGCGAGCTCCTCCTGACCGGGATCGGCCGACTGATCACCAACGCAGGGGACCCGATCACCGACGCGGCGGTGATGATGGTCGATGGTGAGATCAGCTATGCCGGCACCGCGTCTGACGCACCCGACCAGGGTGGTGGCGACCGCATCGACTGCGAAGGGCGTGCGGTCATCCCGGGGTTCGTCGACGCACACACCCATGTCGTGTTCGCCGGGGACCGGGCCGACGAGTTCGGGCTGAAGATGCAGGGTGCGTCATACGCCCAGATCGCGAAGCATGGCGGTGGCATCCTCTCCACGGTCGCCGCGACCCGTGCGGCCGGTGAGGAGGCGCTGTTCCAGGAGGCGGCGACACGGGTGCGAAGGATGATCGCGTCCGGCACCACCACCATCGAGATCAAGTCGGGCTACGGGCTCGACCTCGACACCGAGCTGGCCCTCCTCAGTGTGGCCCGGAAGCTGGGCCACGACTTGCCGGTCACCGTCAAGACGACCTTTCTCGGTGCCCATGCGCTCCCCGTGGAGTACCGCGACGACCGGAAGGGTTACCTCGACCTGGTCGTCGAGGAGATGCTTCCCGCTGCCGCCCCGCTGGCCGACTACTGCGACGTCTTCGTGGAAGAGGGCGCCTTCAGCGTGGATGAGGCAAGACGTGTCTTCGAGGCGGCAGCGGGTCTCGGGTTGGGGGCGAGAGTCCATGCCGAACAACTCTCCCATTCGGGCGGAGCCGCCCTCGCAGCCCGAATCGGGGCGGTGAGCGCCGACCATCTCGACCATGCGACCGCCAACGACGCTCGCTTGCTCGCCGAGAGCGGAGTCGTGGCGGTCCTGGTCCCGGGCGCCTCGTACACCCTCCGTTCCCCACAGGCTCCAGGGCCGATGCTGCTCGACCAGGGGGTGACCGTGGCCCTGGCCACGGACTGCAATCCGGGCACCTCGTACCTCGAGTCGATGGGCTTGGTGGTGAGCCTGGCCGTGGTGGAGATGGGGCTCTCTGCCGAACAAGCGATCCAGGCTGCCACCAGGGGAGGCGCCCTTGCCCTCCAGATGCCTGATCACGGTTTCCTCGTCCAGGGGTCGGCAGCCGACCTGGTGATCATCGTCGCACCTTCCGCTGTCCACATCCCCTATCGCCCCGGTACCAACCTCGTGTGGCGGACGATCAAGGCCGGCCGGGTCGTCGCCGGCGCCTGGCATTAGGGTCGCCCCATGCGAGATTTTCTGCTCTACCTGCACATCGTTGGGGCGGCGGGCTGGATCGGCGGTGGCCTATTCGCCATTTTCGCGTTCCCCGCGGTGGCCAGCTCTGGACCACCGGCGGCAGCGAGCATCCTCGAGAGCTTCGAGAAGCGGAGCGGTCCCTACTTCGGGATCACCTCGGGACTGGTGTTGCTCTCCGGAATTGCCCTGGTGCTCACATCGGACGTCTTTGGCTGGGGCGACGCGTTCGTCCTGATCGGTCTGGGCGCCTTTCTCATAACGGCGATAGTCGAGTCCACGCTGGGCCGAAGGGCCAACGAGCGGCTGACGTCAGCGGCTGAAAGTGGAGCCGATCTGCCCCGAGCGGTCAGCTCCTGGCGCCGGATCTCCATCATCGACCTCGTGGTCCTCTTCGTCGTCGTCTGGGCGATGATCACGAAGATCGGGGCGTGAGCGGTGGACCGCGCCAGGATCGAGGCCTTCCTCGACAGGTTCATCGATTTCGCGGCCGGCGCCACCACGATCGGTCTCCTCGCCGTGGCAGATCGGTCTGGTCTATCTCGTCATCTCGGGGAGGTCGGCGGCGGCACCATCGAGGACCTGGCCGAGGGGGCAGGACTCCAGAGCCGATATGTCCAGGAGATCCTGTCCGGTCTGGCCGCGGCAGGCGTCGTCGATTATGACCCGGGCACTCGGCGGTTCGACCTCCCGGCCGAACACGCCCTCTTCACCTCGGACGAATCGAGTCCCTACTTCATGGGTGGCTTCTTCGATGTACTCCCCGCGTTCCTCGGTCAGATCGATGGTGTGGCGAACGCCACGATCCACGGGGGCGGTGTCGTCTTCGAGCAGTTCGGCGAGGCAGTGGTCCGAGGCATCTCTCGGTCACACTCACCCTCTCAGAGGACGTTTCTCTTATCGAGATGGCTGCCCGCCATCCCGGATGCCGTCCCCCGTCTCCAGTCAGGCATCCGGGTGGCCGATGTCGGATGTGGCTCCGGCACGGTCGCCATTCTCATCGCGTCGGCCTTTCCGAAGTCCCGGGTCATCGGCTATGACGTGTCGTCTCGTTCGATCGCCACCGCCAGAGATGGATCCATGACCCTGCCCAACGTCGATTTCGAGGAGCGCGGTGTGGAAGACCTCCCCCTCGACCCACCCTTCGACCTGATAACGACCTTCGACGTGATCCACGACCTGACCGACCCACTGGGGGGGATGCGGCGGATCAAGGATGCGCTGGCAGAGGGCGGCCAGTACCTGATGATGGAGCCGAACGCGAGCTCCAGGCTCGAGGACAACCTCTCGCCGAGAGGGGCGATGCTCTATGGGACCTCCACCCTGCACTGCTTGACCCAGTCGCTGGCCGGCGGGGGCACGGGGCTCGGCGCGGCTTGGGGCCGCCAGCGAGCGGAGGAGATGGCCGCGGAGGCCGGATTCGGTTCTTTCCAGCCACTCGTCGAGATCTCCAACAAGTTCTCCTCTTTCTACCTGCTCACCCGATAAAGGCGAGAGGACGCCAACGTCGGCGGCGGGCGTCTCGGTCGAGGCCGAATTCGACCGGCGATTCGCCGCCGGGATGACGCGCCATCGGCCCGCTGCCCGCCTCGACACAGGGCATGCCACATCGGATCAGGTCGACTCCCACCCACACGAACTCCCACGGCTCGGGGTTGGGCCCCTGTGTTGTCACGTCGTCCGGGTAGGAGGGGATGAACCCATATCTCTTGGCATTCAGGAAGTTGTCCGCAGCCAACCAGGCGTAGTCGGGGGTCTGCCTGAACTCACCAAATGTCCCGTCGCTGTATCTGAAGTCGAGCGCATAACCACCGTGGTGCTTGGAGGTGCCGGGTATCGAGTACCAGGTGAGTGCGGCGTCTATTGCCTCGTCACTGGTGCCACGCAGCTTGGAGTTGAACTGGATTCGCTGACTGTCGGGGGATCGATAGGCAGAGGAGACAACGAACCGATGTCCGGCGGCGCGTGCTGCCTCACGAAGCTCCACCCAGGCCGCCGCCGCCTGAGGCTGCATCGGCACCCCGTCCGCACTGCCCAGATCGGGGCCGGCCACCGGTCTCAGCACGTAGCCACGCGCCGTGGCGATGTCCCAGATTCGCTCATCGAGATCGGGATCGCCGCTGACCGGAAGTCTGCCGCTGGGGGGGATCAGGTTGGGTAGCTCATGTCGAACCGCGTGGTCGTAGAGCAGTTTGAACTCGTCCCCGGTGTACGTCGGGAACGCCTCCTCGACAGGCGATTCGGTGGTGGCCACCGTGGCCAGCACCATTGCCAGGGCGACGGACAGGGATCTCAATCCAACAGACACGCTAAACCGGCGGGAGTCCTCGCAGACCGACCTCGCTACCAGGCGCCGCCTCCGCCACCACCGCCGCCGCCGCCACCGCCGCCGCCGCCTCCGGAGAACCCTCCACCCCCGCCGCTGGACGAGGGCGGTGTGAAGGCTCCGACCAAGGCAGAGTTGAGACCGGCAAACGCGTTCTCGGTGTGACCCCCCGAATAGCCGTAGGTACCGAACCAGTAGATCGAAGAGGTCTGCTCCAGTTCGGGCGGGGCATGGAGGCGGGCTTGCTGCAGCACCTCCTCGGCCACGCCGAAGACGATTGCGTAGACGAGGAACTTGTCCCACAACTCGAGGGAGATGGGTGGAGCCTCCTCGAGCCTGGAGAAGTCGGTGAGATAGCGTCGAAATGCATCCCACCGCTCGGCCTCCAGCGCACCCGCCTTCGATCGGCGCACCCTGACCTTTCGGAAGAGCAGGAAGATGTAGAGAGCCAGGGCGCCCAGGACCATTCCGACGACGATGAGCACCGCCATGGTCTGGCCTCCGGGCCGTGTGCGGAGCAGATCAGGGAGGAACACGATGGCCCCGAAGACAAGGAGACCGACTCCGATCGCCACCAGCCAGGCGACCCCGTTCCCGGTCTCGTCGATCAACCCGGACCGTTTCACCGCCCCGATGACCTTGCCCCGAAAGGTCTGATAGGTCGATGCGTTCGCCGAGGCATCGTCCTGGATGCGCTCCCGAAACTCGTGGAGCGGGCGTGGTCCCTCGTCGAGGACGCGCCCCACCACGGTCAGCA
>JAICRU010000008.1 GCA_025937235.1 Acidimicrobiia bacterium
GAGTGGGGAATCGACTTCGGTGAGGTGAGTGTCAGAGACGAGGGGAACTGGCCGGTGTCCGAGCTCGACATGCACCAGATGCCCGAGGTGGTGGAGGGCTTGGCCGGCTCGCTGGCTCGCGGGCCGCTCACGATCTACCTGGGCGGGGACAACGCGATCACCAGGCCCCTGGCCCGTTCGCTGTCCCCCGACCGCAAGAAGGTGGGCCTCATCACCTTCGATGCACATCACGATGTCCGGACCCTCGAGCTCGGGCCAACCAACGGAGCCCCGGTGCGCGGCCTCATCGAGGAGGATGGCCTGCCGGGCGAGAACGTGGCACAGGTCGGGATTCACTCCTTCGCAAACTCTGCCGAGTACCGCGCCTATTGCGACGAGCAGGGAGTCACCGTGTTGACCGTTGCCGATGTCGCCCAGCGCGGAATCGGGTCGGTGGTCGAGGATGCTCTCACAGTGGTCGCGGTCAAGACCGACGCCGTTCATGTCGACGTCGACATCGACGTCCTCGATAGGGCCTTCGCCCCCGCCTGTCCCGGCGCTCGACCAGGCGGGCTCGCCCTACGCGACCTCGCCGAAGCGGTTCGCATCTGCGCCCGAAACCCCAAGGTGGCCGCCATCGATCTCGTGGAGGTGGATCCGGCCTCCGACCGGGACGGCCTCACCCTCGATGTCATGGCCCACCTGGCCCTGTCCGCCGTGGCCGGGTACGCAGAGCGACCGTAGCCAAACGCGGCACGCATCGCGCCACGCACTGCGCAACGAATGAACGTCAGCCTCCGCTGATGACCTGCTCCGCCTCGAGCCGGAGGCGGTCGCCGTCCCGATGGTCGAGAAACCCGTGGGGGAGACGCACCGGACGTGGGCCTTGGGAATGGCCGCGGACCATGTAGTTGGCCTCTTCGGGGAACGGGATGTCCTGGTCCCATACACCGAGGAGTGCCTCGAGTTGCTCGACCGACTCCACTCGCGCCAGGGCATCACGCATCTGGGGGCCTGCCGGGAACCCCTTCAGGTACCAGGAGGGATGCTTGCGGAACAGCGAGATCCCGAACCGCTCCCCGAATTGCTCGACGAGCAGTCGAGCGTGGCGAACCATGATCCGGGCTACTTCGCCCGAGGTGGGCGGTGTCCGGAGCGGGCGGCCGGACATGACATCGGCGAGGTCACGGAACAACCAGGGCCGTCCGAGGCACCCTCGTCCCGCCACCACCCCGTCACAGCCGGTCGCGGACATCATCCTGACCGCGTCGGCGGCGGTCCAGATGTCACCATTGCCCAGGACCGGGATCGCGGTGATCGTCTGTTTCAGGCGGGCGATGGCCTGCCAGTCGGCGTCACCCGAGTAGAGCTGGCGGGCGGTGCGGGCGTGGAGCGCCACCGCGGCGGCACCCTCCTCCTCCGCCGCCAGCCCCGACTCCAGATAGGTCAGATGGTCGTCATCGATGCCTTTCCGGAACTTGACCGTCACCGGGATCTCGCCGGCGTTGAAGACCGCAGCGCGCACGATGGCACGGAACAGATCGCGCTTCCAGGGGAGGGCGGCCCCGCCGCCATGTCTTGTCACCTTCCCCATGGGGCACCCAAAGTTCATGTCGATGTGATCGACCTGCTCGACATCGACCAGATAGGCGACCGCCTCACCGAGAGATCCCGGGTCGGTCCCGTAGAGCTGGATCGAGCGCGGAGTCTCGTCGGACGCGAATCGGGCCATTGCCCTGGTCTTCTCGTCACCTTCGACGAGGCCCCGGGCACCGATCATCTCCGATACGAAGAGCCCTGCTCCGTATTCGCGACAGAGACGACGGAAGGGGGCGTTGGTGATGCCCGCCATGGGGGCGAGCACCACCGGCGGGTCGACCGGGATTGGTCCGATGCGGAGCATGGGCGGCAAAGGGTAGGTCGAATCGCCTCTCCTACCGTCTGGGGCAGATACGGGGTAGGAGCCTCAGCTGCCTGTCTGGAACTGGGTAGAGGTGACGTTCTGCAGGCGGACCTGGCCGCGGGCCACGAGCTTGCCGTCGTCTTCGCGTGTGACCGCCACCTGCCACAGCTGCTGGGTGCGGCCGCGGTGGATGGGGGTGGCCGCGCCGATGAGGACCCCATCGGTCGTGGCTCTCAGGAAATCTGTCTGATTGGACACGCCGACACAGCCGGCCATCCCGTTCTCCATCGCCCACAAGGCCGCGCCGGTGGAAGCGAGTGTCTCGATCAGCGTGCAATAGACGCCGCCATGGACCACCCCATATGGCTGAAGATGGATGTCCTTCAGCACCAACCTCCCCTCACAGACATCGACGGAGGCGTCCGTTATCTCGATTCCGGTGTGCCCGACGTAGGTGGGCCGATCCAGGAACGGGTTCTCCATCAGGCGCCACACCCGGAGGCGATCCGCGTCCCCGGACCCTCATCGGTCGACTCCCACACCTCGACTCCGATCCCCTCGTAGTAGGCGCCGCTGAGCACGATCTCCATGACCGCGTCTCCGTTCAGGTCGGCCAGGGCCCCGATGGAGTAGGCCATCACGAATGGCTCGGTGGCGGTCACGATCACCGATTCGCCGAGGATCGATGTCCGCACGTCACCCTGCACCGTCTGCCGCATGAAAGCGATCGAGTAGTCGCCGTCCTGGGCGAACAGGCCCTCGCTCACGTCCTCGGTGACCACCAACACCTCGTTGACCCCATCGCCTTCGAGATCGACCTGCATGATCTGCTTGAGGGTGGGGTCGGGCACGTCGAGCCCGCGTTCGGCGAGCAGCTCGCTGGCGAACGCGGAATAGGTGCCGTCGTCCTCCAGCTGCTCGACGAGATGGGGCGTGATGACCCACGGCGCGGAGATGGCCAGACCCAACGGGCCCGGGAAGTCACCGAGCAGCTCCTCGTCTTCGAGCACGACGCCGGGATTGTTGACCGGCTCGCAGAGGATGGTCGGGGCACCGCCAGCCACGATGGCCTCTTGCCCGATGAACGCGACCTGATAATCCTCGCCCCCGACCACCGGGAGCACGGTCGTCGGCTCGACCTGGACCCACCCGGTGCCGTCCCACCATCCGAGAGCGCCAAACGCGGCTACGACCAGCGGTGTGTCGCTCCAGTTCCCGGCCACGGCAGCCGAGGTCGTCGTCGTGAGGGGGATCGAGGTGGTGGTGACAGCGGCGGTGGTCGTCGTCGAAACGCCCGTGCTGGTGGTGGTGGCAGGGGCGACCGTGGTCGTGTCGGCGGGCTCGGTGGTGGTGGTCGAGGCCACACTGGAGGTAGTGCTCGAGTCGGCGGGCTCATCGTCGTTCGCCACGAGGAACACGACGGTCCCGATCAGAACCACGGAGAGTCCGGACAGGATCCAGGCGGTGCGGTTCATGCGGGCAAGTTACCGCCCGACCTTCATTGTGAAGCGAGTCAGCTCGGAGCCCGAGGCGGCGACCAGACGGCCCAGCAGGTGGATCGGGAGCCCGACCACAGTGGAAGGGCTGCCCACGACCCCGCTTACGAACATCCCGCCCAGGCCTTGTAATGCGTAGGCGCCGGCCTTGTCCAACGGCTCACCGGTGCCCACGTACCAGGCGATCTCCTCTTCGGTCATCGGGAGCATCGTGACCCTGGTGACGTCTACCAGCGACTCGAGTCGACGCCCGCCGTCCAACCACCCCACGGCGAGGCCGGTGAGCACTTCGTGGGAGTCCCCCTGCAGTCGGCGCAACATGGAGCGCGCCTCCTCGGGGTGACCGGGCTTGCCCATGACTCGGCCCTCGTGGACCACTGCAGTGTCGGCAGCAACCACGACCATGCCCTCTTCTGCGACCGCTTCCGCCTTGGCCCGCGCCACCCGCTCCACATACGATGCGGGCTGTTCTTCGGGCAGTCTCGTCTCGTCGACGTGCGGTGCCCGCATCTCGAAGTCGAGCCCGAGACGATCGAGAAGCTCCTTACGTCGTGGGGAACCGGAGGCGAGCACCAGCCTCATGCCACCAGCCTGCCCATCCTGATGACCCGCGAGGGATGAGCGAGCACCCTCGGATCCAAGCTCGGGTCCTCGCCGAACAGGACCGCATTGGCGTGCTCCCCCACCTCGAAGGCCGCAGCCCGGCCGGTCGCCCGATAGCCCGACCACGAGACTGCATCGACCACCGCCGACGGCGCCATTCCCATCTCCCATAGCCGCACCGCTTCAAGCGCCACCTCATGGGTCCTGATGGCCAGGTCCGTGCCGGTCAGGACGTGGACACCCGCCTCGACCGCCAGTTCCAGGTTGGCGGCGACGTTGACGAGGCCCTCCGTGAGGAGACGCCCGCCGGACGACCGTTCGCCGAGCTGCTCGATCACCTTCTCTATCTGGATGACCGTCGGCACCCAGCTGCCACCGCGCTCCCCGAGGGCCACCAGGTCGCGATCTGAGAGGAAGAGACCGTGCTCGATCGAGTCCGCACCCGCCTCGACCGCCATGGCGGGCACCTCCCGAGCCATGGTGTGCACCGCTAGCCGGGCCCCGTTCGCCCGGGCCACCGCAACGGCCTGCGTCAATTCCGCTTCGGAGAAGTTGACCACAGGGCCGATGCCCTTTCGGGGCCAGTCCCCGATCAGCTTCACCCACCCCCTGCCATCGCGTGCCGCTCGTGATACCTCCTCTGTGATGCGGCCGGCTCCGACATCCCTGCCCAGCCCTGGCCAGTACCCATCTTCGACGGCGAGGATCACGCCCGCCGCCTCGACGTCGGGCCGCTCGTCGGCCGGGACCTGCTCCATCATGCGCACGACGGTCAGGTCCAGCCACCCTTTGTCCAGGATCACCCCCACTCCGGCTTCCAGGGCCCGTTTGGCCCGAACGCCTGTCTCCACGACATCACCCGGCCCGAAGCCCGTGGTGGCCCGGGCGAGATGGGCGTGTGCGTCGATGAGGCCGGGCAGGGCCCAGGTGTCCACCGGAGTTGACTCGTCGGGCACCCCCCAGGGATCGGCCCAACGACCGTCCAGCGTGTCACGTGTCAAGGTGTCTCCGCCCGGGATGCGAAGCACCACTCGCAAGTGCATTTCGTGCGACGGTAATGGCCGGCGGTGCCGATAATGATCACATGCCCCAGCTGCGGGATCACTCGATGGCCGGACCAATCCGTCTCGGCGCGGTCAGCGCTGTCTTCGCTGCACTTACTGCGTGCACACCGGCCGCCGACACCGCCTCGACCGGCGAACCGCCCGCCCCGGTGACCACCGACGCCGTGACCGCCGCGGGCTCGTCCACGATCCCCGACGTCCGTCAGCTCCAACTGGTCGGGTGTGACCCCGTCGATCCCGACGTCGAGATCGTGTGTGAGACGTATGACCTGGTGCGACGGCACTACGTCGACGAGGTATCCGACGATGAGCTGGCGCGTGCCGCGGCGCGAGGGTTGGCGCAGCTGGATGACGCGGTCTCCCGCTCGGAGTTGGTGTGTCCGGCTCCGGCCACTCATTTCATCGAGACCTGTGAGCTGGCACTCGAGAAGGCCGACATCAGCACGGAGGGAGCCGAGGCGATGGTGTTCGGGATGGCCACATACGGCCTCGACCCCCATTCGGTCTACTTCGACCCGGAGGCCCTGGAGCTGGTCGAAGAGGAGCAGGCCGGGGAGATCCAGGGCATCGGCGCCATGGTCACCGCCGAAGACCCGGCCACCGGCGATGTCTGCAACGTCATCTCGGAGGAATGCCGAATGTCGATCGTCTCGACCATCGAAGACACCCCAGCCGACCTCGCCGGGCTCGAGCCAGATGACGTGGTGCTCGCCGTGGACGGTGACGACATCGATGGCTGGACCGTCGACGAGGTCACCGCGGTGGTGCGCGGGCCCGCTGGGTCTGAGGTGGTCCTGACCGTGGATCGGGAAGGAGAGATCTTCGACATCGATATCACCAGGGCGGCGTTCATCGTGCCCGCGGTGGAGAGCGAGGTGGTGGGCAGCACCGGCTATCTCGCCCTCAACATGTTCACCGACAACGCCGACGAGCTGTTCCAGGAGGCCCTCATCGACCTGCTCGCCCGAGATGTCGAGACGCTCGTCGTGGACATGCGAAACAACCCCGGAGGCCTCCTCGACACCGCTATAGAGGTGGCGTCGGCCTTCCTCCCCGACGGTGAGGTGGTCGTGACCGAGGGACCCGACTCCTCCACGTCTTATCCCGTGTCCGGTGAGACCCTCGTGCCCGACGACATGCGAGTCGTCGTGGTCGTGAACGGGGCCAGTGCCTCGGCGTCCGAAGTGGTGTCCGCCGTGCTGCAAGAGCGCGGACGGGCAACGATCGTGGGCGAGAACACCTTCGGCAAGAACACCGTCCAGCAGCGGTTCGCCCTCTCCAACGGGGGTGCCCTGAAGCTGACCATCGCCCGCTGGCTCACCCCTGGGGGCCATGATTTCGGGTCCATGGGCGTCACCCCCGACGTCCGCAATGAGATCGAGACCCAGCTCCCCGTCGAGAGCGTGGTCCAGGAGGCCCTGGCCGCCTCGGTGACCCTGGGTGGCTAAACCGCCACGATCGAATCAGCCCAACGGATACGCGATGCCAGTGTTGGCATGGCAGTCGTATCCGTGTGGGTTCTTGCCGAGATACTGCTGGTGGTAGTCCTCGGCATAATAGAAATCGCCCAGTGGTGCGATCTCGGTGGTGATGTCGCCGAATCCAAGCGGGGTCAGCTCTGCCTGATACTTGTCCCGGGAGCGTTTTGCCGTCTCCAGCTGCTCATCGGTGGTCGTGTATATCGCCGATCGGTACTGCGTGCCGACGTCATTGCCCTGCTGCATTCCC
This sequence comes from Acidimicrobiia bacterium, assembly GCA_025937235.1. Taxonomy (GTDB): domain Bacteria; phylum Actinomycetota; class Acidimicrobiia; order Spongiisociales; family ZC4RG35; genus JARDZU01. Next base: position 6,774 of record JAICRU010000008.1, read on the forward strand.
TGGGTGGGGTCGTGGGTCTCCCAGAACACCTTGAGCAGGTCCTCATAGGACACCTGATCGGGCGAGTAGACCACCAGCACCACCTCGGAGTGCCCGGTGCGACCGGTGCACACCTCTTCGTAGCTCGGGTTGGGGGTGTAGCCCCCGGCGTACCCGACCGCCGTGGTGTAGACCCCATCCATCTTCCAGAACCGCCGTTCCGCCCCCCAGAAGCAGCCCATGCCGAATACGGCAGTCTCGGTGCCTTCGGGGAAGGGGCCGACCAGCGGCCTTCCATTCACGAAATGGGCGGCCGGGACCTGAACCGCCTCCGCCCGGCCAGGGAGGGCGGCTGTCGCCTCCGGCATCTCACTCTTATTGCGTCCGAACATCGGTCACCTCCGCTGAGTATTGGCTGGGGGGGGGGCCCGCCCCCCCCCCGGCCGGACGCCCCCGCGGGCGCAAGCAGACAAAACACCGACACCCCAGGCGGCGGCCGGCACCCCCCCACCACAACCATCGTGGAGGCCGGCCTGATTCCCGAGAAGACCTCGTGATGCGCCTCGCCCACCGCCGCTGCATCCGAGGCGTCGACGAGATAAGTCCTGGTTCGAATCACATCGTCGGCTCTTCCGCCCGCCTCTCCGAGTGCCTGGAGCGCGATTTGGAGACATCGTGCCGCTTGGGACTTGGGGTCGGGATCGACCGAGCCGTCGGGCCAGATAGGGGCGGTTCCGGAGACCACCACCCGATCCCCCAGGCGGACTGCCCGACTGAACCCTATCGCCGTCTCGAATGGGCTTCCGGACTGGACATTCACCCGTTCCATATGTCCGGGAAGCTAGCCGGGCGAACGATCCCGCTTCTCGTGCCCACCCTGTTTCATTAACCTCCACGGGTTCCAATGCGTGCGCTGCGCCCCCTTGTCGCCATTCCCCTGGTTCTGTTGGGGTTGACGGCGGCGGTCGGGCACCCCGTTCGGGCCGGAGCGCAGACCCTGGAGGAGAGCGAGGAAGAGGCCAGGGCGGCGGAGCGGCGAGCCGAGGCCGCTTCCGGGCTGGTCGACGGCGCAGTGGCTCGGAGAGCGGACATCGAGGCCAAACTCGCGACGAGCATCTCACGAATCAGTGACCTCTCGGCCGAGCTGTCCTCGGTGTCCTCGAGCCTCGACACACTGGCGTCGCAGATCGCCCACGGTGACGCCGAGCTCTCCGGAATCCAGGCCGACATCGAGGTCCATGCCGTCGATGCCTACATGACGGCCCTGGCCGGCCCCGGCATGAACTTCGTAAACAGCGACAACGTAGAACAGGCCCTGGTCACCGGACAGGTCGTGGGTGACGTGGTGACTTCCGGCGCGGCCCGGGTCAACGAGCTGGTGGCCCGACGCGAGGCCCTGGAGCGCCTCCGCGAGGACTTCGAGGTGCAAGAGCAGCGGGTTGCGGCCCTGAAGGCCGAGGTCGACGCCGAGGTCGAGCACCTTGCCGCGCTCTACGACGAAGCCGATGCGGCGGTGGGGCAGGCGGTCCGTGAGGCCAATGCCGCCGACGCGGCCCACCGGGACGCGCTCAGCGCGGTCGACGCCGCCCAAGCCCGGGAGGCGGAGCGACGGCGTCAGGAGGAGCGAGGCACCACCACAACCAACCCGCCACCGCCCGCAGACGATGGCGGGGAAACCACCGCCACGACTGCCACGACGACCCCGCCGGCGCCGACCACGACCGTCGCTGACGGCGGCGGAGGTGGCACGTCGGACTTCCCACCTGCGGTCGAACGTTGGCGTTCACTTGCCGCCGCCTATTTCCCCGGAGGCCGGGTGGATGAGGCCCTGGCCATCATCGACTGCGAGAGCCTCGGCGATCCGGACGCCTACAACCCCTACTCCGGCGCTTCAGGGCTGTTCCAATTCCTCCCCGCCACCTGGGCCTCGACCTCTCCCCAGGCCGGGTTCTCCGGTGCCAGCCCGTTCGATCCAGAGGCCAACGTCGGCACGGCGGCATGGCTGGCCAATCGTTATGCGGAGCTGGGACAGGGCTACTGGAGCCCCTGGTCATGTCGGAGGGTCCTGGGATGAGCTCGACTAGTGGCCGGGAGGCCGACGAACGGTGGTTCTACTGCCTCGATCACAAGTCCGTCGAGGCCTACGAGGGATGCCGGGCCGAGGTCCGCATCGGCCCGTTCCCTACCCGCGAGGAAGCGGCGGATGCCCTGGACACTGTGGCCCGACGCAACGAGGCGTGGGACACGGATCCCGACTGGACGGACGACTGAGACGGGCCGACCATCCCCGGAATCGGCAATAGGCGGTCTATACCATACAATCCCGCAGCCCGATGGAGACGACAAAGCTAGATCCGCGACAGCAGATCCTCTTCATCTCGCTAGCGGTGCTGGCCACCCTGCCCGGGATGTATCTGCGGATCACGGGTATCCATCCGGATCCGATCATCGGGGCTGTGACCTTCGGCCTGGCCATCGTCGGGTCTGCTTTCGTCCTCTCCTGGGCGGCGGAAGTGATCCAGCTCGACATCGCTGCCGGTCTCGCCCTCGCCCTCCTCGCCCTGATCGCCATCCTTCCAGAGTACGCGGTGGACTTCGTGCTCACTGCCCGGGCCGGACAGGAGTTCGCCGAGACCGGGCAGTCCTCTCAATTCGGTCCCCTCGCCCTGGCCAACATGACCGGAGGGAATCAGCTCCTCATCGGCCTCGGCTGGCCGATGGTGATCCTCATCGGCACATGGCGGGTGCGTAAGGCAGGGGTGAGTGCCGAATTGGCCGAAGGCACCACCCCTGAGGAGATACATCTCTCCCGCCCCCAGTCGGTCGACATTGCCTATCTCACCATCGCCACCCTCTACGGGTTGACCCTCTTTCTCAAGGAGACCCTCTCCCCCTTCGACGCCGTGGTGCTCGTCGGGATCTATGCCCTGTATCTGAGACGTCTCTCGGGTGCTCCGCCTGGAACCCCCCATCTGGTCGGGCCCTCCGCCTACATCGGCTCACTGCCCAAGAGGACGCGGCGCATCGTCAACTACGCGATGTTCGTCTTTGCGGCCGGAGTGATCCTGCTCTGCGCCGAGGCCTTTGCCGAGGCGATCATCGAGCTCGGCGAGGCGATCGGGGTCAGCGAGTTCCTTCTCATCAAATGGATCGCCCCCACCGCATCCGAGGCCCCCGAGCTCTTGGTGGCCACCTTGTTCGCCTGGAGGCTGGCCGCCCGGACCGGGTTGGGCGCCCTGGTCTCGTCCAAGGTCAACCAGTGGACCCTGCTGGTCGGGACCTTGCCCATCGTCTTCTCGATCTTCGCCGGGATGATCCACGGGCTGCCTCTCGACGCACAGCAGAGGATCGAGCTGTTCGTGACTGCGGCACAGTCCGTCTTCGCGGTCGCGATCGTGGCCAGCCGCTCGGTGAGCCGCAACGAAGCCTGGGTCATGCTCGGCCTGTTCGTGGCCCAGCTGGCCGAGTCCGGGCTGGCCGAGCTGGGGCACCTCTCGGAGCAGCAATCACATCAAGCCAGGATCGGGGTGGGGATCGTCTTCCTGCTCGCCGCAGCCTGGGTGCTCCGACGTGACTTCCGTGCCTGCGTCACCAACGTCCAGGACGGTCTGCGCACCCCCTGGTCGGAACTGAGTGCCGAAGAGCACGTCTGAGGGCAGACCCCTTCAAATTCGTCGGCCTCGAGACGTATGTTCAGGGTCTATCGCACCCGAGGATCGAAATGGCCAAACGACACTTCACTCCCGCACTCTTCGTCTTCCTCCGTGAGCTGGAGGCCAACAACGACAAGGCCTGGTGGGATGCCAACAAGGAGCGCTATCTGGCCCAGGTGCGCGACCCCGCGCTTGAATTCATAATCGATTTCGGGGCTCGCCTCGAGAAGATCTCACCCCATTTCGTCGCCGAGGCGAAGACGACGGGCGGGTCGTTGATGCGCCCCTATCGCGACATACGGTTCTCGATGGACAAGACGCCTTACAAGACCAACGTCGGCATCCAGTTCAGGCATGAGGCCGGCAAGGACATCCACGCCCCCGGCTATTACGTTCATCTGGAGCCGGGGTCGTGTTTCGCCGGAGTAGGTCTGTGGCACCCCGAGTCGGCTGTGGCCCGCGCCCTTCGCCAGGCCATCAACGACGATGTCGACGGTTGGGCGTCTGCCACCAAGAGCGCCGCTTTCCAGGGCACTTGGTCGCTGGACCAGGACGACGACGAGATGCTCAAACGAGTCCCGTACGGCTTCGATCCGACCCACCCCCATGCCGACGACTTGCGTATGAAGTCGTTCATCGCGGGAGCCACGCTGAATCAGAAGCAGGTGACCGGCTCCGGCTTCGACGAGATGCTCGCCGGGATGTATGCCACGGCGACTGGATTCACCCGCTTCCTCTGCGACGCACTGGATCTCCCGTTCTAATATCGGGCTTCGGGTGAAGCAGCAGACCGTGAGCGTGTCCGGGGGGACCAACGATGACGACATATGCGGGCGTGGCCACCGTCGAGAACGACCACGTGCCAATCAGGGTGGATGTCGACGACGAGAAGATCACCCTGGTATCGGGTGAGGTGTCGATTCGAGAATGGCTCGCCGGCGATTACCAGGTGATCGATCTCGGATCGGGTGAGTTCGTCATTGAGTCCGAGAAAGACTCGATCCCATTCCTCCCCGACGACCCCGACCGATTCGCCGAGCGTCTCCAAGGCGACGCCACACCGGAGCGGGGACCCACCGGAGATGGCTGGGAGATCCGGATCGGGCCACCACCCCGGCCGCTGACACTGGTCGGGTTTTGGGTCCTGGCCGCCATCACCGCAGCCCTCGGGGTTTGGGGCGCCCTCTCCCTGTTCTGACTACGCGCTGGTGGGTAGCCCATTCACTGGGCACACGTCTAGCTGGGAAGCTCCATCCAGCCGCCGACACGGTCGAGGATGTATTCGCTGACCTCGTGTGACCGATCGAGCACATCACATAGCTGATCCCTGCCCATGAGGACATCGACCAGGCTCACCGACGCCCTGCCGGTCAGGGTGAGGCGTCGCTCCGGGGCGTCGGTCACGGCCCCGTACGAATCGATCGCCGACACCTCCACCGGCAGGGTCAGGCCGGCCAGCCCGGCGAGGTCGGTGGCGAGGACCAGCAAGTCCGGGGGGCTGTGCAACGGCGGCACCGCCCAGTTGAAGAACAGATCGAGGTGGTAGACGTTCTCCGGCTCCTCGAAATCCGAGTCCATCTCGTCGAGCGCCTCGCGTAACGAGAGGATCACCTTCGGGTCCACGTCGAGCGCGACGTGCAGGTCGATCGGCCCTCCGCATCCCGCCTCCGGATGGAGGTCGACTTCCCAGGATTGCCGCAACGAGTAGGTCTCGACGAAATGCCGCTCGTCGTGGACGTGGAAACCGTGCTCGGTGGCATGTTCCTTGAAATCGGTGACGAACCCGGCGATGTCGACTGACATTGGCGTTGAGGTTATTGGAGAGTCGGATCAATTGACAGGCGGTCAGCGGCGGCTGCCCCGCCAACCGGCGATCAGGCCGGCGATGAAGGCGAGGAAGACGGCTCGTGGGATCCCGGTCGGCGGCTGGGCCACCACCACCTGAGGGTCTGTGTACAGCGGTTGGGGGACTGGCGCCTCTGCTCGCGCGGCGAGCCGGTCGGCATATGCCTTGGTGACCTCGGCCCCGTACAGGAACACCATGGAGAGGAAATAGGCGAGGAAGAGGATCACGACGAAAGAGGTGGTGAATCCCAGGGCCGTGGTGGGCCCGGCGATCGAGAAGTAGATGCCGATGCCATAGGCCGCCACGAGGAAGACCGCGGCGGTGAACACCCCTCCTACCCATACGGCCCGCCAGGGCAGCTTCCGCGCCGTCATCGTCTGGAAGATGAGAGCGAACACGACCGGGAGGAGGACTACCGAGACCAATGGCGTGATGAGGCTGACGACGTCGTTCACGGCGTCGAGGGAATCGGGGAGGAGCCCGGCCGCGAATCGCCAGACGGCGTTGATGGACCAGGTGGCGATGAGGAGAAATCCGAGCCCGAGGACCCACAGAAAGCCGATGCCACGTGTCCGTGCCATGGCCATCACCCCGGCGACCTCCTCGTGCGGCACCTCGAAGATGTCGTTGAGATCACGCTGCATCTCGAGGAACAGACTCGAGGCGGTCCAGAGGAGGAGCACCCCACCGATGAGGTATGCCGTCCCGCTGGAATCGAGGGCAGAGGCGAGGATCCCGTCGACCACCGTCGCCACCTGCTCGCCGGCGACCCCGGCGATGGCGTCGTAGATCTCCTGCCGGGCCTCGGTCTGGCTGCCCAAGAAAGTGCCGAGCACGGCGACGACGATTATCAGGAGCGGCGCCAAGGCGAACACCGTTCGATAGGAGATGGCGGCAGCCATACGGGAACAGCGATGGGTGCCATATTCCATGGCTGCCTCGGCCAATATCTCCGCCGGTCTCCTCGCCCAACCGGGGAGACGAGCGATGTACTTCTCCATATCGGACCGAAGGCTATCGCTGCTTACACTCGCTCTCCGTGAGTCATCCCTTCCCGCCCCCCATCGAGACGATGGAGGCCAGGACTTCGGAGCGATGGCCCAGGGGGGACTACGTCTACGAACCGAAATGGGATGGTTTCAGGTCCGTCTCCTGGTCCCGGCCGGAGAGCCGAATCGACTCCCGCAACCAGCGACCCCTTCTTCGCTACTTCCCGGAGCTCGCCTCGGCCCTGGATCAGCTTCCCGACGGGACGGTGCTGGATGGCGAGATCGTGGTCGTGGTCGATGGGGTGACCGACTTCGACTCGTTGCAGCAACGCATCCACCCGGCCGCCTCGCGGATAAACATGCTCTCTGCGCAGACTCCCGCCGAGATGGTGGCATTCGACATCCTGGCCGATCGTGGTGAGGACCTTCGGGAGCGTCCATTCCGCGAGCGTCGGGAGCGTCTGGTCACGTTGTCCGAGTCCCTCGGCGACCCCTGGCACCTGACCCCGCAGACCGACGACGAGGAGGTGGCTCGGGAATGGTTCGACGATTTCGAATCCGCCGGTTGCGACGGAATCGTGGCCAAGGACGCCGGACTCGCCTATCAGCACGGCAGGAGGGCGATGATCAAGATCAAGCACCGTCGGACGGTGGACTGCGTGGTCGGCGGCTTCCGGGAGCACAAGGACGGTGGCAAGATCGGATCCCTCCTCCTCGGTCTCTACGACGACCGGGGTGAGCTCCATTTCATCGGCCATTGCTCGGGGTTCGGCGACGCCGACCGGGTGGAGATCTTCCAGCGCTTCAAGGAGCTGATCGCCCACGACAGCTTCGGTGGCCACGCACGCGCCCCCGGGGCCCAGAGCCGTTGGTCGGCCGGCAAGGAGCTCGACTGGACGCCGGTGGAGGCCGGCGTCGTGGTGGAGGTCAGCTACGACCAACTGGAGGGTGATCGCTTTCGCCACGCCACCCGTTTCCACCGCTGGCGCCCCGACAAGGAACCCCTCCAATGCACCATGGACCAGCTGGAGCGGCCCGAGGGACCAGGCTTCCACGAGGTCGTGGGGTGAAGGAGCGTGGGACCTCCCCTGGAGCGGCAGCCCGGCGTCTGTCTGCCCGAGGCGGCCGTCCCATCATCCGGTCGCAAGCTGCGGAGCAGTGATGGTTGGCCTCGGGCAAAGTCGGCCGCCCATCTTGGAGGTCTCGGATCTCACCCACGACTACGGCGAGGTCGTTGCCCTCAGCGGCCTCAGTGTCGAGGTTCCTACCGGTGTCATCGGTCTGGTCGGTGCCAATGGCGCGGGCAAGACCACTCTCCTTCGTCTGATGCTGGGCCTGCTCCACCCGACATCCGGCTCGCTGCAAGTCCTCGGTCACGATCCACAGCAGGAGCCCCTGGTGGTTCGCTCCCGGATCGGGTACATGCCCGAAGGCGACTGCCTCCCCAAGGACCAGACCGCTGCCGATTTCGTGTCCTACGCCGCACAGTTGGCCGGCATACCCCCACGCGAGGCAAAGAGAAGGTCGTCGGAGACGCTCTTCCTGGTCGGGCTCGAAGAGGAGCGGTTCCGATTCCTGGGCGATTTCTCCACCGGGATGCAGCAGCGGGTGAAGCTCGCCCAGGCCATCGTCCACGATCCCGACCTCCTCCTCCTCGACGAGCCTGCTTCGGGGCTCGATCCCGAGGGACGGACTCAGATGCTCGACCTGATCAAGAGACTGTCGACCTTCGACATCAATGTCATCGTCTCCTCACATGTCCTCACCGACATCGAGCAGACCTGTGACTGGGTGATCATGCTGGACGCCGGCAACCTGCTCCGCAACGGGCCGCTGAAGGGCTTCGAGATGCTGGGCACGGTCCTGGTGGAGGTGCTGGAGCGCCCCGAGGAGGTTGCCGCCGCCATCCGGGCCGAAGGGGTTGATGTGGCGGTGGACGGAATGCGCATGGTGGTCGGTCCGGGGGACGAGACGATCGAGCCGTTGGTCTTGGCCGCTGCGGCCGCCAGCGGCTCCGGGCTGGTGAGGATGATCCGAGGCTCCTCGTCCCTCGAGGACCTTTTCCTGGAGCGGGAGACGGCGACGTGACCGATCAGGTCCTCTACGACCGCGGCTACCGCACCTACGACGGCCCACGCCTCGGGACCGCCGGGGCGAGGAAGGCGGTCTACAAGGACGGCGTTCGGCGGGTGCTCGGGCTCGGTCGCAAGGCGCGACAGAAGATCTTCCCCTGGTCCCTGATCGTGATCGCCATCATCGCCGCGGCCGTCTTCATCGGCATCCACTGGGCGATCGGAAACATCGAGGAGAGCCTGCGTCAGCAGATACCCACATACGGCGGCCTGTTCGACTTCTACTCGGGGATCTCGCTGCTCTTCATCGCCCTCGCCGGGCCCCAACTCCTCATCCCTGACCGGACCAAGGGCGTCCTATCTGTTTACTTCTCGCGACCTCTCACCGTGGACGGGTATCTCGTCTCCAAGGTCGGAGCCTTCGCCACCGTCGTCGGCGCCATCTACATCGTGCCTCAGATCGTCCTCCACCTCGGCCTCGCCCTCATCGCGGAGGAGGGGTTCCTCACCTACCTCGGTGACAACCTCGACATCCTCTGGAAGGTCCCGGTCACCACCATGGCCTTCATCGCAGTCCATGGCGCGGTGGTGTTCGCCTTGTCCGCGGTGATCGACCGGACCGGAATCGCCGCCGCCGCCTTTCTCGGCATCCTCTTCGCGGGGGCCGCCGTCGCCGGGCGGGTGGCCGAGGCCGGGTTCGCCGGTTCCAGGTACTTCGCGCTCCTCGCCGTGGACCATCACCCGAGGATCGTCAGGGACCACTTCTTCGGGGACACCGTGGCCTACGCCCCCGAACAGGCCGGGTTCGAGGTCTGGGTGTCGGTCGTCGCAATCGTCGCACTGGCGGTCGCATCGGCTCTGTTTGTCCGTTACCGCTATCGGAGGCTGGCGTGACCGACGCCGTCGTTGTCACCAACCTGTCGAAATGGTTCGGGCTGAAGGTGGCGGTGAGCGAACTGACCATCACCTTCCGACCCGGGGTCACGGGGCTCCTCGGGCCCAATGGCGCCGGCAAGACCACTCTGCTGCGTGTCATCGCCGGGCTGCAGCGCCCTTCACAGGGGGAAGTGCGCATCCTCGGCATCGACCCCAGGAAGGACACCGACATATATCGCCGGATCTCTCTGGTGCCGGAGGACGAGTCGGTGTACGACCGGCTCACCGGGCGCGAGTTCGTCGAGCTCGCTGCCAAGCTGGCAAAGATCGATCATCCCATCGATCGGGCTCGCTCCGTGATCGAGACGGTGGCCCTGACCGAGGCGGCCGACCGGGCCCTCGGCGGTTTCTCCAAGGGCATGCGTCAGAGAGCCAAGGTGGCGGCCGCTCTGGTGTCCGATCCTGAGATCCTCCTCCTCGACGAGCCCTTGAACGGCGCCGACCCGGTGCAGCGGGCACACCTGATAACCCTCTTCAAGCGTCTCGGGACGGAGGGGAAGACACTGCTGGTCTCCTCCCACGTGCTCACCGAGGTGGAACGCGTTTCCGACCGGGTGGTGGCGATGGTCGACGGGCGTCTCGCCGCGGTCGGCGACGTGGCGACGATCCGGGCGGCGATGACCGACAAGCCCCGTCGTATCTATGTCGACACCGGCAATCCGAGGAAGCTGGCCGCGGCGTTGATCGCCGGCCCGGACGTGCTCGGTGTCCAGGTGGACGGTGACACGGTTCATGTCGAGACGTCAGACGCCGCTGGTCTGGCCCGGCGCCTCCCCGCCATCTCGATCGAACAAGAGATCCCCATCACCAAAGTCGAGCCCGTCGACGAGTCGCTGGAGTCGGTGTTCCGTTACCTGGTCGAGGGACGCTGATGACGTTGGCCATCCATCTCTACCGGCGGATCATGCGGCGGAGCCGGGTGATCGGCCTCCTCGCCCTCTCCGCGGTGCCCGGGCTGGTGTTCTGGCTCTCGGCCTTCGACGCCGACGAAGAAGACCTGACCGCCATCTACAGCGATGTCCTGGCCGGTGTCGGCTACACATTCGCCATCGCCGCACTGATCCTCACCACGGCGACCCTGCGCGACGAGCGTGACAGTGGGACGCTCCCCTACATCTACATGCGGCCACTGTCCAGGCTGTCGATGGCGATCCAGTCGCTCGTCGCTGGCACGGCGGCGGCGCTTGTGATAGGGATCGGAGGCTGGGCCGCCTCGGCGATCGCCCTTCTCGCCGTGGGGGGCGACTTCGACACGGCGCTTCGGTCTCTATCGCTGTTCGTCGCCGCCGGCTTCGGTTATGCCGCCATCTTCGTGCCACTCGGGTACCTGGTTCCCCGTGCACTCCTCGTCGGCCTCGGCTACATCCTCGTGCTGGAGACGATCCTCGCCTTCGCGGTGGAGGGCCTGGCCCAGCTCTCGATCTGGCGGATCTCCCTGTCGATCTACGCCGGCCTGGAGGACGGGTTCGGGGAGTTTGCACAGGAAGCGATGAGTCCGGTCACCCCTGGCGTTGGCGGCGGTGTGGCCAAACTGGCCGGTGTCCTCGTCCTCGGCCTGGTCGTCCTCACCTGGGCCCTGCGCCGACGCGACGCGCTGTAGGCCGATGGGGGTCAGTAGTCCTCGGTGGGCCGTCGCTGCTTGGAGGGTTGGACGCGGGGTGGCTCGTCGGGCATCTTGGGATAGTGAGGTGGCCAGGGGGCGTCCCCGAGGCCGTTCTCCTGGTCGCGGACGACCCACTCCATGAGGGTGTCGATCCGCCCCGCCGATTCGTCGATGCCGGCGGTCAGGTCGCCAACGGCCCGATACCGCTCGCCGAAGGCGCCAAGCGGGAAGTCCTCGATGGCCACGTCGGGCAACTCGTCCCACGTGATCGGGGCCGAGACGAACCCGGTGGGCCTCACGCCGTACGCGGAGCAGACCGACTTGTCCCGGGCGTTCTGGTTGTAGTCGATGAACACACCGTTGCGCTCCTCCTTCCACCATTTCGTGGTGACCAGCCCATCCATCCGGCGCTCCAACTCACGCGCCGCGGCGAGGACGGCGCGGCGGGTCTGGAAGAAGTCCCACAATGGCTCGATCCTCACATAGACATGGACTCCACGGCTCCCCGAGGTCTTGGGCCACCCCGTCAGCCCCAGCTCCTCGAGAAGTGTGCGCATGCCCAGCGCAGCCTCCTTCACCCTCTCGAAGTCGAAGCCGGGTGTGGGGTCGAAATCGAAACGAAGCTCGTCGGGATGGTCGATGTCCTCGGCCCTGACCGGCCAGGGATGGAAGTCGAGACAGCCGAGTTGGACCAGCCGGACGATGTCCCCCTCGGTGCGAGGCACATTCATCATCCCCGGCCGTTGCGAGGGAAAGCGGATCTGCACCGTCTCGAAGGGTGTGTTCTTGGCGGCGCGCTTGTGGTAGATGGGGTCGTCGTCGACCGTGCCCATGTAACGCTTCAACATGGTGGGACGGCCGAACAAGCCACGGATGGCTCCTTCAGCGACGAGTGCGAAGTGATTGGCCACGTCGAGCTTGGTCCAGCCCTGGGCGGGGAAGATCACACGGTCCGGGCTGGAGATGCGGATCGCCTCGGCGCCGACGTCGACCGTGGTCTCATCCCTCATCGTCTTCCTAGTCTTGTGGATCATCCTGCAAAGGCGAGCGATGGAACTGGTGGAGACGGTGAGAGAGGCGGTGATCGGGAAGGACACCGCGGTGCACACCCCATTCGGCCTGCGCCGGGTGACCTACGCCGACTACACCGCTTCGGGCCGGTCATTGGCCATCATCGAGGACTTCATCCGGGAACAGGTGCTCCCCCTCTATGCCAACACTCACACCGAGACCTCGGGCACCGGTCTGCAGACCACCCGATTCCGGGAGGAGGCGAGGGAGATCATCCGCGCCGCCGTGGGAGCGAGCCGGGAGGAGCACGCCGTCATCTTCGCCGGGAGCGGCTCCACCGGCGCCGTCGATCGATTGGTCGGTCTTCTCGGCATCCGAATCCCGAGAGGCCTGAACGAGGCATACCGCCTGGAAGAGTCGATCCCCGAAGCAGAGCGGCCGGTGGTCTTCGTCGGCCCCTACGAGCACCATTCCAACGAGCTTCCCTGGCGGGAGTCGATCGCCGACGTCATCGAGATCAGAGAGGATGCCGACGGCCACATCGACCTCTCCGAGCTGGAGGCGAAGCTGGTCGAGCAGGCCGGGCGACCCCTGCTCATCGGGTCCTTCTCGGCTGCCTCGAACGTGACCGGGATCATCTCTGACACCTCGGCCATCGCCCGTCTGCTCCACGAGCACGGCGCATTGTCATTCTGGGACTTCGCCGCGTCGGCCCCGTATCTGGAGATCGACGTGGGCTCCTCGTCGAGCGGCGAATACCTGGACGCCATCTTCCTCTCGCCCCACAAGCTCATCGGGGGGCCGGGCACGCCCGGTGTCTTGGTGATCCGGCGCGACCTCCTGCGCAACGAGGTCCCCGTCGTCCCGGGCGGGGGCACTGTCTCCTACGTCTCTCCCGATCATCATCTCTATGTCACCGATCCCGAGCACCGAGAAGAGGGCGGCACCCCGGCGATCATCGAATCGATCCGCGCCGGCCTCGCCTTTCGGTTGAAGGATGCCGTCGGAGTGGAGACCATCCGCCACCTGGAGCACGAATTCATCCGCCGCGCCATCGAGTCGTGGTCACGCAACCCCAGCATCGAGATCCTGGGGAACCCCGAGGCGGAGCGTCTGTCCATAGTCAGCTTCGTCATCCGTCACGGCGACCGCACCCTCCATCACAACTTCGTGGTGGCGGTCCTGAACGACGTCTTCGGGATCCAGGCTCGGGGCGGGTGCTCGTGCGCCGGTCCCTACGGCCACCGTCTTCTCGGCATCGACCTGGAGACGAGCGCGCGCATCGAAGAGCTCGTGGCCGACGGATGCGAGGTGATCAAACCGGGCTGGGTCAGGGTGAACTTCAACTACTTCATCGCCGAGGAGGAGTTCGCCTACATCCTGGAGGCGGTCCACCTCGTCGCCGATCAGGGATGGCGGCTTCTCCCCCAGTACGGATACGAGCCGGGGACGGCACTGTGGCGCCATCGCGACGGCCTGCCCAGACCACCCACCTCGCTGAGCGACCTCGACTTTGCCGGCAATGGAGCGGAACCACCGCTGACGGCACCCTTGGGCGATCTCGACTCCTATCTGGCAGCGGCGAAGCGAATCCTGGCGGAGGAGCCGGACACCGCCATTGCGACGCCCGACCTGGGAGCGGCGGCGGAGGGTCTCCGCTGGTTTCCCAACCCGGCGGAATCACAAATATGACCGAGGCCATGGAAAATCCGGCAGATGCCGACCTGGCGATCTGGCATCACACCTTCGCCCCTCGAGCCTTCAACGAGGCCTGGGCCCTGCTCGATCTCGCCGACCCCAACCGTGAGGACGAGGAGGCGATGCTGGCCGCCGCGTTCGCCCAGCGTTATCACTGGTACCAGGTCGGTACCCCCCGCAATCAGGCCATCGCCGACTGGCAAGTCTCCCGGGTGGCTGCAGTGCTCGGGTACGCCGATCTCGCCCTCCGCTTCGGGGAGCGATCGCTGGCGATCTGCCTCGACCACGACCTGGACGCTTTTGTCACCGGTTTCGCCCACGAGGCCATCGCCCGGGCCGCGGCCGAAGTCGACGACATCGAGATGTTCACCCAGCACCTCGAGGCAGCCAAGGAGAAGCTGACCGAGATCGAGGACCCCGGAGAGCGCGACACCCTGGAGGCCGATCTGGCCGAGATGTCGGAGAGATGAGATTCTCGCTCTCCGTCCTGCGTCGCGTCATTTGTACCAGGGCAGGCGCTTGAACACCCTGGTGAGCGTCTCGACCATCCGGGTGTAACGCTCCGGGGCGATCCCACCAAAAGGCGAATAGGCCGGGATGAGCCGTTGTATGGCGACGGTCTGTGGCTCGGTGAACTTGAGGATCCCGTCCAGCCCATGACGTCGCCCCAACCCTGAGGACTTCATCCCCCCCATCGGGGCGTCGTGTGAGCCCCAGCTCGCCACGAGGCCGTCGTTCACGGTGACAGAGCCCGCCTCCAGTTCGACCGCTATGTCGACCGCCTTGCCGGTGTCGGAGGTCCACAGGCTGAAATGAAGCCCGAACTCCGAATCATTCGATCTCTCGATCGCCTCGGAGAGCTCGGAATAGCCGTAGATGGCGATGACCGGGCCAAAGGTCTCCTCACGACACATCGCCATCTCCTCGGTGACCCCGGTGAGGATCGTCGGTGCGTAGAAGAGCGGTCCGACCTCGGGGCGGGGCTTGCCGCCGGTGAGGACGTTGGCACCCTTGGCCACGGCATCGTCGACGTGGGCCTGAACCCGGTCCAGGTGCTCCTGATCGATCAGGGAGCTGAGCTCGCTCGAGAAGTCGAATCCCGAAGTGATCGAAAGCCCGGCGACGTGTTCGGTCAGGTTTCGGGTGAGCTCCTCCGCGATCGAGTCATGGACGTAGACCCGCTCCATCGAGACACAGGTCTGTCCGCCATTGGCAAAGCTCCCTGCGGCCAGCTCTCGCACGGTCCTCCCGATGTCGGCGTCGGGGAGGACGATGGCGGCGTTCTTCCCGCCCAGCTCCATGGAACAGCCGATGAGACGGCGCCCAGCCATTTCGCCGATGAGCCGTCCCACTTCGGTGGAGCCGGTGAACATCACGTAGTCGACCGAATCGACGAACACCTCCCCGATCGGCTCCCCGGCGCCGGTGAGCACCTGGATCAGCCCTTCCGGCACCCCCGCTTCTTCGAGAAGTCGAGCGCCGAGCAAGGCCGAGAAGGGGGTGTTGCCGTCGGGCTTGATGAGCACCGCGTTGCCGGTGGCCAGAGCCGCGATGGCGTCGCTGATGGCCAGCATGAATGGGTAGTTCCAGGGGCTGATGAAGCCCACGACGCCCTTGGCGTGTCTGAACTCGAGCGTCTTGGTGAAGAGAGGCATGGCCCCCTGGCGACGGCGCCGCCTGGTGGCGCCGGGTGTCACATTGGCGATGTATCGGGTGACTCCGATGGTGTCGACGACCTCTTTCCAGGCATCCATTCGGGCCTTGCCCCCCTCCAGCTGGACGAGGTCGGTCACCTCGTCCACGTGGTCGAGGAGCAGGTCGTGGAAGCCCAGCAGGATCCGGGCACGCCTCTCGGCTCCCAGCGCCTCCCATGCCGACTGGGCCGCCCGAGCCTCGATGGCGGCCGCGCGGACATCGTCCTCGGTCGCCTGTGGGACCCGTCCGATCACATCCAGGGTGAACGGCGCCACGACCTCGATCGGTGTGCGCCCCTCGTGCCGGCACCGCGCCTCGAGCTCCCGCAGGAGGGGGGCCATCGTCGCGGCTTTCTCCTGCCTACCCATGACCGAACCGTACCGGTGTGACACGATCACGTCGTAGCCTGGGACAGCCCAACCGGAGAGCGAGGAGCCAAATGACCGACGTGAGTGCCTGGGTGGAGACGTATCGACAGGCGTGGGAGGAGAGCGACGCCGCCAAGGCGGCGGGCCTCTTCACCGAAGACGCCACATATCGCTCGAACATCTTCGAGGAGCCTCATTCCGGTCACGAGGGGATCGTCGCCTATTGGACCTCGGTGACCTCGACGCAGAGCGACATCCAGGTGCGGATGGGTAGGCCCATAGTGGACGGCCAACGGGTGTCGGTCGAGTTCTGGACGACGATGAACAACGAGGGCGCCGACGTGACCCTGCCCGGGTGCCTGCTCCTCGACTTCGCCGACGACGGCCGGTGCCGCCGCCTCCACGAGTACTACGAATTCATGACCGGGAGGCTCGACCCGCCCGAGGAATGGGGCTGACACTCACCTAGGCTCGACCGGGATGAGCAGGCCCATCGAGGACTACGCCATCATCGGCGACACCGAGACCGCGGCCTTGGTCAGCCGGGACGGCTCGATCGACTGGCTCTGCCTGCCCCGCTTCGACTCCGGTGCCTGCCTCGCCTCCCTCCTCGGTGACGAGGGCAACGGGCGCTGGCGGATCGCCCCGGCCGGAGCCCTGAAGCGTGTCAGAAGGCAGTACCGACCCGGCACGCTGGTCTTGGAGACGGAGATGGCAGCCGATGGCGGCACGGTCCGCGTCGTCGACCTCATGCCGATCCGCGGCCGCGGGGACCGCAACAACGCCGATGTCGTTCGAGTCGTCGAGGGCATCAGTGGAACGGTGCAGATGCGGATGGACCTCACCATCCGCTTCGACTACGGCCACCTGGTCCCTTGGGCGACGCGGCTGGACGGGAGACTCCAGGCGGTGGGTGGCCCGGACGCCCTCACCCTCGAAACACCGATGGAGCACCATGGAGAGGACCTGAGCACCGTGGCCGAATTCAAGGTGAGCAAGGGCGACCGGGTCCCGTTCGTGCTCACCTGGCACCCCTCGCATCGGCCCCCGCCCGACCATGTCGAGGTCGAACAGGCTGTGGAGGACACCGAGAAGTGGTGGCGTGAGTGGACCGATGCCAACACATACCGCGGCGACTGGGAGGAGGCCGTGGACCGCTCCCTGATCACCCTGAAGGCCCTCACGTATGCGCCCACAGGAGGCATCGTCGCCGCGCCCACCACCTCCCTGCCAGAAGTCATCGGCGGCGAACGTAACTGGGACTATCGATACGTGTGGCTTCGTGACGCCACCTTCACCCTCGATACTTTCATGACGGCGGGGCACAGGCAGGAGGCCCTGGCCTGGCGTGACTGGCTACTCCGGGCCGTGGCAGGGGACCCGGAGGATCTCCAGATCATGTACGGGGTGGCCGGGGAGCGCCGCCTCCCCGAGATGGAGCTGGATTGGCTGGCAGGCTACGAGGGCTCCCGGCCGGTCCGCATCGGGAATGCCGCCCATTCCCAACTTCAGGTGGACGTCTATGGCGAGCTCATGGATGCCATCTACGTCGCCCGGCGGATGGGGATGGACCACGAGGCCACCATCTGGGACCTGCAGAAGCTCCTCCTCGAGAATCTCGAGGGGAAATGGGCCCGTCCCGATCATGGCCTCTGGGAGATCCGGGGCGAGTCCCAGGACTTCACCCATTCCCGGCTGATGAGCTGGGTTGCCTACGACCGGGCGGTGAAATGCGCCGAGCAATGGGACTTCGACGGGCCGATCGACCACTGGAGGGGCCTACGCCAACGTATCCGGGACGAGATCGAAGAAAAGGGCTACGAATCGGAGCGCAACACCTTCACCCAATCCTTCGGGTCGAAGGCGCTCGATGCAGCGTTGTTGCTGATCCCCCAGGTCGGGTTCCTCCCGCCCGACGATAAACGCGTCGTCGGCACCATCGAAGCCATCGAGCGTGAGCTGTCTATCGACGACTGCCTCATCCGTCGCTACGACACCGAAGAGACCGACGACGGGCTTCGAGGTGAAGAGGGGGCCTTCCTTCTCTGCTCGTTCTGGATGGTTGACGCCCTCAGCCTGATCGGTCGAGCCGACGACGCTCGGCGGCGATTCGAGGGCTTACTCTCATTGCGCAACGATGTGGGCCTGCTCGCCGAGGAGTACGACGTCACTGCGAAGCGAATGGTGGGCAACTTCCCGCAGGCATTCAGCCACCTCGGCCTCATCGACTCCGCCTACAACCTCGCCTCCGAGGCCGACGGACCTGCCCGGCACCGGGCAGCGAATTCGTGATAGCAGTCTGCATCGAGCCGGGATCCTCCGACTCGCTACGCCTGGAGGACCGGACCGAGCCTGCGCCCGGCCCGGGTGACTTGCTGGTCGAAGTGCTGGCGGTCGGCATCTGCGGCACGGACCACGAGATCATCGAGGGTGACTTCGGCCACCCGCCTCCTGGGCGGGACCGTCTCGTCCTCGGTCACGAGGCAGTGGCCCGTGTCCTAGGCACACCGGAGGGAAGCCGATTCGAGGTCGGCGACTTGGTGGCGCCCATCGTCCGCCGGCCAGATCCACTTCCGTGCCCGCCCTGCGCGGTCGGAGAGTGGGACATGTGCCAGAACGGCCGATTCGCTGAAGCGGGGATACGCGGGCTCGACGGCTACGCAACAGAACGGCTGGCCCTGCCCGAGGAGTTCGCCGTGCCGGTCGTGGCCGCCACCGGGGCTCTCGGGGTATTGGTCGAGCCGGCCAGCGTCGTGGCCAAGGCATGGGAGCACATCCTCCACATCGGTGCCAGAGCCGTCTGGGAGCCCAAGACGGCCCTGGTGACCGGGGCGGGGCCGATCGGGCTCCTCGCCGCCCTGTTCGCCCTCGACCACTGCGAACAGGTCTACGTCCTCGACCGGGTGGCCGACGGGACCAAGCCGGCATTGGTCGGCGACCTGGGCGCCATCTACCAGCATGAGGGGCTGACCGCCATCGACCAGCGGTTCGACGTGGTCATCGAGTGCACCGGTGACACCGGTTTGATGCTGGAGGCCCCGGAGAAGACCCGGCCCAACGGAATCGTCTGCCTGGCCGGGGTAGCCGGGGAGGGCAGCTCCGGAGCGGCCGGCTTCGCCCGCGACATGGTCTTGGAGAATCGGACCATGTTCGGGACGGTGAACGCCAACCGGCGGCACTACGAGCAGGCCGCCCGTGTCCTGGCTGCCGCCGATCACTCATGGCTGGAGCGGATGATCGACCGGCGTGTGCCGATCGACGATTGGCGGGACGCTTTTCGGCGCGAGCCCGATGCCGTGAAGACAGTGATCGAGTTCCTCCCACCGGGCTCTCCGAGTGCCGCGTCGTAACCGGGTCGACCCATTGGGTGACCTCCACGCCGTCCCTCATCGGGGTCTGTTCACCGGCAACCGGGGCTGTCTAGTCGACGACCACGGTCAGATAGCCCGTCATCATCGCGGTGACCTCTGGATCACATGTGTCACCGAATATCGAGGCTGGCAACATCCGGTGGATGCCCCGGGGACATGGACCCCGCTCTTCTTCCTCGACGATGCGGTCGCGTTGGCGGCCGGTCATCGTCCTTGTGGGTTGTGCCGGCGCTCCGATTACGCCCGATATCGGGAGGCGGTCTCCCGAGCACGAGCCGAGCCTCCTCCGGGCGCTGCCCGGTTGAACCGGCTCCTGGCAACGGAACGGCTCCGGCCCGGTCGTGGCCTGGAGCGCGCTGCCGACCGCATCACCTGGACAGCCTCACCTGGGCTACTCCCACCGGGAACGATCATCGTTGACTCCGGTCGCAACCCCTCGTTGGTGATCGACGATCGCCTGATGTCGTTCGACTTCTCGGGCTGGGCCGATCCCAGACCCATGCCCCACGGCGAAACCGTGGAGGTGCTCACCCCACCCACCTCCGTCGCTGCCATGCAATATGGCTTCGAGCCGGTCTTGCACCCATCGGCCACGATGTAATTCCACGAGCCGAAGCTGCCCTTCGGGATACCGTCTGGCCCAGCCCATGACTGCCCAGGCCCCGTCCTACCGCGCCACACTCACCACCTACCTCCGCCCGCTGCGGGGCCGGGTGGCCGTGCTGGGCGTGCTGCTGCTCGGCTCGATTGGGCTGCAACTGGTGATACCGCTCATCCTGGCCGACTTCATCGACACCGCGATCAGCGGGTCAGCCGTAGCCGGGCTCACCACCGCCGGGATCGCCTATCTGGTTGCAGGGATCCTCAACCAATTTCTCGACGCCGGTGCCTCCTATCTGGGCACGGACATCGGCTGGAGCGCGACGAACCGTCTCCGTGAGGAGCTGACCGAACATCTCTTCACTCTCGACATGGGGTTCCACAACGACACGACTCCCGGCGAGATGATCGAACGGGTCGACGGCGACGTCACCGCCCTCTCCGAGTTCATCTCCAGGTTCCTGGTCAGGCTGATCGCAGCCGCCATCCTGCTCACCGGTGTGATCGTGGTCTGCTGGCTGGAGACGCCTGCGATGGGGCTGACGATCACCATTTACGTGATCGGGGTCGTCCTCTTCCTCGTCCGTCTCCGGTCGATCGCGGTCGCGGCTGCCGAAGAGGAGCGGGAGACGTCGGCCCGGCTCTACGGCTTCATCGAGGAGCGGCTCGCCGGGGTCGATGACATACGCTCGCTCGGCGCCGGTCGATTCACCATGAATCGGTTCGTGCCGGTGATGCGGGACTTTTACACCCGGACCACCCACGCCTGGCGCAAGAGGATCCTGGTCTGGGTCTCGGCCAACACCGCGTTCTGGGCGGGCGATGCCCTCGCCCTGATCGTCGGTGTGTGGCTCACCCTGAACGGCACCATCTCAGTGGGCACGGCCTTCCTGATCCTCCAGTACGTCCAGTTGGTGCGTCGGCCGATCGAGCAAGTCACACAGGAGCTCCAGGAGCTGCAGAAGGCAGCAGGCGGAATCGTTCGCATCGATCATCTCCGGCGTCTCCGGACCTCGATCTCCGACGGCGACGAAGTGCTCCCCCCCGGTGCACTCGCCATCGAGTTCGATCGTGTCTCCTTCGCCTATGAGGACCGCGGAGTGCTCGACGATGTCAGCTTCACCCTGGCGCCCGGCCGCTCGCTCGGGCTGTTGGGTCGGACCGGGGGTGGCAAGACAACCATCACCCGTCTCATCGCCCGGCTCTACGACCCGGACCATGGCGTGGTCCGCCTCGGGGGGCACGATCTGCGGAGTGTCCACTCTGCGTCGTTGCGGGAGTCGGTCGGCGTCGTCACCCAGGACGTGCAGTTGTTCGAGGCCACGATCAAGGACAATTTGACCTTCTTCGAGGAGCAAGCGGATGCCGAGATCTACGACGTGCTCGAAGCCGTCGGGCTGGGGGATTGGATCCGGAGAATCGGGCTCGATAGTCAGCTCGGGCCTGGTGGCCAGGGTCTGTCCGCAGGAGAGCAACAGCTGCTCGCTTTTGCCCGCGTCTTCCTCCAGGACCCGGGCGTGGTGATACTCGACGAGCCGTCATCACGTCTCGACCCAGTGACCGAGGCTCTACTCGCCACGGCCACGGAGCGCCTTTACGCCGGCCGTACCGTGGTGATCATCGCCCACCGATTGGAGACGGTCCGTCTCGCCGACGAGATCATGGTGGTGGATGCCGGTCGAATCGTCGAGCATGGGCCCCGCCATGAGCTGGCAGCCGATCCCGGCACGCGTTATTCAGCGCTGCTGGCCGCGGGCAGGGGCGACATCCTGGGAGACACCCGGCCATGAGCACACTGGGTCTGGTCTGGGAGGTGATCAGGTATCGCCCCGGGCGATTCCTCTACTGCTTCGCCATGTGGACCATCGTCCACGGCCTACCGCTCGCCTTCGGCATCCTGATCGCACAGGTCTTCGACCGGCTCGCCCAGGGCAGTCCCGTCGATGAGACCGCGTGGGCGCCCGCCATCATCTTCGCCGTCCTCGCAATCGGTCGGAACCTGGTCATATGGCTCGGCGACATCCACTGGATCAACCATTGGCTCGAGCAGTCCCTCCAGCTGAGGCGCAACCTGCTCCGTTGGCTGATGGAGGCCCCGGGCTCACGAGTGGTGCCCTTGGCCCCAGGGCAGGCGGTCAGCACCTTCCGCGACGACGTTGACGACGTCCTCGAGTACATGGAGAACTGGGTGGACATGGGTGGCCTGCTCTTCTTCGGGATAGGGGCGATCGTGGTGATGGCGTCCATCGACGCCGGCCTCACCACGATCCTCTTGGTGCCGTTGGTACTGACGATGATCCTCACTCAGGCCCTCAGCCCGCAGATCCGAAAGCGTCGTCGGGCGATGCGGGAGTCGACCGATCGGGTGACCGGGTTCATCGGGGAGACATTCGCCGGAGTGCAGTCGATCAAGCTGGCTGCGGCCGAGGATCAGATGCTGGGCCGTCTCCACCGGCTCAACCAGACCCGACACAAAGCAGCTCTGTCCGACACCTTCCTCACCGAGGTGCTTCGTGGCGTGAACCGGAACATGTCGACCATCACCGTCGCCATTGTGCTGCTGTCCGCGGCCGGCTCCGTGAGCGAAGGAACCTTCAGCATCTTCGAATTCACCCTCTTCCTCACCTATCTGCCCCGGCTGACCGACTACATGGCCTTTGTCGGTGACATCGTCGCCCAGCATCGGAGGACCGGCGTCGCCTTCGAGCGGATCCGCTCCCTCGCAGTCGACGCCCCCGACGAGGAGCTGCTCGATCGGACCAGGGTGCCGCTGGTGGGTGACATCCCCGACATCGACCTGCCCGCCATCGGTATCGATCCTCTGCGAAAGCTCGAGGTGCGCGGGCTGAACCACTGGTTCCCGGACGGGGGGGAGGGACTGGAGGGAGTCGATTTCGAGGTCGAGCGCGGCTCGTTCACCGTGGTCACCGGCAAGATCGGATCGGGGAAGAGCACCCTGGTCCGCGCCCTCCTCGGGCTGGTCCCTTCGGACGGGGAGGTTCGCTGGAACGGCAAGCTGGTCGAAGACCTCGCCTCGTTCTTCGTTCCGCCCCGCTCGGCCTACACGGCCCAGGTTCCCCGATTGTTCTCTGAGTCGCTCGCCGACAACATCGCCCTCGGCCAACGGGTGGCCCGAGAGCGGCTGCGGGAGGCGGTGCAGTTGGCCGTCTTGGAGCCCGACCTGGAGCGTCTCGAGATGGGTGAGCAGACCATGGTCGGGGCCAGGGGGGTCAAGCTGTCCGGTGGCCAGGTACAGCGCTCGGCCGCAGCCCGGATGCTGGCCACCGACGCTGAGCTGTTGGTCTTCGACGACCTTTCCTCGGCCCTGGACGTGCACACCGAGACCGAGCTGTGGCGCCGGCTCCTCAGTCAGCGCGATGTGACGTGCCTGGTCGTGTCCCACCGACGCGCCGCCCTCGCCAGGGCGGACCAGATCCTGGTCATGGACCAGGGACGAGTCATCGACCGCGGAACGCTGCCCGATCTCCTGGAGCGCTCCGAGCTGATGCGATCGCTCTGGGCGGAGGAAGGGGACGCGGCCTAACCGGCGAAGTCCCGGACCGGGAGCCCGGCTACACCGGGCATCGTGGTGAACAGCGAGCCGGCCAAGGGGTCGTCATCGGGCTCGAGTCGCTCACGCGAGGTGGTTATGAACAGCCGATCCAGGTTGGGCCCCCCGAAACAGCAAGCCGTCACCTGGCGCGCCTCCACCTCGACCACCTCGTCCAGCTTTCCCCGATCGGTGTAACGATGCACCGCACTCCCCCCGAACAGGGCAACCCAGATCCCTCCCTCCTCGTCGACGGCGAGACCGTCCGGGCCACCGTTGTCTGCGGGGATCTCGACGAACGTGCGCCGGCCGCGCAAGCCCCGATCGGAGTCGTAGTCGAACACGGAGACCTCGTGGGTCGGGGTGTCGATGTAATAGGCCAGCGAATCGTCGGGGCTCCAGTCGAGACCGTTGGAGATGGTCACCTGCTCGAGCACCACCTCAACCTCGCCCGCGGCGTCCAGCCGATAAAGCGATCCCGCTCCGGGGTGCTGGTCGTAAGCCATCGACCCGCAGTAGAAGCGACCGTCGGGATCACAACCACCTTCGTTCATGCGGACGTCGTCATCGTCCCAGAGATCGCCGAGTCGGCGGATCGAGCCATCGGGCTCCTCGAATGCGAAGCCACGCTCGATCCCGAGCACTGCCCCGCCTCCACGGCGGGGCCTGACGATGGCGGCGATGTCGGCCACATGACGGCGGTCGATCGAACCGTCCGGGCCCAGAGAGAGGATATCGCCATCGAGCATGTCGACCCAGCGAAGACCACCCCAGGCATCGGACCACACCGGCCCTTCACCGTGGTACACCACAGGATCGGTCAGTTGCTCGGCTTTCACTGGTGGCGAACAGTCAGGCCGGAGCGGGTGGCGGCACCGCGCCACTGCCGAACCGGCCAAAGGCCGCCACCAGGCGCATGACCCCGACCATGATCATCCACACGCCGGCAACGACGGCGATGACGAACAAGGTGATCTCCGGCCAGACCATGGCCACGATCCCGGCGCCGATCGAGACCAGACCCGAACCGAGCTCCCATCCCCATCCCGGGCCTCGGTCCACGATCGACTCGATGGTCTCGATCAGGCCTCCGACCACCCAGAAGACGGAGAGCACGATGACCACCGCTCCGAGGTTGCGTACCGGTCGGAGGAACAGCGACGTCCCGGCGATGAGAGCGAGCACGCCGAAGATGACAGCGAGGACGCGCCCTTCCCCGATCTGAAAGGCGTTGACCACGAGAAGGACGCAACAGACCAGGATCTGGATGCCGAGGAGGATCACCAGGGCCAGGATGGTCACACCTGGCCAAACCAGGGCAAGCACGCCGGCGATGATCGAAAGGATGCCAAAGGTGATCAGGGCCCACCTCGGCCATCCCAGGGAATAGGTATCGGCCTGCATCATCGGACATGCTCCTCGGTTGGCTGGCGGCCGAAGCTAGCCATGACGACGAAGCCGGGCGCGCCGAACGGCGCGGTCAGGCTCGGTGAGTCCCGGCTAGCCCGTCGGCGTCTATCCCTCCCGACGCAGATGCTCCTCGAGAAAGCCGAGCGTCCGTGTCCAAGCCCGATCCCGGGCCTCGGGGTCGAAGGTGGCGCCATCGGGCTCGGCGAACCCGTGTCTGGTCCCGGGGATCCTCTCCACTTCGACATCGAGGTCCTCCAGACGCATCGTCGCCTCCATGAAGGCGGCCTCGTCGTCCGAGACGTATTCATCCTCCTCGGCGAGGTGGATCAGGTAGGAGGCCCTGGAGCCGGCGAAATCGATCTGCTGGCTGCCATAGAAGGACACGGCCGCATCGACCAGATCGGCGAGACGAACCGAGGCCCACAGCGCCAGAGAGCCGCCCATCCCGAAGCCGACGATCCCGATCGGGCCTTCTGTCGACTTCTCGTGGAGCAGCTTCGCCGACGACAGGACCAAGGAGGCGAGCCGGTTGGGATCGGCCTTGCCCAGGTGGTCCAGAGCCTCCTGCTCGGAGGAAGGGTGCTCGCCGAAGTTGATGTCGGGAGCCAGAACCGTGAACCCGTGATCGGCCAGATCGTCACACAGACTCTTCACCGACTGGGTCAGTCCCCAGAAGGAATGCAGGACCAGAACGCCCGGGCCCGGCCCCGCGTCACCGGAGACGAAGTAGGCGAGATCGCGAACCACGACGAGAAAATACCGGGCCTACCCTGGTACCCGATGACCTCGGCGGTCGCCCCTCTTCGATACGGCTCTTTCCGCACGCTCTGGGTGGCATCGATGCTGTCCGCGTTCGGGACGTTCATCCAGAGCCTGTCGTCGGCCCAACTGATGCTGGATCTCACCGGGTCCAACACCTGGGTGGGGATGATGGTCGCCTCGACCTCGCTGCCCCTACTCTTCTTCGGCCTTGCCGCCGGGGCCCTGGCCGACATGTTCGACCGGGCCAAGCTCATGCTCCTGGCACAGGGGATCATGGGCGGGTCGGCCCTGGCGATGGCCATCCTCACCTGGACCGATGTCATCACACCGCCCTTGCTCCTCGGGCTGGGGTTCGTGCTCGGGACGGGGGTGGCCTTGAACCTACCCACCTGGCAGGCGCTGCTCCCCGACATGGTCCCCCGGGGCCTGATCGCATCGGCAGTTGCCCTACAGTCGGCGGCGTTCAACGTCGCCCGCGCCGTGGGCCCCGCCCTGGGCGGGCTGATCTACGCGGTGTTCGGTGCTGCCGTGGGCTTTGGGGTGAATGCCCTCACCTACGGGTTCGTCATCGCCGGGCTGCTCATGGTGATGAGCACCTTCGAACGTCGGGAGAGGGATCCCGCCCCCTTGGGCACGGCGATCCTGCTCGGCATCCGCTATGCCAGGTTCACGAGGGCATTTCGCAATCTGCTCCTCCTGGTGTCCCTATTCGCCATCACCTCATCGGTGGTGCAGTCGGTGCTACCCGGACACAACCTGGCCATCGGGGGCACACCGGGGAGTCTCGGCATCCTTCTCGGTGCCATGGGCGCCGGTGCCTTGGTAGCGACCGCGATGAGGCAACGGTTCATCGATCGCTTCCAGAATTGGGCCCCGGTGCTGACGATCTGCTCGTTCGGCCTGGTCGGAATCGGGCTCGGGCTGTCCTCCACCATCGAGGCAGCTGTCATCTTCATGTTCTTCTCGGGTGCCTTCTGGGTGCTCACCCTCACCAACCTCAACGCCACGGCTCAGCTCATGGCACCCGAGTGGATCCGGGGCAGGGCAATGTCGCTCTACAGCTTCTCCTTCGTCGGGATCATGCCGATCGGTTCGATCATCTCCGGGATCCTGGCCGACGCGGTCGGGACCGGCCCCGCCATCACCATCCTCTGCTCGGCCTCCGTCGTCCTCGGTGCGCTGGTGCCGCTGTTCCGGATCCCCAGCCTCGATGAGATCGAGTCCCCGGAGTTCACATCCGACCGCTCGGTCCCCTCCCATGACGAGGCGGTGGAGGGCGGGCCCGTCCTGATCCTCAACACCTGGAAGATCGACCATGAGGACTTCGACGAGTTCACCGCCGTGATGAACCTGGTCCGCCTGGTGAGGCTCCGCACCGGCGCCTACCGATGGCGTCTCCTACGCAACGTGAGCGAGCCGACAAGGCTGACCGAGCTCTTCGCCACCGGCTCATGGGAGGAGCATCTCGCCCAACACCGAAGGATCGACGACGCCTCGGCCGACATCATCGCCCGGGCCCGCTCCTTCGATCGCGCCGGGGGCCCGGTGACCCGTCACCTGATCTCGGTCGACGTCGAAGACCCGCCCAACTTCGACGAGCTGGTGATAACCCACGAGGCGATGCATCAGACCGACGGGTCGATTCCGACCATGGCCGATCAAGACGCAGACTGAGCAGGGGATCCCCTCCCCGCCACGACGGCCCTCTCCCTACGAGGGGAGAAACCTCATCTCGCGGCGGAACTTCTTCCAGTCCGAGGACTTGGTAGACCAGAGGATGTCGATAGCGATCATGCCCAAGCCGATGACCACGAGTGCCCAGGGCACCCAGGCCGGCACACCGGCGGCGATGGCGGCGCCGATGAAGGCGAATGGCATCACCTTGGTGACGATGGCGCCGGAAGCGTGCATCCAGGCTCGGGAGGATGCCGGTGCCCGCAAGTAGGTGGCGTAGTCGAGCTTCACACCGGGCTGTGGCTGGAGAAGGGCGCCGACGAACCAGTGGGTGAAACGCATCCCCATGAAAGTCCCAGCAGTCAGGTGGGCCAATCCGTGGGTGGTGACCAGGACGATCCCGAACCCGAAGAGGAAGGCGATCGCCGCTCCGATCCCGCCCAGGTAGTACGACCAGCCGACAAGGGCCAGTCCGACGAGAGTCGCGCCGATGGCAAGCACGTTGCCCAGCCAGATGGGGACGACGAGCAATGCCCACGTCTTGAAGGCTGCCCGATCGATGCGGGCGATCCGATCGGCATGCTCGTCGATCAGGGCCGGATCCCCCTTCACCAGGGCAACAGCCTTCCAGAACCCGGTTGGGCCCAGCGGCTTGCCCGCGGAGGCGGCCCGTTCCGCGTCGTCCAGTATCGCCCCGACCCGCGACCGGTCCATAGAGGCACATCTAAGTACGGTGCTCTGGTGCAACCGGTGCATCTCTTCCGGGGTTCTTCCTCGAGATGGATGAGCTGACCGCTGAGCTGGCCCGCGACCTGGATTCCTCCTTCCCTCATCTGGTGAAGAGGGCGGGCCCCGGTCTGTACTGGGGTTTGCGACGGCTATGCGGCGATCACCAGGAGGCCGAGGACCTCACCCAAGAGACCTTCATTCGGGCCTATCGGTCGCTCAGCGAGTTCGACCGGGCCCGCTTCGCGGACCTCCGGCTCTCGCCCTGGCTGTGGACCATCGCCCTCAATCTGGGCCGCAACCACCTGCGCAACAGGTCACGACGCCCGGTCTTTGTGGAGATGACCGACCATGGGGACCATGATCCCGAGCCTCCCGATACCGCAGCATGGGATGCGCGTCTGTCAGCCCTCACGATCAACCAGCGCCGCGCGGTCGTGCTGCGCCACGTCGTGGGTCTTGGCATCGGCGAGATCGCGGAGGCAACCGGGCGACCCGAAGGGACGGTAAAGGCAGACATCCATCGTGGACTGGAACACTTGAGACGAGTGATGGAGCAAGAACGATGAGCATCGAACAACGACTCTCAGGGCTGGCAGGCGCACTGCCCGAGGGGATTGCCGAAGGGGTGGCCCTGGGCACCGGACTGGCCGACGGCTACGACATCTACGCCTCCCCTGTGGGCGAGGTCGTGATCACCTTCAACATCGAAGGAGTCTCGTCGGTTGATCTCGCCACGACCGGCTTCGAGGGCCGCTTCGCCTCCCGATACGGGCGACCGCTGCTTCGGGCCGAGCCCCCGCGCCAGTGGGCCAAGCACATCCCGGAGGCGATGGAGGCAGGCACGCCCGGCCGCCTCCCTGTCGATCTGAGGTCCCGCACGCCGTTCGAGGTGAAGGTGCTGCGGATCGCCGCATCCATCCCCCGAGGCGAGGTCAGGCCCTACGGATGGCTGGCTCGGGAGGCCGAGCGCCCGGACGCCGCCCGTGCCGTGGGCTCGACCATGGCCCGCAATCCCATCCCACTCATCATCCCCTGTCACCGGGTGGTGCGCTCCGACGGGCACCTCGGGGAGTACTCCCTGGGCGGCACACACAACAAGTGGGATTTGCTGCGGCGTGAGGGTGTGGATCTGGGGCATCTGGTCGAGTTGGCCGAGCACCACGTCCGGGTCCAGGCAGACCCGTCAACCGGCGTGTACTGCCACCCGACCTGTCACGTCATCCGAGCTTCGGGGCAATGGAACGTCGTCGACTTCAAGACAACCGTTGCAGCGCGGGCTGCCGGGTTCGAGCCCTGCCCGGAGTGCCGTCCCGGGTAGGGATGGTTGACCCGGGCCTGGCCCGGGTACCCTCGCCGACCATGAGGAACGGAATGGAGCGGCTGGCGGTCAACACCGTCAAGGCCCTCGCCATGGACGCGGTGCAGAAGGCCAACAGCGGCCACCCCGGGATGCCCATGGGAATGGCCGAGATAGCGGTCACCCTGTGGGGCCGGTTCCTGAAGGTGGATCCGGACGTCCCCGACTGGCCCGACCGGGATCGGTTCGTCCTCTCCAACGGCCATGGCTCGATGCTCCTCTACTCGATGCTCCATCTCTGTGGCTTCCCCATGGCCATGGACGACCTGAAGAACTTCAGACAGTGGGGCAGTCCCACCGCGGGACACCCGGAGATCCATCAGAAGCTTGGGATCGAGATGACCACGGGCCCTCTGGGCCAGGGCTTCGGCACCGGGGTGGGGATGGCCATGGCCGAGACCCATCTTCGGGCCCGCCTGGGCGAGGACCTGGTCGACCATCGGACGTTCGGGTTCGTCAGCGACGGCGATTTGATGGAGGGGGTCAGCGCCGAGGCGGGCTCCCTGGCCGGGCGATTCGGGCTCGGCAAGCTGATCTATCTGTACGACGACAATGACATCTCGATCGACGGGTCGACCGATATCACGTTCTCCGAGGACGTAGGGAAGCGCTTCCGGGCCCAGGGGTGGCACACCCAGGAGATCGACGGCCACGACCTGGACGCCATCGACGAGGCGCTCGAGGCTGCGATCAACCTCGAGGACCGGCCCTCGCTGGTGATCTGTCACACCCACATCGCCCACGGGGCTCCCAACGCCCAGGACACTGCCGCCTCCCACGGGTCGCCCCTGGGCGAAGAGGAGATAGCTCTGGCCAAGGAGGCAATGGGTTACCCGGTCGATCGAAGATTCGAAGTCGATGCGGAGGTCTACGAGTTCTTCGAGGGGGCGATGGCTTGGGGCAGAGAGGAGCGTGCCAAGTGGGAGAAGAGACTGGAGAGCGCCGACGAGGAGCGCCGGGCCCTCTGGGAAGATCTCCACTCCTCCGACCCGGTCTCGTTGGATGGGCCCGAGTTCACCGTCGGCGAGAAGATGGCCACCAGGTCGGCCTCGGGCAAGGTGTTCCCCGAGATCGCGGAGAAGGTGCCCGGCTTCCTCGGTGGATCGGCCGATCTCGTCGCCTCCACCAAGACCGTGCTCGACACCTCCCGGCGCTACTCGGCTGCCGACCCGAGCTCCCGGGACATCCCCTATGGGGTGCGGGAGCACGCCATGGGATGCATCACCAACGGGATGGCTGTGCACGGTGGGCTCAAGCCCTACGCCGCCACCTTCTTCGTGTTCAGCGACTACATGCGCCCGGCTGTGCGGCTGTCGGCCCTGATGTCGGCCCCCTCGGTCTGGGTTTGGACCCACGACTCGGTGTTCCTGGGTGAGGATGGCCCCACACACCAGCCCATCGAGCACCTCGCCTCACTGCGGGCCATGCCCAACTTGTGGATGATCCGCCCCGCCGACGCCAACGAGACGGTCGCAGCCTGGGAGATCGCACTCAACCGCCACGACGGCCCTGTTGGGCTGCTTCTCACCCGCCAGGACCTGCCCATCCTCCAGACCGATCGGGCCGGGGTCGCACGAGGTGGCTACGTCCTCCGGGACGGCGGGGATGTCACCATCATCGCCACCGGGTCCGAGGTCCATGTCGCCCTGGACGCCGCGGCCGAGCTGGAGGGCGATGATATCGCGGCCCGCGTGGTCAGCCTGCCTTGCTGGGAGGTGTTCGCGGAGCAGGACGAGGTATATCGGTCGAGTGTCCTCGGCGAGGCCCCACGAGTGGCAGTGGAAGCTGCAGCCAGTTTCGGGTGGGAGCGCATCATCGGCACCGACGGGCTGATGCTGGGCATCGATCATTTCGGTGAATCGGCCCCAGACACCGTCATCGCCGAGAAGCTCGGCTATACCGGCCCGGCCGTGGCGGCAAAGGTCCGGGAGCATCTCTCGACCTCGAGTTGAGCCGGACCGTCGACGTAGTCGTGATCGGAGCGGGGATCGCCGGGGTCTCCGTGGCGTACGACTTGGCGGTGCGGCACGAGGTGGGGAGTGTCGTGATGGTCGATCCACGTCCGCCGTTGACGCTGACCTCGGACAAGTCGACGGAGTGTTACCGGAACTGGTGGCCCAACAGACCGATGGTCGACTTGATGAGCAGATCGATCGACCTCCTGGAGAAGATGGCGACCGAGTCAGGAAACGTATTTGGCCTCAATCGCAGGGGATACCTGTTCGTGACCGCCGACGAGGAGCGCTTTCGCCGGATGGTCGAAGACGCTCACCACACCTCCACCCTCGGGGCAGGCCCGGTCCGTTTCCACCCCGGGCCGCTCCCCTACCGGCCATCACCCCGCGAAGGATTCGCCGGTGCTCCGGAAGGGGTGGACCTCCTGGTCGGAGGCGACATGGTCGTCGAGCATTTCCCCTATATCACCCCTGCGGCGGTGGGCGCTTTGCACGTGCGCAGGGCCGGCTGGTTCAGTGCCCAACAGCTCGGGGCGTGGATGCTGGACCAGGCCCGGTCACACGGGTTGGAGCTCGTCGTCGACGAGGTGGTCGGCATCGAGTCGGGTGGTGGAAGCGTCCGCCAGGTGAATCTGGCCGGAGACGGGCCGATCGAGACACCGGTCGTCGTGAATGCCGCGGGGCCGATGGCCGGCCCGGTGGCGGCGATGGCCGGTCTCGACCTGCCTCTCTACTCCGAGCTACATCTCAAGGTCGCCTGCAGGGACCATCTCCGCGTTGTCCCAAGGGAGGCCCCGATGATCATCTGGAGCGATCCGCAGCAGCTCGACTGGGCCGACGAAGAGCGGGAGGCCCTATCGGCGGAGGGGCGTGATGACCTGCTCGGGGAGCTCCCCGTGTTCTGTCACGGCCGACCCGAGGGTGGAAGTGACTCGCCCTACCTGCTCGGGCTGTGGGAGTACCACGGCATCGTCGAGGAACCGGTCTGGCCTCTGCCGGCAGACCCCCTCTACCCGGAGGTGGTGTTGCGAGGGCTGACCACGATGGTCCCGGGTCTGTCCGCCTATCGAGAGCGTCTCCCACAAGCCACGGTGGACGGGGGCTACTACACCAAGACCCGGGAGAATCGCCCCCTCATCGGGCCTGCCGGCCCCAGCGGCTTTCATCTCCTGGTCGGATTCTCCGGGTTCGGAGTGATGGTGGCGGCCGGAGCGGCCGACTTGCTGGCCCGGCACGTCGTGGGCTCCGAGCTACCGGACTACGCCGAGGCATTCCTTCTCACCCGGTATGACGACCCGGAATACCTGTCGGCCATCTCCGGGCCCGTCAGCTCGGGACAACTCTGAGAGTCAGTCCTCGAGGATCGACAGGATGTTGCCGGCGGGGTCCTCGAACCAGGCAATGGGCGGGCCGCCCTCACCGCGCCAAATCCCCTTCTCATCCTGGTCGAACTGCTCGTACCTGATCAGACTCACACCACGCTCGGCCAGCTCGTCGGCCGCGAGGTCGATGTCCTCCACCGGGAAGTTCAAGATGGTGAAGGTGGCCGGCTCATGATCGTCCTTGGGGTAGATCATGATGTGCCCGCCATCGGGTATCCGCAGGGCGAGCATCCCGTCCTCTTCGGTCACTTCGAGGCCGAGGATTCCTCCATAGAAGTCCTTGGCTCGCTGGATATCGTCGACCGAGAACCCGCTGAAAGCCCTGGTATCGGTGAACATGAGTGCCTCCTCTGGGGCGGTTCCGATGAGTTTCCCCCTCGTCGGCAGTCTCTAACCACGTTGCCTGCAGATGACCCTTCCAGCCGTGCAGTCGTCACTTGCGACATGGGAGCGGTCTCCTCGCCCGATCTCGGGACCGTCGATGCCGTGTGTCGTCTCCGCATGTCGGTGGTTCAGATGGGATACGTCCTTCGTCTCCGAGATGCCACACCCGAGCTCGAGGAGTTGCTCACCCTGTGCGGGCTGGGCGACAGCTCATTTCTCGTAGCTGAGCGGCAGGCCGAAGAGGGGGAAGAGCCGTTCGGTGTCGAGGAAGAAGTTGAGCCCGGTGATCGAACCACCTGACATCTCCAGCACCTGGAGCGCCCAGGGGGCATGGCCACCTCCCGGGTCGGGTTTGTACTGGCCGAATGCGGGCAGACCGTTGGCCGGGCCCGCCGGGACAACCACCGAGCCGCGGCACCCGATACCAGTGCCGAGGAAGAACCGCGTCACTTGCTCCGGGCCGCGGAGCCACATCCCGTAAGGCGGCATCGACTGGACCACGTCTTCGTGGAGCAGCTCGACCAGGGCGTCCAGGTCGTAGCGCTCGAAGGCGTCGACGTATCGGTGGAGGAAGGCCCTCTGGTCATCATCGAGTGGGCGGTGGGGGTCGGATTCTCCAGGGCTGTGCTCCGCCAGGGTCGCCCTGGCCCTCTGCAAAGCGCTGTTGACCGAAGCCACGGTGGTGTCGAGCAACTCGGCCACCTCGTTGGCCTGCCACCTCAGCACGTCACGCAGGATCAGGACCGCGCGTTGCCGCGATGGCAGGTGTTGGAGGGCGGCGACGAATGCGAGCCTCACCGAGTCACGGGACACGGCGACGTCGGCTGGATCGGGACCAGCAGGCAGCAGGATGCCGTCGGGCGCCGGCTCCAGCCAGGTGATCTCGGGGAGTGGAGCCGGCAGCATCGTGTCCGCACTCGACGCGGGCCCCAGGTCCATCGGCCTGGCCCGGCGGTCCCGTCCCTTCAGCATGTCGAAGCAGACGTTGGTCGTGATCCGGTAGAGCCAGGTTCGCAAGGCGGAGCGGCCCTCGAAGCGATCCAGCGCCCTCCAGGCCCGGACCATGCTCTCCTGTACAGCATCCTCGGCCTCGAACGGCGAGCCCAGGAGCCGGTATGCATACCCGGTCAGCTCCGAGCGGTATGGCTCCAGGTCCTCGAAGGAGGGGGCTTGTCGCCCGGTTGTGATGGATTCGGCCATGCCCGCTCCGATCGCTCGTTCTACGTCTCCAGTCGGAGGGGGAATGAGCCCCCTGCCCGATGACCCGACATCAGCATCGATCGATTCTGGTCCTGATTGCGCTCTATGTACGTGGGGTAACCCGGAAGGGGTAACCGAAAGCCGGGCGGTAAGGATCCCGAATTCGAAGGAGATTGTCATGCAGCAGTCGTCCCAGACGCCGAAGACACCGTCCGTCGCTCAGCTAGGTCAGGTCCTCACCGGCGAGGTGATCGGGCCCGAGGACTCTGGGTATGACGAAGCACGGGCGGTTTTCTACGGCATAGATCGCAAGCCGGCAGCGATCGTCCGGCCTACGGACGCCGACGAAGTCGCATACGTCGTGTCGATCGCACGGGACACGGGGATCGAGCTGGCCGTTCGCAGCGGTGGTCATAGCATCGCCGGGCACTCGGTGACCGATGGTGGGCTCGTCCTCGATCTGTCGGCGATGAAAGAGATGCGCATCGATGACGAGAAGAGGACAGTGTGGGCACAGACCGGTCTCACAGCAGGAGAGCTGACCGGTGCTCTCGGTCGGCATGGGCTGGCGGTCGGGTTCGGCGACACGGGCTCGGTGGGGATCGGTGGCCTGACGCTGGGAGGTGGAGCCGGCTTCCTGTCCCGCAAATTCGGTCTGACCATCGACTCGCTCCTCGCCGCCGAGTTGGTGACCGCCGACGGGAAGGTGACTGAGGTCGACTCGGAGAACCATCCCGACCTCTTCTGGGCAATCAGGGGAGGAGGCGGGAACTTCGGCGTGGCGACCAGGTTCTTGTTCCGCCTCCAGGAGGTGGACGAAATCTTGGGCGGGATGCTGATCCTCCCCGCGACGGCGGACAACATCTCCTCGTTCGTCGAGCTCGCCGCGTCGGCTCCGGAGGAGCTGACGACGATCGCCAACGTCATGAAGGCGCCACCAATGCCTTTCCTCCCCGAGGATCTGGTCGGCCGGCCTGTGCTCTTCTCGATCCTCGTCTACGCAGGTGAGGTCGAGACCGGAGCGGAAGTCGTGGCCCCCTTCCGCGGCCTGGACACGCCCATCGTCGACATGGTGGAGCCGGGCATCTACGCCGGGATCTACGAGGCAGGGGAAGAGGAACAGGCGCCACCGTTCACCTTCGCAGTCCGGAACCTGTTCGCCGACGACATCGACAAGTCCGACGGCGATGCGATCCTCGAAGCTCTGGAGACGTCGACCGCCCCGATGGCCGTCACCCAGATCAGGGTGATGGGTGGCGCGGTGGCGCGGATGCCCGACGACGCAACCGCGTATGGGCACCGCAGTCGGCCGATCATGATCAACGTGGCTTCCGCCTATGCGGACCCAACCGAGAGGACGACTCACGAAGCCTGGGTAGACACCTTGGCCAAGACCCTGGGCAGGGGTGGCGAAGAGGCCTATGTCAACTTCCTCGGCGATGTCGCCGAGGCCAGGGTGAGGCAGGCCTATCCAGGTGGGACCTGGGACCGGCTCCGAGAAGTCAAGCGGCGCTACGACCCGGGGAACCTGTTCCGTCTCAACCAGAACATCCCTCCGGCCGGCGCCTAAAAGCGCTCACGCCCTCTGGCAGCCCACCTCGTAGGAACGGCACAGCCAACGTTGGATCTCCTCATCGTCATCCAGGGAGGTGAGGCGCAGGTAGTAGACCCAGTCACGCCCGTCATAGTGGGCCACCTTCCGGAACCGGGGCCTCTCGATCTGTTCCTTCAGCCAGAAGGACATGCTCACCCCGCGCTCGGAGACGGCATCCATCCCTGCGAATCGCACCCGCACCATGAACTCGAGACCTGTCTTGTTGGCAACGATGGTGTACGGGCCACATCGACCCACCATCTCCTGGAGACGGGCCCCGAATGCCCAAGCTTCTCTCCCCCTTGCCCGCCATGAGCTGCTCGACAGTGTGATCCCCGCAGGAGTGCGACATGTTCCTGGTGACGAAGCGCTTGTTGCAACGAGGACAGGTCCAGAGGTCGGAGAGTCCCTGTTCCATCATTCAGCGTGTCAGGGCCAGTTCGTGATGAGGCTGAAGGGCATAGACGATTGCATCCCGGGGCTTCATCTCGGCCCCGGCGCTCCGAGCCTCGGCCAGCTCGGGCTGCTCTGTCTCCGCCGCCACCCCGGCCGCGTCGAGGAGCCCGGCGAGCAGGGCCCAGCGGGTCAAGCCGACCTTCGACCTCGCCTCGTTGGCTGCGCCCAGGGCAGTCATGGCGCGTACCGGATCGTTCTCGGCGAAGGCCAGCCACGCCACTGCATCGAGGAAGATCGCCAGAGCTTCCTGACTCCGCATGCGGTCGAGTAGCTCCACCCCGTCTTCGAGCTTCTTCCTCGCCCGCACGACGTCCCCTGCAGTCAAATAGGTCATCGCCGCCTGGCTGTAGGTCTGAGACATCAGCGAGACGATGTCGAGGGCCTTGGCGATCTCGAGCACCTCCTCGTGATACGCCAACCCCGCTGCCAGGTCCCCCTCGAGGGTCGCCCTCCCCGCCTGGAAGCTGAGGGCGTAACCGAGGAGGAAGGGGTCGTCGAGAGAGCGGGCCAGATGGACAGCCTCCTCGATCTGACTGCGAGCCTCCACGTCGAGTGGATCGGAGAACTGCAGAGAGCCCGCCAGCATCAGACGCCCCCACGCCTCGGTTTGGCGGTCTTCCACGGTCAAGGCCAGTTCAATGGCGGTGCGGGCCAGGCCCATTGCCTTCGACCAGTCGCCTATCTCCATCCGATATCCGGAGGCGATGAAATAGATGAACGCCCTCAGATGAGGGTCGAGACGGTCACTGTCTGCGATGAGACGTTCCGTGTACGACTCCATGCCCAGCCAATGGTCGCCCTGCCAGAGGAGGATCCAGGAGTTGGCGTAAAGGGTGGCCGCCAACTCGATCCGATCGGCCTCGAGGGCCCATTCGCCGGCGGCTGAGAAGTTGGGCCAGTCGCGAGAGAGCTCGATGACCGTCTCCCGCTGGCGCGGGCCCCGCATCAACGGGTCGGCGCGGAGCAGGACGGAGGTGAAATGCTCGGCGTGACGGAGCCGGGTCTGTTCCTCGTCATCGTCTTCGGCCAGGCGCTCCACGGCGAACTCTCGCATGGCGCTGGCCATGCTCATCCTGCCATCGCCGTCCACCGAGACCATGCTCTGGGCCGCCAGGTTCTCCAATCCCAGGAAAACATCGGGCGCGTCATCCCCAACCACTGCCTCGGCCGCGTCCAGCGTCCACCCGTCGACGAAGACACCAAGCCGGCGAAACAGAGTCCGATCCGCGGTGGACAGGAGCCCGTGACTCCACTCGATGGTCGCCCGAAGGCTCTGCTGGCGCCGGGGCAGTGCCGGAGATGTGGTCGCGAGATCGAGCATCCCGCGCAGGCTCTCCAGGATGCCCTCCGGCGGGAGCAGCCGGGCTCGGGCTGCCGCCAGCTCGATCGACAGTGGACTGCCCTCCAGCCGGGCAACCAGATCCCGGACCACACCCGAGTTCTCAGGGGTCAGCATGAAATCCGACCGGACGGCTCGGGCCCGGGCGACGAAGAGCCGAACGGCGGGGGAGGCGGCAATCTCGTCGTGCGGGGCGCCATCACCAGGCCACCCCAGCGGTTCCACCCGGAACTCGCGCTCGGCTCCAATGCGTAACGCCCCTCTGCTGGTCACGAGGATGGTGAGGTGGGGGCACCGCGCCAGGAGGTCGGCTACACCCACGGCCGCGTCGGAAACCCTTTCGAAGCCGTCGAGGACCAGCAGCGATTCCATGGGGGCGAGATGATCGGAGAGGGAATCGAACCCCGGGTGGGTCGGATCGGTAGGGAGACCGAGCTGCTCCTCGATCGCATTGGCGACGCGGGTAGCATCGGCGTAGTTGGAGAGGTCGACATACCCGATCCCATCAGCGAATCGCGAGCCGAGCCGGCTCGCAGCCGCGATCGCCAGACGACTCTTGCCCACGCCGCCGGGCCCGGTGAGGGTCACCAGTCGGGTGCCGGCTCGGAGAAGTTCCATGACCGCCTCGATCTGCTTCTCACGCCCGATGAGCTCTGTTAGATCCTTGGGGAGATGAGCCTCCTGCGGGCGGGCCCTGACCGGAGGGAACCCAGACGGCAGATCGGTTGCCTCGAGCTGATAGAGCCGCTCGGATCGGCTCAATCCCTTCATGGAAAAGAGGCCGAGCTCGCGGCTTTCCACGCCTAGGTCGGAGATCAGCGAGTGGGTTGCCTCCGAGAGGAGGACCTGGCCCCCCCAGGCCGCGGCCATGATCCGGGCTGTCCGATGGACGTCGATCCCGGTGTAGTCATCGCCGATCAACGTCGGGGCCCCGGTATGGATGCCCATGCGGACCTTGACCTTCACGGCCCCCGGCCAGGCCGTCTCCTCGAAGCCTCTTTGGGCGTCGATCGCAGAGGAAACCGCTGCGCCGGCCTCGGCGAAGGCGGCGAACAAACCATCCCCCTCTGCACCGAACACGGTCCCGTTGTGGGAGCGGACGATCTCCTCGGTCAGATTCCTGTATTCGCCGAGGAGCCCGGGATAGGCGTCTTCCAGCTGTTCGAGGAGAACGGTCGAGCCCTCGATGTCCATGAACAGAAAGGTGACCGTCCCTGCGGGAAGCGGGCTGCCGGGAGGCTGGATCATCTCGCTCGATGTTACGAACCCGAGTCAGCCGTGCTGTTCGATGAACTCCAAGACTCGGTCCCATGCGTCCGCCGACTCGCGGGTGAAACTCTCCTGTTGTCGGTCGAAGAAGGAATGCGGCGCATCGGAGTACACCACCACTTCGTGCTCGACGTCGGCCCGGTCCAATGCCTCCCGAAACTCGTCGACCACCTCGCCAGGGATACCGGGATCGTTTCCCGCCATGAGCGCAAGGATGGGGCAAGCGAACCGGTCCACGAACTCGATCGGCCCGGCCGGAGGCCGGCGAGGGTTACCATAGAAGCCGATCGCCCCGGCCAGCCCATGACCGGCCGCAGCTTGATGCCAGGAGTTGGAGCCGCCGAAGCAGAAGCCAATCGTGAACACCGGACGTGTCGGGTCCTGGTCCCTCAAATGGGCGACGGCGGCCGACGTGTCGGCAGTGACGCCTTCCAGGGAAGTGAGGGGGACATGCTCCCTGTAGGGGAACTCGTCGTCCCTCTTGGCGACTCCGGCCGATCGACCGAAATAGTCG
Source organism: Acidimicrobiia bacterium (assembly GCA_025937235.1). Taxonomy (GTDB): domain Bacteria; phylum Actinomycetota; class Acidimicrobiia; order Spongiisociales; family ZC4RG35; genus JARDZU01. The sequence goes on from JAICRU010000008.1 coordinate 46,170, forward strand.
AGGGCCACCGCGTCATACCCGTGCTCGGCGAAGCGGAGCGCCAGCTCCTCATAGAAATGATGAAGCCCGCGGACATCGGGGAGGATGACGATGCCGGGGCCCTTGCTCTTGGTGCTGGATGCTGCGAATGCGGCCAACCTGTTGCCGTCCGATGCCGTCAGAACCAGGTCCTCCTGACCGGAGGAGCCGCCGTCGATCGAGTCGATTGGCGGCGTCGAGTCTCCGTCGTAACACATGGCCACGAAACTACCCCGGAATGGCGATGCGCAACCCGGGCGGGCGTCGCATCGGCCCCAGGGCCAGGTGAGTCCTGATTCCCGGGATGGACGATCACCGACCGGGACGCAGACACATCCTGAATTGCCCCTGCAGGCGTGCGAATCTGATTCAGAAATACCGCCGCACCGTCATCGGTTGACACCTATCGTGCCAACACCCCCTGTCGGTGATTGCGGACCGAAACTGTCCGCATTAGCCGATACTTTGTTAGTCAGATCACCAGCGGCGCGAGTGCTTCGATCGTCCCCGAGACGGACCGCTTCTCGTCCCCAGGACCGATGAGTTCTGGACCCGTCAGAGGTCTGATGTAGTGAGGACCCCCAAACCAAGAGGAGAACAAATGACCAACGTCATCGAGGCGTCGGGTCTGGTCAAGCGGTACAAGGATGTGACCGCGCTGGCCGGCCTCGATCTCGAAGTGCCGGAGGGCACCGTCCTGGGCTTGCTCGGCCCCAACGGGGCGGGCAAGACGACCGCCGTGTCGATTCTCTCCACCCTGCTCGAGCCCGACGAGGGCCAGGCCATCGTCGCCGGGAAGGACGTGCGCAAGGACCCCAAGGGCGTGCGTCGCCTCATCGGCTTGTCCGGTCAGTACGCCGCTGTAGACGAGCATCTGACCGGGTTCGAGAACCTGGACATGATCGGCCGGCTCTATCACCTCGGTAAGACCCGTTCCCGGGAGCGGGCCCGTGAGCTCCTGGAGATCTTCGACCTGACCGAAGCCGGCGACCGCCCTGTGAAGACCTACTCCGGGGGGATGCGCCGCCGGCTCGACCTGGCCGGCGCCATCGTGGCCGAGCCTCCGGTTCTGTTCCTGGACGAGCCCTCCTCCGGTCTCGACCCCCGAAGCCGGGTGGACCTCTGGGAAGTGATCCGCGACCTGGTCACCGAGGGTGCCACGCTTCTCCTCACCACCCAGTACCTGGAGGAGGCGGACCAACTCGCCGACGACATCGTCGTGATAGACCACGGGCATGAGATCGCGCATGGCAGCTCCGACCAGCTCAAGACCCAGGTGGGTGGAGAGCGAATCGAGGTGACCGTCTCCGAGCTGAACCACGTCGACACCGCACACGAGATCCTGACCACCTTCGCGGTGGGCGAGATCCGCATCGACCACCACAGCCGTGGTCTCACCGCTCCCATCGCCGGTGGCGCGAGCACCCTGACCCAGGCGTTGCGTGACCTCGACGCAAGAGGAGTCGTCGTCCAGGACGTCGGCCTGCGCCGTCCCACCCTCGACGATGTGTTCCTGAGTCTCACCGGGCACGTTGCCGAGGAGGAAGCAGCCGCCGGGAACGGCGGCAGACGCGCCAATCGGCCCGAAGAGTTGGAGGAGGCGAGTCGATGAGCCAGTTGATGACCGCGCTGGGCGATGGGGCAGTCGTCGCCAAGCGGAATGTGATCAAGATCAAGCGGGTCCCCGAGATCCTGGTCTTCGTCCTGCTCTCCCCGATCATGTTCGTCCTCCTCTTCGCCTTCGTGTTCGGAGGGGCGATCGACGTGGCTGGAGGGTCCTACCGGGAGTTCCTCATCGCAGGGATCCTGGCCCAGACCGTGGTCTTCGGTGCCACCTTCACCGGGGCCGGGCTGGCCGACGACATGCAGAAGGGGATCATCGACCGGTTCCGGTCGCTCCCCATGTCGAGGTCGGCGGTGCTGGTCGGGCGAACCTCGAGCGACATCATCTACAACGCCCTCTCCATCACCATCATGTCCCTCACCGGGCTCCTGGTCGGATGGGCGATCAGGACCTCGTTCTGGGAGGCGGCGGCCGGGTTCGGGCTGCTCCTGCTGTTCGCCTACTCGATCTCTTGGATCATGGCCTACATCGGGCTGCTGGTCCCGAGCGTCGAGGTGATCAACAACGCCTCGTTCATGGTGATCTTCCCGCTCACCTTTGTGGCGAACACCTTCGTGCCCCTCGAGACGATGCCGTCTGCCCTGCAGACATTCGCAGAGTGGAACCCGGTGTCGGCGGTGACCCAGGCGGCGAGGGAGTTGTTCGGCAACATCCCACCCGGGACACCCGAGCCGACCGTGTGGTCCCTGCAGAACCCGATCCTGTACACCCTGATCTGGGTGGTGATCTTCATCGCCATCTTCGCACCGCTATCGATTCGCCAATACAAGCGAGCCGCTCGCCGCTGAGCCGGAACCCACCTGGGTCGCCATGGTCCCTCCGGAGTCGACACCCGGTCTCCCGCCGGGTGTTGACTCTGTTGCGAACGACCGAGGAGGCGCCATGGCGAGGAGTGAAGGGCTCACCGAGCGGTTCGAGGGGTTCTCACAGCGGGTGACGCATGCGGTGGGGCGGCCGTGGGCTTTTCTCATCGCCCTGGTAGTGATCGTCGTATGGGCGGTGACCGGCCCCATCTTCGGGTTTGGCGACACATGGCAGCTGGTGATCAACACCGGGACGACCATCATCACGTTCCTGATGGTGTTCCTGATCCAGCAGACCCAGAACAAGGACAGCAAGGCCATGGAGCTGAAGCTCAACGAGCTGGTTGCAGCCACCAAGGGGGCGAGTAACCGGCTCATCGACGTCGAAGCCCTGACCGAGGACGACCTCGACGTCCTCCATGGGTACTACCGCCAGCTGGTCGAGCTCGCCCGGCGTGACCAGGACCTCACCGAGTCACACTCGCTCGAAGAGGCGGAGAGGGCACACTCCGGAAAGACGGCAGGCAGGCCCGAGCCAGGGCCCCGGTAGCCTTCGAAAGTGGACACGTCGCAGAGCACGGCGGAGGTGATCCTGGCCGCGATCACCGAGGCGGTGGCCTCGGGAAGATCTCTCAAAGACGTGCTGACCAGGTTGGCGCAGGCCGCCAAAGACATCTCTGGAGCCTCCTACGCGGCCATCGGGATACCCGAGCCGGAGGGTGACGCCTTCGCCGCATTCATCCATGTCGGCATGAGCGACGAGCTGGTCGCGGAGATGGGACCACTCCCCCGGACCCACGGGATGCTCGATGCCATGCTGCACGACCCCGAGCCCGTGCGTCTCCCCGACATCAAGAAGGACCGGCGGTTTCGGGGGTGGTGGCCTCGGGCCCACCCCCCGATGAGCTCGTTTCTGGGGGTCCCGATCGTCAGCGAAGGAGAAGTGGTCGGTGCCTTCTACCTGACCGACAAGATGGGGGCGGCCGAGTTCACCGACGAGGATCAGGCCGGGATCGCCCTCCTCGCCTCGCACGCGGCCGCCGCCATCGAAGCGGCCGGGATGTTCGAGGACTCTCGATCCCTCGCCATGTCCGAGGAGCGGGAACGGTTGGCGCGGGAACTGCATGACGCCCTCAACCAATCCCTCTTCAGCCTCAGCCTGACCGCGAGGGCCGCGGCGCGCCATATCGACACCGACCCGGGCCGGGCCGCCGAGGAGCTGAACGAGATCGCACTTCTCTCCCGGCAGGCGATGACGGAGCTGAGGGCGGTGGTGGATGGCCTGAGGACACCCGATGTGGAGCGAGACGGCCTGGTGCCGGCGATCCGGAGCCTGGCCGACCTGCTCAGCCGTGTGCATCACATCGAGATCGAGGTGCTCGCCGATGGAGAGCCGGGTCTGGAGGGCCGGGCAGAGCACGAAGTGTTCCGCATCGTGCAAGAGGCCCTCACCAACGCAGTGCGCCACTCCCAGGCGGACAACGTGACGGTCTCCGTGGCCGACGGCGATGGTCTCGCCGTCACCATCAGCGACGATGGGCAAGGGTTCGAGCCGCAGGCCCGGAACTTCAGGGGGAAACGGCTCGGCCTCACCTCGATGCGAGACCGCGCCTCGGGTCTGGGGGGCCGCCTGACCATCGACTCCGCCCCGGGCCGTGGTGCGACGGTTCGTCTCGAGGTTCCGGCGTGAGCCAGGCCATCAGAGTCATGATCGTCGACGACCACCCCGTCGTACGCAAGGGCCTGCGCGCCTTCCTCGAGACCCAGCCCGGCATGGAGGTGGTCGGCGAGGCAGGCGACGGTCGCGAGGCTATGCGGGAGCTGGCCACGGGCGAGCCGGACCTCGTGCTGCTCGACCTCCATCTTCCCGACGCCGCCGGGGCCGACCTCATCCCGGAGATGCGCAAATGGAGCCCTTCGGTGAAGGTCCTCGTCCTCACCGGCTTCGCCGATCGACGCGAGGTGGTGCCCGCGATCAGGGCCGGCGCCGACGGTTATCTGCTGAAGGACACCGACCCCGACCAGCTCGCCGAGGCCATCAGGGAGTTGGCCGATGGGAGGACCGTGTATGCCCAAGAGGCGGCCGCCGCGTTGTCCGCCTTCGTCTCCGGGGGTGACCCCCACGAGGCCCTGGCCGGTCTCACCGCCCGGGAGCGTGAGGTTCTGGCCGGGCTGGGCCAGGGCTGGTCGAATGCCCGTCTCGCCGAAGAGCTGTTCGTGTCGGAGAAGACGGTGAAGACCCACGTGTCGGCGGTATTGCGCAAGCTGGGCCTCGACGACCGGACGCAGGCCGCCCTGTTCGCCGTCAAGAGCGGGCTGGTCGACCACTGACCATTGTCGCCCGGCGTTGACGGTCTGACGATCAATTGGGCTCCTAGGTCCGCAGACCTAGCCCGAATCGGGCCGGGGACCGATGACCCCGACGAGGCCGTGTCATACCTTGGGATCATGAGCACAGCCATCGTCACCGGGGCATCGCGCGGCTTCGGGCTCGCCCTGGCCCTGGAGCTGGCCGGAGCGGGATGGGACCTCGTAGTCGATGGGCGGCACGGGGAGGACCTTGGACGGGCGGCGTCCCGGATCGACGCGGCCGGGAGGGGCAGGGTCATCCCCCTCGACGGTGACGTGACCGATCACGGTCATCTACGCAGCCTGGTCGAAGCGGCTACATCGGTGGGTGGCTTCTCCCTCCTGGTCAACAACGCCAGCCTGCTGGGCCCCAGCCCACAGCCATTGCTGGCGGAATATCCGGTCGAGGTCCTGGAAAGGGTCCTCGCCACGAATCTGATCGCACCCCTCCGGCTGATCCAGCTCGCGCTGCCCTACCTCCGGCAGACCCGAGGCACCGTGATCAACGTCACATCCGACGCCGCTGTCGAGGGCTACGAGGGGTGGGGCGGGTATGGCGCCTCCAAGGCCGCCTTGGAGCAGCTATCCAACGTCCTTGCCGCCGAAGAGACCGGCATCACCATCTATTGGCTCGACCCCGGGGACATGAACACGAGGATGCACCAGGAGGCATTCCCGGGAGAGGACATCTCAGATCGTCCCCTCCCCGCCACCAGGGTGCCCGCGGTGATGCGGCTTCTGGATGGGAATCACCCGAGTGGCCGCTACCGGGCCGCCGACCTCCTGGCCGAGGAGGTGGGGGCGTGAGCCCCGCCCCTGCGGCTTTGCGGAGGGCCGATCTGCTCGACGGGTTCACCATCCCCACCGACTTGGAGGCGACCAGGCCGCCAGAGACGAGGGGGATCAGACGTGACCGGGTGCGTCTGATGACCACCGGTCCGGAGGGGATCGGCCACCACGTCTTCTCCGACCTGCCCGTTCTGCTGACGACCGGGGACCTCGTCGTCGTCAACGACTCCGCGACCTTGCCCGCCGCGGTGATGGTCGACCGGAGCCTGGTCATCCACTTCTCGACCCGGCTCCCCGGTGGATTGCACGTGGTGGAGCCGCGTCGTCCGTCTGGCGCCGCCTCGCTCCCCTACGAGGGCATCGGGCCGGGGCGTCTGAGTCTGCCCGGCGGCGCCGTGCTCGAGTTGCTGGCTCCCTACCCCCACGGCGCCGGGGAACCTCACCGGCTCTGGGTGGCCCGCACGGAGCTTCCCGGGCCGACGACGGAGTATCTGACGACCTGGGGCCGGCCGATCCGCTATCGGCACACCGATGGGCCGTACAAGATCGAGGCTTACCAGACCATTTTCGCCCGCATACCCGGGTCAGCCGAGATGCCGAGCGCCGGTCGGCCGTTCACCGAGCACCTGGTCACCGAGCTGACCCTGTCCGGTGTCGCCATTGCCACCCTGACCCTGCACACCGGCGTGTCGTCACTGGAGGCGGGTGAGGACCCGTACCCGGAGTGGTTCGAGATCCCGGAGCCGACCGCCGCCCTGGTCAACCACACCAGCTCCAGTGGGGGCCGGGTGATCGCGGTGGGTACCACCGTGGTTCGTGCCCTGGAGACCACCGCCGATTCCAGGGGTGTATCCCACCCGGGCCGATCCTGGACCGACCTGGTGATCGGTCCGCATCACGAGCCCGGGGTCGTAGACGGGTTGGTGACCGGCTGGCATGAGCCGGAGTCGACCCATCTCGACCTGCTCGAGGCCTTCGCCGGCCGATCAGCCCTGGCCAACAGCTACCGGGCCGCCCTCGAGTGCGGGTACCTATGGCATGAGTTCGGGGACAGCCATCTGATCCTGCCCAGGTGAGCAGAACCTGAGCCGAAATTGGGACCGAGAGGTGCGCAATGGGTAGCTCTGTGTCCGAATTTGGCCGGATCACCGCAGCTACGACCTGAGCCGACCGGGGCACCGGGTCAACCGAACTTGGTCTTCGGTCGATCCTGTAGGACCTCGTCCAGGTAGATGTCGGCTCTCTCGTTGTAGAAGCAAACCATCCCGGCTATCCGCTGCGACTCGGGCAACGGATCCTCATAGCCCCAGACCAGGTCCGGGTAGGTGGCGTCGTCGGTGGTCACCGACCAATACCGAGCAGTCCCCTTGTAAGGACATTCCGTGACCTTCTCGGTGGGGGTGAGCAGGTCCATGCGGACGTCGTCCTTGGGGAGGTAGTAACGGGCAGGGAGACCGGTCTCGAAAAGGAATCGCCCCTTGTTGCTGTCGGCGATCGTGATCCCGTCGACCTCGACCCGCACCCGCCGGCTGGAGGCGAGGATGTCGACCCGGGTGTGTGGGTCCCGGGCATGCACGAAGACCTCGTCGTCCTCCTCGTACCAGTGGTCCATCGTGTCCCACACCAGCACGTAGCGGTCGCCCAGTTCGGGCATGTTGGGGTCGTGGTAGGAGTACGCCGCCCCTTGTGCGTCCCCCGACTTCACGATGTACTGGGTAGCCTCACCGCGGCTCGGGGACCGCCTCGACTCGCCCGTCGCGGTCAGCAACTCCGTGCGCACATCCGATGATGGGAAGTAGTAGGTGGGGTAATAGGGCACCTCCCACACCAGCAGGGTGGAGGAGGAGTCGGCCACGACCTCGTCACCCAACACCGCCCGAACCCGCTTGGTGCAAGGTTCGACTCGAACGCGACCCATGTCGGCCATGAGCAGACATTACCGGCCCGGACGACCTGTCGACCTAGGCCGGTATCGAGGCCAGGGTGGTGACGCGAGCCAGCTCCATCGACTCCCAGTAGGCGCCAAGTCGGGCTGCGAATACATCAGGCTTCTCGGCATAGATGCGCCGGCCGAGGATTCGGGCAGCAGTCTGAAGGTCGGAGCGCCGTTGCTCGGCCAGCGCGCTCATCAGCGATCGTTCCAGGGGGTTGGGACAGATGTCGGGACGTCCGGCCAGGGTGTCGAGTAGCTCGGCGAGGTCGCGATCCTGCCCGAGGATCTCGGCGATCCGGTCGAGGGTGAGGGCCATGCCGATCATGACCTCGGGCCAGAGCGGGGTGAGGATCTCCATCTGGTGTTTGAGATATTTGGCTCGTTTCCTCCACATGTGGAATGCCTGGGGGCTCCGCTTCTGGTAGGCGACCACCATCTCGGCACGGCCCCTGGAATGGGTCCTCCTCAATCCCGGGCCGATGGCGCGATAGTCGTTGCGGATGCCGACGCCATACACGCGGCGGGCATCCGCGTCCGACGGCCAGGATTCATAGCGCTGGCGGGCCCGCTCCAGATTCGACACCACGCGGGGCACCACCTCGGGATCCTCCATCGCTCTCTGCTCCATGCGGTCCCGTTGACTGGTCAGCCTCTCCACCACTTCCTCGAAGGTGCCCGGGGCGAGGATCGGGGCGTAGATGTCACGGATGTCCTCTGCCCCATTGACCAAGACCGCCGAAGTGCGGACCTCGGAGAGCAGTCTCGATGTGTCTCGAATCGAGACGTTCTCGAACCGATATACCTGGTCTCCCAGCTCGGAGCGGACCAGTCGGAGCAAGGCTCTTATTCGCTTCGTCGCCTTGCGTGAGGTGTGGACCGCCTCCCGGAACACGTCCTCACCGTCGTAGAAGACCGCGATCGCATCGTCGATTGCCTCCAAGCTGAGCCTCTTCAACCCTGCCCCCAACGGCTCATCCCGGTGGAGGCGGAACGAGGGCAGAGCCATCATCACGCCATCGGCGAGGCGATCCCTGCCCTGGATCACAGTCACCGCGCCAGCGTAACCTCGGCCTTGTTGAGATCCGCGGGTCTTCTCCCCTACCGATCAGACAGTGAGATCCAGGTCATGATCGCCCATCCAGGCGGGCCCTATTTCGCCCGCCGGGACGACGGGTGGTGGTCGATCGTCAAGGGCATCGTGGAGCCGGAGGAGTCTGATCTGGAGGCGGCGTTGCGAGAGTTCGAGGAAGAGACTGGCTGGCCGGCACCGGCCCGACCCTGGATCGAGTTGGGCGAGACCACCCTCAAGTCGCGCAAGGTCGTGGTGGCTTACGGGGTCGAGGCCGACTTCGACCCCGCCACCCTGGTGCCTGGTCTGTGCCTCATCAATGGCGTCAGCCACCCCGAGATCGACCAGGTCCGCTGGGTCGGCGCGGCGGAGGCGAAGGCGAAGCTCAATCCCGCGCTCGGCGTCTTCATCGACCGTCTCGTCGATCATCTCGCGGCACCCGGGAACAATCTCGCTTAGAGGTGGATTGACACTGACATGAGCGATCAGAGAGACAGGGCGGCCGACATCCCCCGCACCGATGCCGAATGGCGGGAGAAGCTCTCCCCGGAGCAGTATCAGGTTCTGCGTCAGGCGGGAACCGAGCGCGCCTTCACCGGGAAATACTGGGACACCAAGGCCGAGGGCACCTATCGCTGTGCCGGATGTGGCGAGGAGTTGTTCGCCAGCGACACCAAGTACGAGTCACACTCCGGCTGGCCCAGCTTCTATCAGGCGTTGGACCCCGACCGGGTCGAGGAGTCGAGAGACATCTCGCATGGGATGGTGAGAACCGAGGTCAAGTGCGCCAGATGCGGTGGGCACCTGGGACACCTGTTCGACGACGGGCCGAACCCGACCGGGCTCCGGTACTGCATCAACTCGGCCGCGCTCGACCTCGATCGCGCCGAGTAAGTCAGACGGGTCCGGCCATGCGCTGCCGGTCGCGATCGAGCAACTCCACGAACTCGGCCTCCCGGGCGCCCCTCGGTATGTCGGCCACTCCGATACGGCCGGTGAGCATCCCGTCGCCATCCTCGACGACCTCGATCCCGGCCAGCATGTGAAGGACGGGCCTGTTCCACGGCTCGACGACGAAATGGAACGTCTCGATGCCGGCCGCTCGTCCCGTGGCCGCGAGCGCCTCGAAGATGGCCCGTCCCAGACCGCGCCGCTGGAATCGATCGACCACGGTGATCGCGATCTCGGCATCGGCACCATCGACGATGTAGCGACCTATGCCGGCTGGGTCGTCGTCGATGGTCGCTCCCCAGGCCACGTGGCTCACCTGGTTCACATCCGTCAGGTAACGGAGCTCCGAGGCGCTGAGAGCGGAGATGCCCGAACCGAAACGAGCCCGCCTGCTCTGGGGTGACATCTGGCTCAGACCTTCCACGAGTAGTTCCTTGTCACCGGGATTCACCGGTCTCATCTCGGCCACCGACCCGTCACGAAGGGGTACCTGGATTACTTCGTCGTCTTGGTTCTGGATGGTCATGAGCGGGTGCTTGCAATTGCAAGCATAGTTGGCGCATCGGGGTATGCCGAGGTCTCCCGAGGGGTGGCGGGTAACTTCCCGCTCATGGCGAGGCGGCGGACGGCTACGGCCACAACCCATTTCGGATCCGGTAAACGGGAGTCACACGACTCCTCTTCGTTCTACGACCGCTTCAGCCCGCCGAACGTCTCCCGCGACGAGAGGGTGGCGGAGCCAGTCGCCATCGACGTGATCTGGAACGCCGACGCACGTGAGATCACCGACGAGATGGTGGCCGACCGCTCCGTGGCCCTAATCGTCACCTCCCCCCCATATTTCGCCGGCAAGGAGTATGAGACAGACCTGGCCGCCGGCCACGTGCCGTCGTCATATGTCGAGTACCTCGAGATGCTGACCGACGCTCTCGCCGTCTGTCTGCGAAAGCTGGAGCCGGGGGGCCGGATGGCGATCAACGTGGCCAACCTCGGCCGCAAGCCCTATCGATCCCTCTCTGCCGACATCATCTCGATCCTCCAGGACGACCTCGGCATGCTGATGCGGGGCGAGGTCATCTGGCAGAAGGCGAAGGGGGCTGGAGGGAGTTGCGCGTGGGGCTCGTTTCGTTCCCCGCAGAACCCGGTGCTCCGTGACGTCACCGAGAGGGTGGTGATCGCATCGAAGGGAAGATTCGATCGGGCTTTGAGTCGGGCCCGTCGTGAAGAGGAAGGCCGTCCCCACCTGCCGACGATCCCGACCGACGAGTTCCTCGAGGCGACCCTCGACGTCTGGGAGATCCCGTCGGAGAGCGCTCGGCGCATCGGCCATCCGGCTCCCTTCCCGGTCGCGCTGCCCCGCCGTCTGATCGAGCTCTACACATACCAAGGGGACCTGGTGCTCGACCCATTCATCGGCTCTGGCACCACCGCGGTGGCGGCGACCAGGGCAGGGCGCCGTTACGTGGGCATCGAGACCGATCCCGGCTACGTCGAGCTGGCCCGGGCCCGGCTCGCCGAAGAGGCGACGTGAGGATCCTCGCGGTGTGTGCCGGCAACATCTGCCGGTCCCCGGCGGCGGAGGCCGCGATCAGGGAGGCGGCTGCCGAGGCCGACATCGAGATCACAACCGACTCGGCGGGGACGGGATCGTGGCACATCGGGCAGCCACCACATCCGGAGAGTGTCGCCGCCGGGGCGCGGGCGGGGCTGCGCATCGACGGCCGGGCTCGCATGGTGACCCCTTCCGATTTCGACCGGTTCGACATCATCCTGGCCATGGACAGGGCCAACCTGCGTGTTCTGCACGACCTCGCGCCCACCCGGGAAGCGAGGGCGAGGGCCCGACTCTTCCGAACCTACGACGACTCCGCCGAAAGCGACGAGGTGCCCGACCCGTGGGGTGGGCCCGAGGCCGGCTACGACGAGACGGTCCGCATCGTCAGGGCTGCTGCCCGCGGCCTGGTCGCCGAGCTATTCGGCCATCCGGCAGATCATCGCCTGCACAGCCGGCAATGAGCTTTCAGCGTTGCAGGAGCCGGTAACCCTCGGTGAGGAACTCGAGGGCGACCCGCTCCTGGTCTTCGGCCTCGAGCAACGTGACGTAGGGGAGACTGGCCCCGTTGAAGTATCGATCGTTCCAAAAGGGCTCATCCCGGTCGATCTCGCCCCAAGCCGACACATACAGGTAGGGCTCGAGATGGCCCCGATCCCCGGGTGACGCTCCATAGCTGGCCCGCCGCCCCTCGGTCTCGCTGCCCATCTCGATGGCGGGGTCGAAGTGCTCGGGCCACAGTTGGACCTCCGAAACATCATCGGCGGCGTTCGCCTCATCTCGCAACGTCTCGAGGATCTGGGAGCCGAAAGCGAACCAATCTGCCAGGGCGAGCGCAGGCTCCTCCTCGACGCGCAACGGGCGGTCGGGCTCCATGGCCGGAAGCGGGTCCTTGAACTCGGTGAACCAGTCGACGTCGTATGCCACGCCGAAGAACTCCGCCGCGGCCCGGATCGTGGTGATGACCTGAGTCGCCACCTCTCCGGCGGTTTCCTGCACCAGGAGATTGCCCTCGATCCGCGACACCTTGCCGTCGTACTCGGGGGTCCCGAAACCTCCGGGCGTCGACCGCAAACCCATCCGCTCCTCGATCGCATACCTGGCCGGGGCCAGTGCGAAGAATGCGAGCTGATGCAGTTGATCGCGGGTGAACTGAAAGTCGTCGGGCAGGGGGCCGACCCTCAAGATGCGCTCCCGACGTTCGTCGGCTTGCGCCAGAAGGTGGCCAGCTGCCCCGCCGCCACGAGGAGGCCGCCGGCGATGATGGCGAGGCCGACCCACTCGTCCAGGTTGCCTGCGATTCCTATTGCCTCGTCGACCGAGTACCGGCCCGGCCCGGCGATGGCCAATGCCACGCCGATCACCGACAAGGTCGCCACGTATTCCCAGCCCTCGTCGGGGCGGTGGAAGTTGAAGAAGCCGGCAAAACGATGGATCGTCCAGAAGGCGACAAACATCGTCGCCACCAGCGCGGCCGCCGCCACCGATGTGAGGAAGCCGGCGATGAGGGCGAGCCCGATGGCTATCTCGTTCAGTGCCGAGATGCGGGCGTTCAGCTCGGGTGACCGGAAGCCCTTGGAGGCGAACCATTTCGCCGTACCCTCCTGGGTCCTCCCGTGGTTCACGCCGTGGGCGATGATCACGATCGCGGCCCACAACCGCAACAGCAGCAGGGCTACGTCGATGGCCGTCATCTCTCCTCCTCCCGGCACCGTTCCGGTGCTTCTCGGGTCATGCCGGCACCACTGCCGACGCCATACCAGGCGTAACCATAGGATTGCCCGCTCCATGGGTACGGTTGCCGGTGCATGAACAACTGGGCGGAAGGTCTGGTGGCGCTGGGGGTGACGCTCGTCATCGGGCTGGGCATGTGGCTGTTCAGCGGCCGGCCCATGGGAGGAGCGGCGGATGGAGACGATGGCGCCCCGGTCTCCTACGACACTGCGGCGGCGGCACGGGGCGAGGCGCTGGCGGC
>JAICRU010000073.1 GCA_025937235.1 Acidimicrobiia bacterium
AAGGTCCCGGCCGGCGAGACGTACGTGGCGGTGGAGTCACCTCGTGGCGAGCTGGGGTGTTACCTCGTCTCCGACGGCGGAGCCAATCCATATCGGATGCACACCCGTGCCCCTTCTTTCTTCAATCTCCAGGCTCTTCCCATCGCCATGGCCGACTCACTGATGGCCGACACAGTCGCCACCATCGCCTCACTGGACCCGGTGATGGGGGACGTGGACCGGTAGGGAAGAACGGCTCACCTCGGCCCGGGCGGTTCGCTCCATTCACGTCGTGCGGGTGTGATCCGTTCCGGCTCGGATTCGCCATTGGAACATTGCCCGACGGCGATGGGCACGCCCGGATCTTCGTCGTGCCAACGGGTGGGCATCATCCGATTCTGGCGCATTACCCATGCAGTACGTCACGATGGGGGGCGCCGTGCATCGAGAATGTGGGTTTCGCCCGCCGTTACGGTGCTACCTATTCTCCGCCGTCGATGAGTCAATGGTCGGAGGCCACTCAGGAGCGGGCCCGGGAGATCATCGCCCGGTATCCCCAGAAGCGCTCGGCCGTGATGCCCCTCCTCTATCTGGCCATGGCCGAGGAGGGATATCTCACCGACGAGGGCATGGAGGAGGTGGCCCGCTGGGTCGGCATCACCCCCGCCCAGGTCCAGGCTGTCGCCACCTTCTACACGATGTACAAGCGTCGACCTACCGGGAAATACCTGATCTCGTGCTGCACTTCGATTTCATGCATGCTGCTCGGTGGGGACGATGTCCTCCACGCCGTCGAGGACGAGTCCGGAGTTCCGCACGGTGAGACCGGAGCCGACGGCCTGCTCTCCGTAGAGCACGTCGAGTGCATAGGAGCCTGTGGTGGCGCCCCTGCGGTCCAGGTCAACTATGAGCTGATCGAGGGCGTCACAGCGGAGAAGGCCCGGGATCTGGTCCGGTGGCTCGAGACCGCCTTACCCGACGTGGTGAATACCGACGAGATGCAGGAGCTGTTCGGCGGTGTGCGCAGCTTCGACTGGGCGGTAAGGGAGGGCGACGGAGCCAGGGGCCCCTATCCCGCCTTCCAGGCCCTGGGCACTGTCGGCAGGCAGGGCGAGACGTGACCTATCCCCTCGTCGTGACCAAGCGGATGACCGATCACCCGGCCGATTCGCACACGCTCGAGCGGTACGAGGCCACCTCGGGGTACGAACAGGCGAAGCGGGTCCTCGGTATGAGCCGGGACGAGCTGGTCGAGGAGATCAAGACCTCGGGTCTGCTGGGGCGAGGCGGGGCAGCGTTCTCGGCCGGTCTCAAGTGGAGCTTCCTGGCGCCGGCCCGGCCCTCCTATCTGGTGATCAACGGCGACGAGTCCGAGCCAGGCACCTTCAAGGATCGCCAGCTCTTGGAGCGGGATCCGCATCAGATGTTGGAAGGCGTGATCATCACCGCCATCGCCAATGAGGTCCATCATGCCTTCGTCTACATAAGGGGCGAGTATCCCAAGCCGGCTCGAAGGGTCCAGACCGCCGTCGACGAGGCGTATGCCAGGGGCTATCTGGGCAAGGGGATCTTCGGGTCGGACTACGACCTCGAGGTCACCGTCCACCTCGGCGCCGGCGCCTACATCTGCGGCGAGGAGACCGCGCTGATCAACAGCCTGGAGGGGCTCCGGGGTGAGCCACGGCTCAAACCACCCTATTTCCCGGCCGCCAAAGGCCTCTACATGCAGCCCACCATCGTGAACAACGTAGAGACGGTGTCCAACCTGCCTCACATCCTGGCCATGGGTGCCGAGGAGTTCATCGAGCTCGGCCACCCGCTCGACACGGGGACGTTCATGATCTCGGTCTCGGGGCATGTCAAAAAGCCAGGCAACTACGAGCTACCGCACGGGATCACCTGGCGCCATCTCATCTATGACATCGCCGGGGGGGTGCCCGGGGATAAGCAGGTCAAGGCCATCGTCCCCGGCGGGGCTTCGGCGCCCTGGTTCATCCCCGAGATCCATCTGGAGGACCAGATCACCAAAGACGTCTGTGCCGAGGCGGGCTCGATGCTCGGGTCGGGCGCAGTCATCGTCATGGACGAGACCACGTGCATGGTCCGCGCCGCCGAGCGGATCGTGCGTTTCTTCGCCCACGAGTCCTGCGGGCAATGCACACCTTGTCGGGAGGGGACCACCTGGATGGAGATGATCCTGCGTCGCATAGAGGAAGGCCAGGGTCGCCCCGTCGACCTCGATCTCTTGCTCGACGTCTCGGATGGGATCAGCGTTGGTCTCGCCTGGCCCCCAAAGATGACCACCATCTGTCCCCTCGGACCGTCGGCGGTGTCCCCGGTGCTGGCACTACGCGATTACTTCCGCGACGAGGTGAATGAACACGTGGAGCGCGGCGGTTGTTGGTTCCCCGGAGCGCGAGTGAAGCCTCATGACACCGTTGAAGGTGACCGCCGACAGCTGGTGGAGATCGGAGCGAGGGGCGAGCTGGGGTCTGGGGGTCGCCCCCCAGAAGTGATGGGGAATCGCGAATGAGTGAACCCCCAACCGAGCACGTATCCATCACCATCGACGGTGACACCCATCAGGTGCCTGCCGGTGCCCTCCTCATCGAGGCCGCTCAGGACAACGGCACCTACATCCCCAGGTTCTGCTGGCACGAGCGGATGAACCCGGTCGGTATGTGCCGGATGTGCCTGGTCGAGGTGCAGAGCCCTCGGGGCCCCATGTTGATCACCGCCTGCACCAACAACGTCGCCGACGGGATGGTGGTCGACACCCGCAACCCGACGGTGAAGAAGGC
This sequence comes from Acidimicrobiia bacterium, assembly GCA_025937235.1. Taxonomy (GTDB): domain Bacteria; phylum Actinomycetota; class Acidimicrobiia; order Spongiisociales; family ZC4RG35; genus JARDZU01. The sequence continues at coordinate 2,781 of JAICRU010000073.1, forward strand.
CCAAGAGGCGGTGCTCGAGTTCCTCCTCGCCAACCATCCCCTCGATTGTCCCGTGTGCGACAAGGGCGGCGAGTGCCCGCTCCAGGACCAGGCCTTCTCCCACGGGCCGGGGGAGAGCAGATTCGTCGAGATCAAGCGCAACTACGCGAAGCCGATCCCCATCTCCGATCTGGTCCTGCTCGACAGGGAGCGCTGCATCCTCTGCGCTCGCTGCACGCGGTTCTCCGACGAGATCAGCGGTGACCCGCTCATCGAGTTCAAGTCGAGAGCGAACGTCACCGAGGTCAACACGTTCCCCGATCTCCCCTTTTCCTCATACTTCTCGGGCAACACCATCCAGATCTGCCCGGTCGGGGCCCTGACCTCGGCCCAATACCGGTTCCGGGCCCGGCCCTGGGACCTGCAGATGGTGGAGAGCTCGGGCCTGCACGACACCGCCCATCCCCGCCTCTCGGTCCACGTCAGCCAGAACGAGGTTCTTCGCCTCGTCGGTGTAGACAACGACGCCACCAACCATGGCTGGCTGTCCGACAAGGACCGATTCGGCTTCCAGTACCTGAACTCGGAGGAGCGGCTGACCATGCCGCTTCTGCGCCAGGACGGTGAACTGGTCGAGACTACGTGGGCCGATGCCCTCGATCGGGTGGCGGAGCGCATAGGGCTCATCCGTGATGAGGACGGTGGGCAAGCCTTTGCGGTGATCGGGGGAGCCCACGGGACCAACGAGGATGCCTACGCACTCTCCAAGTTCGCCAGGGTGGTCCTGGAGACCAACAATGTCGATGCCCGCCTCGACGACGCCCTCTCCTCTCACTTCCTCGCCGCCACGGTCGATCGTGGCCTGATCGCCGACATCGACGTGGCCGACACCATCCTGCTCTGGGGGCCCGACCTGAAGGAGGAGCATCCCACCCTCTATCTGCGGGTGCGTCGCGCCGCCCAGGAGCTGGGGGTGCGCCTCATTGTCATCCACCCTCGGGCAACCGGGCTCGACGATCGGGCGAGCATGAAGGTGACCTACCGGCCCGGTGGCGGGTTCGCGCTTCTCGACGAGATCGCCGAAGGCAAGCATCCCGAGCTACGGCAGGCGCTCTCCGCCGACCGGGTGGTGGCGATCGTTGGTCAGGGCTCGTTTGCGGATGGCCCCAAGTTGGCCGAATCGGTCGCCGCCTATGTGCGCAACAAGGCGGGCTCAGCCCGGATCCTCCCCCTGGCCAGGCGGGGCAACATCTTTGGCGCTCTCGACATGGGTCTCGCCCCGGACCTGCTCCCCGGCAGGGTCGCCCCCGACGAGCCCGGGCGGGCCGCGTTGGCCGAATCATGGGGCGAGTCCCCTGCGGCCAGGGGCAAGGACACCCGGGCAATGCTGGAAGGCATCGATTCGGGCGAGATCCGCTTCCTCCTCCTGGTGGGCGCCGACCCGATTCGTGATGTGCCCGACCCTCGTCAGGCGCTGCTGGCATTGGACTCTGCCGAGTATGTCGTGTCGATCGATCTCTTCCTCAACGATTCGAACCGGGAGGCCGACGTCGTGCTCCCTGCTGCGGGGTTCGCCGAGAAGGATGGAACGGTCACCAATCTTGAGGGCCGGGTGCAGAAGGTCAACGTGATCGCCCCAATCCCGGGGCAGGGCCGGCCGGAATGGGCGATCCTGGACGATCTGGCCGAACGGGCGGGACGGCCGATTGGGTTGGCCACCGCCGAGTCGATCGCCAAGGAGATCTCGGAGGTCGCCCCGGCCTACGCCGGGATCACCTGGGATCATCTCGACTGGGAGGCCAGGGACGGGGCGGTGGTGCCCCTGTCGGGCAGCCAGCCCCTGAGCCATATCCCGGTCGCCCTCAAGGGGGACAGCGCGCCCACCGCGCCGCTGCTTCTCCACGTGGGCCGGACCCTCTACGACGACGGGGTGATGATCAGGCACAGTCCGTCGCTCCGGACGCTTGCTCCCGGAGCGGTGGTCCACCTCAACCCCGACGACGCGAAGAGGGCCGGGGCCCAGGACGGCCACCCGGTGAAGGTGGTCACCAGCCACGGTGAAGGCGAGTTCTCGGCGGTCATCGACGAGGGAACACCCGAAGGTGTGGTCTACGTGCCGTTCAACCAACCTGGCGGCGCCCCGCTGGGCACCGACGCCGTGGTGCGGGTGACGGCGGTGGGCCGATGAGCTGGCCCGAGTTCTGGATCGTGGTGCTCAGAGTGTTGGCGACCTTCGCGTTGTTGCTCTTGGTCACCCTGATCAACGTGTGGGCCGAGCGCAAGATCCTGGCCGACATGCAGAGTCGGTTGGGGCCGATGCGGGCCGGTCCTTGGGGCATCCTCCAAACGCTCGCCGACGGCCTGAAGCTCTTCTTCAAGGAGGCGGTGACCCCGCGCCGGGTCGAGATCGGCATGTACCTGCTGGCCCCCTTCCTGGCCGTGGTCCCTGCCTTCCTCATCTTCATGGTCGTCCCCTGGGGCAAGCCCTTCACGATCGGCGAGTACGAAGTGGCGCTTCAGGGTGCCGACCTGAACATCGGGCTCCTCTTCATCCTCGCCATGTCCTCGCTGGCGGTGTATTCGGTGGTCCTCGCCGGCTGGTCCTCTGGCTCCAAGTACCCACTGCTGGGCGGAGTTCGGGCGACCGCCCAGGCCATTTCCTATGAGGCGGCCATGGGGCTGGCCATGGTTGCCGTGGTGATGTTCTCGGCCACCCAAGGGGAGGGTGGGACGCTGTCTCTGTCTGAGCTCGTCGAGCGTCAGGCCGGCACCTGGGGTGACGTCATCCCGGCTCTGGAGCCGGCCCTCCAGTTCGTGCCCCGATGGAACGTGTTCCCCCAGATCGTGGCCTTCATCATCTTCTTCATCGCCATTGTGGCCGAGACCAACCGGGCGCCGTTCGACCTGGTCGAGGCGGAGCAGGAGATCGTGGGCTTCCACACCGAGTACTCCGGGATGAGGTTCGCCATGTTCTTCCTCGCCGAGTACGTGAACATCTTCTCGATGTCCGCCATCGCCGCCACCCTCTTCCTGGGTGGTTGGAACGGGCCTACCTTCGAGGGCTCGGTCCCGGCAATCGTCTCGGGGATCCTCCCCACCATCTGGTTCCTAGCCAAGACCTACTTCCTCGTCTTCCTCTTCATCTGGGTGAGGGCGAGCCTGCCTCGTCTCCGCTATGACCAGCTGATGCAGCTCGGCTGGAAGCGACTGATCCCAGGGGCGCTCGCCTGGCTCGTCCTCTCCACAGCCGTCATCTCGTTCCGCCAGTTCGGGCCACCCTGGAGCATGTGATGGGCGTCTTGTCCGAGTTGATCAAGGGCCTGCGGGTCACCGGGGGGACGATGCTTCGCACCATCACCGGTGATGAGCTGGTGACCACCGAGTACCCCAAAGAGATGCGGGCCAAGCCGCAGCGCTTCCACGGGCGCCATGTCCTGAACCGCTACCCGGACGGGATGGAGAAGTGCATCGGCTGCGAGCTCTGCGCCGGCGCCTGCCCGGCGCAGTGCATCTACGTCAGAGGGGAGGACAACGACCCGGAGAACCCGAAGTCGCCCGGGGAGAGATTCGGGTACGTCTACGAGATCAACATGCTTCGTTGCATCTTCTGCGGTCTCTGCGTCGAAGCGTGCCCAACCGAGGCGATCACCATGACACATCTCTTCGAGTTCTCCACCACCAACCGGGAGGACGCGATCTACACCAAGGAGACCCTGCTCATGGACCGGCGTGGCTCGGTCCCGCACATGTTCCCCGACGACGAGCTGGCCGACCTCGACGAGCTGGACAGCGCCGACGGATGGCTGCGGGCCACGGCCCCGTCCGGCGTGGCCGCTTATGAGGGGGTCAAGATGTGGCAGGGCACCCCCGGACCGGGCGACTGGTCGCCCGAGCCGTCGCAGGAGGAGAGGGACCGGCCGACCTCCGATCGGGACGCCGATGGTTGAGACGATCCTCTTCGTCCTCGCGGCCCTGGCCGCCCTGGCCGGCGCGGTCACGGTCGTGCTCGCCCGCAACCCGATCTACTCGGCGGTCGGCCTGCTCGGGACCCTGTTTTCGGTTGCGATCCTCTACGTCGTCCAGCTCGCCCATCTGGTGGCGGCGGTCCAGGTGATCGTGTACGCCGGGGCGGTGATGACCCTTTTCCTCTTCGTGATCATGCTGATCGGGGTGGACAAGGAGGAGAACCGTGAGGAGACCCTGCCCCGGCAGCGGTTTTGGGTCGGATCGGTGGCAGGGGTCATCGTCCTCTTCGCAGCCGGAGTGGCCTTGTTCGGCGACTTCGCCTGGGTGCCGGCCGCCGGCGACCCGGTGGACCAGGAGATGACCAATGGGACGGTTCAAGCCATCGCCGAGCCATTGTTCACCGATTGGGTCCTCGCCTTCGAGGCGACCGCACTCCTCCTCACAATCGCCGCAGCCGGCGCCATCGTCCTCGCCCAGTTCAGGAGAAAGAGGGTCTGATGGTCCCAGTCGGCTGGTATATGGCTCTGGCCGCCGCCCTCTTCCTGATCGGGGCGTTGGGGATGCTGCTGCGACGAAACGCCCTGGTCATGTTCATGTGCATCGAGCTGATGCTGAACGCCGTGAACCTCACCCTGATCTCGGCGGGCCGTGCGTTGAACGATCTGAATGGTCAAGTGGCGGTCTTCTTCATCCTGGTCGTCGCTGCCGCCGAGGTCGTGGTGGGCCTGGCCATCATCGTGGCCATCTTCCGCCGACGGGCCACTGCCTCGGTCGACGAGTTGAGCGAGCTCCGTGGCTGATCTCCTCTGGTTGGTGATCGCCCTCCCGCTGGCCGGGGCGTTCTTCCTCCACTTCTTCGGCCGTTTCGTGAGGGAGCCGTTGAGCGGCTGGCTGGCGTCGGCCGCCATCGCGACCGCATTTGTCATCGCCGCCATCGCGGCGCTGCCCTTCCTCCAGACCGGGGCCGAGCCGTCCACCGTCTCCATGTGGGATTGGATGCCGGCGATCGGGGCCAACTTCGAGCTGTTGTGGGACCCGCTCGCCGCTCTGATGACCCTGGTGGTCACCGGTGTCGGGACCCTGATCCACGTGTTCGCCATCGGATACATGCACGGCGACGGTCGATTCCACAGGTTCTTCGCCAACCTCAACCTCTTCGCCGCATCGATGCTCACCCTGGTCCTGGCCGGGAACTACGCCATGTTGTTCCTGGGATGGGAGCTGGTCGGCCTCTGCTCGTATCTGCTCATCGGCTTCTGGTACACCCGGCCCATCGCCGCGGCCGCCGCCAAGAAGGCATTCGTGGTCAATCGGATCGGGGACCTCGGCTTCATGATCGGGCTGATGCTGGTCTTCGCCACGTTCTCGACCCTCTCCTACGGCGGGATCTTCGAACGAGCCGGGGCTGAGCTCACCGGCGGGCTCGCCACCGCCATCGGGCTGCTCTTCCTGGTCGGAGCGGCCGGCAAGTCGGCCCAGATCCCACTGTACGTCTGGCTCCCCGATGCCATGGAGGGGCCCACTCCGGTGTCTGCCCTCATCCACGCCGCCACCATGGTGACCGCCGGCGTGTACGTGATCGCCCGCTCCGCCCCCATATACGAGTTCACCCCGTTCGCCTCCACGGTCGTCGCCTCGGTCGGGGCGCTGACTGCGATCTGGGCTTCCTCGATCGCCCTCGCCCAACGGGATATCAAGAAGGTCCTCGCCTACTCGACGATATCCCAGCTCGGCTTCATGTTCCTCGCCGTGGGTGCCACCGCCTATGTGGCCGGGATCTTCCACCTGATGACTCATGCGTTCTTCAAGGCCTTGCTATTCCTCGGGGCAGGGTCGGTGATCCACGCCATGAGCGACGAGCAGGACATGCATCGGATGGGTGGTCTCTTCCGCAGGATGCCGGTGACCGCGGTCACCATGGCCATCGGGGCGCTCGCATTGGCCGGCATCCCTCCCCTGGCCGGGTTCTGGTCGAAGGACGAGATCCTGGCCGCCGGCTACGCCCGGGGTGGATGGTTCTACTTCCTATGGATCATCGGGTTGGTCACGGCGCTGCTCACCGCCTTCTATATCACCCGGCTCTGGGTACTCGTCTTCCTCGGTGAGCCGCGCTGGGACGAGAAGGCCCACCCTCACGAGTCGCCCAAGGTGATGACGTTCCCGCTGATCGCGCTCGCCGGGCTCTCCTTGGTCGGTGGTCTGGTCAACACCCCGTTCCGGCTGACGCTGGAGCATTTCCTGGAGCCGAGCTTCGAAGGCGTGCCGATCCAGCACGCCTCCGACGACTGGTTGACGCTGGCGGTTCTGGCCGGGCTGTCGATCCTGGCGGCGCTGGCCGGGTTCGGGGCGGGGTACCTCGCCTATCGTCGCCCACCGGAGCGCTGGCGCCGGTTCGAGGATTCCTTCGAGCCTCTGTGGGGCACGTGGGAGCAGGCCTATGGGGTCGACGACCTCTATGGTCGGGCGCTGGTGGCGCCGGGACGGAGACTGGCCCAAGCCGCAGCGTTCTCCTTCGATGCCGGTGTGGTGGACGGAGCCGTCGACGGGGTGGGCCGGGTAGTGCGTGGCGTGGGTCAATGGATCCGCCCCCTCCAGACCGGATTCGTGCGCAACTACGGGGTGCTTTTCTTGGCGGGCGCCGTGGTTGTGGTGGCCTGGCTGGTGGCGGGAGGCATGTGATGAGACTGCCTGATGGCTGGCCGACTTCGCCCCTCGGCACCCGTCTTCCCCTCGGACGCATGAGGTCTCGCCGGCTCACACCTCGGGGCGAAGAGACGCCGGTCGGCTGGGGCTACCGCTCCACGGCGAGGCTCGCCACATGCTGACCGCGTTGGTCTTGCTGCCTCTGGCCGCCGCCGTCGTGGTGGCACTCGTCCCCGGCCGCCGTCGTGAGATCCATCTCCCTCTGGGCATCGCCTTGTCGCTGTTTCCCCTGGCCCTGGCCGGCTACCTGTTCTGGGTGTTCGAGCCTGCGGCCGGGTTCCAGTACGTCGTTCGGGTCACCTGGTACGAGCCGTGGGGCATCGACTGGCACCTCGGCGTCGACGGGATATCACTCCCCATGGTGGTCCTCACCACGCTCCTGGTGCCCATTGCGTTGGCCGCCTCCACCTCGATTACCAATCGGATCAAGGAGTTCGTGGTTTATATCCTCCTGCTCGAGGCCGCCCTGATCGGGGCCTTCCTCTCGCTCGACCTCTTCCTCTTCTTCGTCTTCTTCGAGGCGATGTTGGTCCCGATGTACTTCATCATCGGGATCTGGGGGGCGGAGCGTCGGATCTACGCCGCGGTGAAGTTCTTCATCTACACCGCGTTCGGGTCGGCGCTGATGTTGGCGGCGATCATCGGTCTCGCCCTGACCCATGTTTCCCAGACTGGCTCGGCCTCCTTCTCTCTCACCGATCTCGCCGGCCTCGAGCTGACCGTCGGCACTGAGCGGCTCTTCTTCGCCGCATTCGCCATCGCGTTCGCCATCAAGGTCCCGCTCTTCCCGTTCCACACATGGCTACCCGACGCCCATGTCGAGGCTCCGACCGCCGGATCGGTGTTGCTGGCCGCTGTCCTCCTGAAGCTGGGCACATACGGGCTGCTCCGCTTCAACCTCGCCCTCTTCCCCGAGGCCTCGGTCGACGCCATCCCGATCATGGCCATCCTGGCGGTTTTCGGGATCATCTATGGGGCGGTCGTGGCCATCGTCCAGCCCGATCTCAAGAAATTGGTCGCCTATTCGTCGGTGAGCCACCTCGGATTCATCGTCCTCGGCACGTTCGCTCTCACCTCCGGTGGGCTGCAGGGCGCTGTCATCCAAAACGTCAACCACGGCCTGACCACCGGCGCTCTCTTCCTGCTGGTCGGGATGATCTACGACCGCAGGCACACCAAGCAGATCGTCGACTTCGGGGGTCTGCAGAAGACGGTGCCACTCCTCGCCGGTTTCTTCCTGTTCATGTCGTTTGCCTCGATCGGCCTGCCCGGCTTGAACGGGTTCGTTGGTGAGTTCCTGGTCCTCATGGGGAGCTTCCCTGCCCTGCCCAGCTTGACGATCATCGCCGCCTCCGGGGTCGTCCTGGCCGCCATCTATCTGCTCTGGGCGTACGAGCGGGTCTTCACCGGTGTGCCGGACACGGATGAAAACCGGGCCCTCTCCGACCTCTCGGCTCGCGAGATCGCACTCCTCGCACCGCTGGCGGCACTCATCGTGGTCATCGGGGTGTATCCCGGCCTGCTGCTCGACAAGATCACCCCTTCCACCGAGGCGGTCATCGATCACGTCGTCGAGCAAACCGATTTCGTCGTGCCGGAACCCGGGCGGATCGAAGACGTTCACGTGGCAGGTGATGAGGGATGATCACCCCACCCGAGATCTCCTGGCTCGCTATCGCCCCCGACCTGGCCCTGGCCCTCGGCGCCGCATTGGTGCTTCTGGTCGATGTGCAATGGAAGCCTGCGGCGCGAGTGCTTGCCTGGGTGACCGGGGTCATAGTCGCGGTGACCACCGGCCTCACCGTCGTCCAGTGGGCACAGTCCGAGCCTGCGGACGCACTCGCCTTCTCAGGTCTGATCACGATGGATGGATTCGCCGTCTTCGCCCGTCTCGTCCTGGTGGCGGCGACCGCGCTCGGTGTGGCAGCGGGATGGCGCTTCGTGGCGGGGCTGGGTCGTCGCGGGGCGGAGGCGATCGCCCTGGTCTTGTTGGCGACGAGTGGTTTCTCCCTGATGGTGGCCTCGAACAACCTGGTGATGATGTTCCTCGGACTGGAAGTCGGCTCCATCGCCCTCTATGTTCTGGCCGGACTGGCCCGGGAGAGGAGGCAGTCGGAGGAGGCGGCGATCAAGTACTTCCTGCTCGGGTCGTTTGCCTCGGCGATCTTCATCTATGGCGTTGCCCTGATCTACGCCGGCACAGGCCAATTCGAGATAGTCGGAATTCGCGACCTCCTGGCCGGATTCGTCGTGTCCAGCCCGGCGGTCATCTACATCGGCTTGGGGCTGGTGGTGGCGGGGCTCGCCTTCAAGGTGTCGGCGGCGCCCTTCCATGCCTGGGCACCCGACGTCTATCAGGGGGCACCGGCCGGGCTCGTCGGGTACATGGCTGCCGTTGCCAAGGTGGCCGGCTTCGCCGCCATCGCACGCATCTTGCTCACCGGTGTGCTCGATCTCTCCGGTGCTTGGCTCCCGGTGGTGGCCGGGATCTCGGTGGTCTCCATGTTGGTCGGGTCGGTCCTTGCCCTGGTCCAGGGAGACGTCCGGCGGCTGCTGGCCTACTCGGGGGTGGCCCATGCCGGCTTCATCATGACGGGCGTGGTGGGCGGGGCGACGGATGCCGTCCTCTTCTATCTGGCCATCTATGCCATCCAGCTGATCGGCGCCTTCGCCGTCGTCGCCGTGGTCGCCGGGCCCGATGCGGCGGGCTCCAGCATCGATCAATACCGGGGCCTCGGCCGGCGCAGCCCGCTGCTCGCCGGGGCCTTCACCGTGCTCCTTCTCGGGATGGGTGGTCTCCCCGTCACCTCTGGGTTCGTCGCCAAGTTCGGGGTCTTCGCCGTTGCATGGGCGGAGGGCTATCAGTGGCTGGTGGTAGTGGCGGTGGTGGCCTCGGTGGTGGCCCTTGCCTTCTACATCCGGGTCATTGTCGTCATGTACATGGACGAGTCCGAAGACGAGGGAGCTCTGCGAATCGGGCCCGAGCGTTGGGTCCTGGTGTTGGCTGTCGCCGCGACGATCCTCTGGGGCATCTTCCCCTCGTCGCTTCTCGATCTGGCAGCTGATGCACTACCCATCTAGATACGGCATCGTCGCCGTTGTCGCCGCATGCTTCGTGCTGGGTTCTGCAGATATCGCATCGGCTGCGGAGACCGCAGCATCGGAGCTGGTGATCATCCCCGGGTCCGACACCGTGGAGGGCGATCTCTATGCCGCTGCGTCACGAATCATCATCGAAGGCGTGGTGGATGGGGACCTGATCGCATTCGCGGCCGAAGAGATCGTGATCCCGGGTGAGGTGACCGGGAGCGTGACAGCAGTGGCGCCGAGTGTGGTGGTGTCAGGTGCGGTGGAAGGCTCGGTCCGGGTGACGGCGAATCGGGTCGAGGTGTCAGGATCGGTGGATGGCGACCTGGTCGGGGGAGCGGTGACCGTCGAGCTCACGCCGGAATCGTCTGTGGAAGGAGACGTCCTGATCTGGGCGTATCGGCTCACGGCGGCGGGGGTCATCGGGGCCGATGTCGGGGGCTCCCAGAGGGTGCTCGAGTTGGAGGGATCCGTCGAAGGCGACGTGGATGTCAGTGTCGGCCGTCTCGTCGTCACCGGTCCCCTCGAGGTTGGTGGCGACCTCGGCTATCGATCCGGCCGGGACGGGGAAGGGCTGGACCAGGCCGACGTGTCCGGAGTCATCGCCCACAAGACGCCGCTGCCACCCAATATCAGGGTGCGAGCCCTCGGGATCCTGACCCGGTTTCTGGTGGTGCTCGGCCTCACCTCGGCCGCTCTGCTCGTTGGGTGGGGCTGGCCCGACCGGACGGCCCTGGCCGGCGATCTGGCGAGGCTCCGGCCCTGGCGCTCATGGTGGTGGGGCGCCCTCGTCATCATCTCCCCGCTCATCGTCGCCGCTGTGGCAGCCTCGATCGCGGCCATAGCGCCAGCCTCGGCCTTCGTCCCCCTGCTCGCCATATTCGTCCCGCTGATCGTCGCCTTGTCGGGCGTTGTGCTGGTGTTGTTGCTGGTGGCGGGGGTGCCCACGGTCCTCGCCATCGGGAGATCCCTGCGCGGCAAACGGGGCATGTTCGGTGCGATCGTCATCGGGTCGGCGCTGGCCGGAGTCGTCTGGCTCTTGCCCCACGTCGGATGGGTCGTGCCGCTGATGGTGCTCCCGCTGGGCCTCGGAGCCTGGATCCTGGCCTTTGGGGAAGAGCCCGGCGAGGCGGAGCCGGTGCGGGATCAGCCAGAGGCTGCCACGACCTGAGCCACCTCGACGGTGCCGTCGAACCGCTTCTCGACAGGAGCAGATCCCGCAGTGACCGTGAACGACCCGGCCTCGTGGAGATTCCCTCCCCGTTTGGATGGGCTGCCCAATATCGTTGTCGATTGATGAGCCTCGTCGACCGGTTCCAGCGTCCGGTGCATGATCTGCGCATATCGGTCACCGACCGGTGCAACTTCCGATGTACCTACTGCATGCCGAAGGAGCTGTTCGGGAAGGACCATGTCTTCCTTCCCAGGGACGAGCTGCTCAGCTTCGAGGAGATCGATCTCCTGGTCGGGCTGTTCGTCGAGCGCGGCGTGAGGAAGGTCAGGATCACCGGGGGAGAGCCGCTTCTTCGCAAGGACCTGGAGAAGCTGATCGGGATGCTCGAGGCCATCGACGGTGTGGAGGACCTGACTCTCACCACCAACGCGTCGCTCCTCACCCGCAAGGCGCGCTCTCTGGCCGCCGCCGGGTTGCACCGGGTGACGGTGAGTCTGGATGCGCTGGACGACCCAACGTTCCAAGAGATGAACGATGTCGGGTTCCCGGTTGCCGCCGTGCTGGACGGTATCGAGGCGGCAGCCGGGGCCGGGCTGGGCCCGATCAAGGTCAATGCCGTCGTACAGCGCGGGGTTAACGAGCATGCCGTCGTCGACATGGCGCGCCATTTCAAGGGCACGGGGCACATCGTCAGGTTCATCGAATACATGGACGTAGGCACCACCAACGGATGGCGGCTCGACGACGTAGTGCCGGCCGAGGAGATGGTTTCGGCCATCAACCAGGTCTTTCCGCTCGAGCCCATACCCCCCAACTACCCGGGTGAGGTGGCGAACCGGTTTCGCTATCTGGACGGGGAGGGCGAAGTCGGGGTGATCGCCTCGGTGACGAGGCCATTCTGCGGATCGTGCACCCGAGCACGTCTGTCGGCCGAAGGTGTCCTCTACACGTGCCTCTTCGCCTCGTCAGGCACCAACCTCCGCGACGCGATCCGGGCCGGGGACGATGTCGCTGCCATCATCGATCGGGTGTGGTCGACCCGGGAAGATCGGTACTC
>JAICRU010000170.1 GCA_025937235.1 Acidimicrobiia bacterium
AGAAGTCGAGCCCTTCATTGAAGATGGGGGAGTAGCTGGTCCGCATCATCGCGGTCCCCATCTCGCGGCAGACGTTGACGAAGGCGTTGTTGATGACACTCAACGTCACCGGATCGATCTGCTCGACTGGGTGCGTGGTGACCATGGTTGAACCTCGCTTCTTTTAGCGTGGACGACGCGGGGCCTCGCCCCTAATTCCGACTTCCGTCAGAGCCCAATCGTCATTACCCCGGCAGCACCCACCTCCAGCTGCTGACCGGGGTGGACGACGGTCGTCGAGCTGACCTCCTCCACGATCAATGGTCCGGTCGCGGTGAACCCGGCAGGAAGATCGTCCCGACGATAGATGAGCGTCTCGGTGAGGCCCGTCTCCTGGAACGCCACTTTGCGCATCCCAACCGGCTGCCCTCTAGGTAATCGCCCGTTCGAGGGCATCGCGGGCAAAGTGACACCTTCAGTATGCCCAGAGACGGTTACGTTGAACCGGATGAGCTCGATTACCTCACCGGTAATCGAGTAGCCGTAGAACTGTTCGTGCAGCCGGTGGAATGCCTCCAGCGTCTTCTCGAGAAGCTCCGGTGTAACCTGCCCGCCGGGCATCGGAACGTCTTGCTCGTAGTTCTGCCCCCAGTAGCGCATGCTGATCGAACGCTCGATTTCCGGCTCTTCCGCGTACCCCTCGCGGCGCAACTGGTCGAGTGCTGCCTCGGTCATCGCGTCGAAGTGCTCGCCGACGGTGCTGGCGTCGATAGCGTCAGAGCGGAAATGCTTGCTCCACACCTGGGTGATCTTGGGCTCGGCGATGAGCGCACCGAAGGCCGAGGTCAGCCCGGGATAGATCGGCACGATCACCCGCGACATGCCCATCTTGGCGGCGATGTCGGCAGCATGAAGCGGTCCGGCGCCACCGAAGGCGACCAGAGCGTACTCCCGCGGATCGAGTCCGCGATCGATCGAGAGCACCCGAATGGCGTTAGCCATGTTCTCGTTGGCGATGTCGACCACCGCTCGCGCAGTCTCCAGACGGCCGAGACCGATGCGGGCGCCAAGCTCGTCGAGCTTCGCTTCCGCCTTGGTCATGTTGAGGGGAATCGTTCCCCCGAGGAAGTAGTCCGCGTTCAGCCGCCCCAGGGCAAGGTTGGCATCGGTGACCGTGACGTCCTCACCTCCGGTGTCGTAGCAGACCGGACCCGGATCGGCTCCGGCACTTTGGGGCCCGACGCGGAGGAGACCACCCTTGTCGATCCAGGCGATCGAGCCGCCACCGGCGCCGATGGTAGTGAGATCGATCGTCGGGGTGGCGACAGGGAGACCCCACTCGATCTCAAAATTGGTCGAGTACCCGATCTTGCCGTCACGGATGAGCCCCACGTCGCAGGAGGTGCCCCCCATGTCGAGAGTGACGAGGTTCCCGTGCTCTGCCCCGGCGATCTGCCCGAAGTACTGCCCGGCGATGATGCCCCCGGCCAACCCCGAGAGGAGGAACTTGACCGGCTCCGCCTCAGCCGCGTCGGCAGGGGTCT
>JAICRU010000119.1 GCA_025937235.1 Acidimicrobiia bacterium
CGAACACCATGTTGGGCTGGAACTCATAGGTGGTCGCCCCGGGCAAGGTCTCCCCTATGTAGGGCGGCTCGTTGGCCCCAATCCCGATCCCGTGCCCGATGAAGAGGCTGAAGAGATGGTCGTCGAGCCCGTGGTCTGCGATCTTGGCGATGATGGCATCGGCGCAGTCCTGGTTGGTGTTTCCCGGCCTCATCTTTTCCACGCCCGCCATCAGCCCTTCGTGTACCGCGGTGTAGATCTCCTGCTGCTCCTTGGAGGGTCTGCCGACAATGGTGGTTCGCCCGATGTCGGCGAAATAGCCATTCCACATTGCCCCGATGTCGATGAAGCAGAGGTCCTGGTTGCGGATGATCTTGTCCGTCGCGAGCCGGTGCGGTGGTGACATGTGCTCACCGGTCGCCACGAATGGGGTTATGACGTGGGCCATCTCGCCACCGAGCTGGAACAGGGTCTGCATCGCGTCGGCAGCGACGTCGAGCTCACGACGCCCGGCCCGGGTCTCGTCGAGGGCGCGCTGTGTGACCGAGTCCCCGATGGCGCATGCCTCCTCGATCACGCCTATCTCGAGATCGGTCTTGATCCAGCGAGCCTGTTGCATGACGGTATCCCCGTCGACGAGCTCGAGATCGGGCAGGTGGGCCCGCATCGAGTCGATGAAGGAGATGTTGGCTTGGTCCACCGCCAGCTTCCCGCTGGTGAGCCCTCTGGCCTGGAGCAGGGGAATCAGTATGTCCTTGACGAACCCATCGACCAGCTCTCGCTGCTCCATGATGGGGACGGCGTGGGCCTCGCCGATCCAACTCATGCCGAAACGAGCCTTGTCGATCTCGCCACCCGACCCGAGCAACACCGGATCGTCGTCGGCAGTGAGAAGGGCGCCGTTCAGCGAGGTGGTCTTGCCGGCGATGAGTTGCGCCCGCAGCGAGGTCAGATACCGAACGTTTTCGTCCTTCCAGACCAGGATCGCATCGGCGTCTGATCCGGCCAGAGCTTCTTGGGCCTTTCCCACGCGCTGGCGCCGAAGCTCGGCGAAGTCGTATCGATCCTCCCAATCGACGGCGAATGGCCCTTTGGCGTAGCCGAAGATCGCTCTACCTCCTGCTCTCGATGAGTCCGGCCCCCCGGCGGATCACACGTTCTATATTCGGTATAGTACACGACGTGGAGGACAGGCTCCGGCTGGATGTCTCGCGCTCTCGCCGGGTTACGGCGGTCGATCTGGTCCGTGATGCCTTGAGATCGGCCATCCTGCGCGGTGATCTGCCCGGTGGATCGCGTCTGGTCCAGACCGAGATCGCCAGCCAGTTGGATGTGAGCACCACCCCGGTGCGTGAGGCGATGCGGGACCTCGCCAGCGAAGGGCTGATCACACTCGACAGTCATCGCATCGGTACCGTGCGCAAGCCCGATTGGGACGAGATGGTGGAGATCGTGGAGATGCGCCGGGCCCTCGAGGGTCTGGCCATCCAGAGGGCGATGGCCGGCATAACACCCGAGGAAATCGCCCAGGCCAAGGAGATAGCCACGGACCTTTCCCAGGAAGAAGATCTCGGATCATGGGTCCAGGCCAACATCCGCTTCCACTCCATGTTCCATCGCGCCACCCGGGGACGGCGTCTGGCGGGTGTGCTCCTCGCCCTCGAAGAGGCGGGCGGGGTGTTCGTGGCCCAGGCCCAGCAGCTTCACCCCGAGATCCGGCGACGGGCGGTCGCCGATCATTTCGCCCTCCTCGACGCATTCACCGCGGGCGACGCCGATCGAGCGCTCGAGATCCAGAGCGGGCATGTCAACCTGCCGCTGGAGGCGTTCGAGGTCGATACCGACCGACCGGGCTGAGCATCACCAGAGGAGCGAGTACTTCTCCTTTGTGGCGGCGAGTCCTTCGGTGACCAGCTTCACGTCGTTCACCGGCGAGATGAGAGTGCAGCCCTTGTCGACCAGCATTGCGGCGTACTCGGGATTGGGAGTGACCGCCCCCCACTGTTTGCCATGGGCCGCGCAGGCGGCCGCCACCCGGTCCACCGCTTCGAGCGAGGCGGCGCCCATGAAGTCACCGATCGTGCCAACCGCCTGGCTCAGATCCGATGGGCCAACGAAAAGCAGGTCGACACCGTCAACCGAGGCTATTTCGTGGACCTCCTCGACGGCCCGGGCGGTCTCGATCTGGATGGCGACGAAGGTCTCACGATTGGCCCGCTGGGCGAACTCGGACAATGGCACCGTTCCGTAGGCCCCGTCGAAGCCAAGTGGGTTGAGCCCTCGTCTCCCCCTCGGGGCGAACTTGGCCCATTGCACGAACTCCTCCGCCTCGGCGGCCGATCTGATCTGAGCCGCCATCACCCCTATGGCGCCACTCTCGAAGCAGCGGGTCACGGTCGCATAGTCGGTGGGAGGCACCCGTACGAAGCACTCGAGCCCGTGGGCCTGGCCGGAGCCGGCAGCGATCTCGATGTCAGCGGTGGTGAGGCCACCATGCTCAACGTCGATCCAGAACCCGTCGAAAAGCCCGGTCATCCCCAGATAGCGCACGATGTTGTGGTGGAACATCCGCCCTACCGCGAAGACCACGAGTCTCTCCCCATTCCGAAGACGCCATTTCATGGTTTCGGGCATCGCGCTCCTCGACGTTTGGGTAGAATGCATAATGTAATATTCATGGGCGATGGCGGTCATCGACATGCACGCCCATGTCACCCCCGAGCGCTACAAGACGGCGATAAGGGAGCGGGGGGAATGGCACGGGCTCGACCATGTCGCCGGCGAGCTGGGTCTGGGAGGCTTCGACATGGGCGTCGAGGCCCGTCTCGCCGAGATGGACACCCTTGGCGTCGACATGCAGCTCGTCACGCCAACCGTCGGCTTCTACCAGTACGGCAACGAGGTCGGGGTGACCCGACGCATCGCCAAGGAATGCAACGACGAGATCAGGGAGATGATGGACGCCCATCCGGACCGGTTCGCCGGGCTGGCCACACTTCCCATGCAGGACCCGGCCAGCGCGATCGCCGAGATGGAGCGGGCCATGGGCGACCTCGGGTTCCGCGGCGTCATCGTCAGCGACCACGTCGCCGGACGCACCTACGACGAGCCCGAGTTCCTTCCCTTCTTCGCCGCGGCTGAGGAGCTCGGCGCCCTCGTCTTCTTCCATCAGGGCGGCGACACCGTGGTCAACCATCGGATCCGGCGCTACAAGCTGGGAAATGCGGTAGGCAACCTCACCGAGCGCACTCTGGTCTACGCCACCCTGGTTTTCGGTGGGATCCTCGACCGCTTCCCCGGTCTCCAGCCCTACCTGGCCCACGGCGGGGGGTACACCGCCTTCGGCATCGCCCGCATGGACAAGGTGGCGGGAGCGCTCGAGGGCGTGTCGGGCAGCGGCCTCATCCCGCCCTTCGGTCAGGATGATGGATTCGCACAGGCTTTGCCGCCGAGCGACTACCTGGGACGATTCATCTACGACTGCTGCACCTACAGCGGGCCGGCCCTGCGATATCTGATCGACACCGTTGGCATCGAGCGGGTCGTCCTCGGCACCGACTACCCGGCTCCGATGCAGCTCCACGATGCCGTCAATTGGGTGATGGCCCTCCCCGAGCTCCGCGAGACCGAGAAGACGGCCATCCTCAGCGCCAACCCGGCAAGGATGCTGGGAAGGTGACAGACACACTGGGCTGGGGGGTGATCGGGATCGGCGACATCGTCACGACCACGATGGCGCCGGCCATGACATCCGAGCCCGAGTGTGACCTGGTGGCCGGGGTCAGTCGCGACCAGGGCCGAGCAGACGCTTTCGCCCACCAGTTCGGAGCCCGGTTCGCCTACACCAGCTACAACGACATGCTGGCCAACCCAGAGGTCGAGGCGGTGTTCATCGCCACGCCGAACGTGTTCCACGCCGAGCAGGTGGAGATGGCCGCCCGCGCCGGCAAACACGTCCTCTGCGACAAGCCGCTCGCTATTGATGTGAGGGGGGCGAGGCGGGCAGTCGAAGCTTGCGCCGCGGCCGGGGTGACGCTCGGGGTCAACTTCCACAACCGCCAGCTTCCCTGGGTGCGGGACGTGAGCCGGCTGATCGGCGACGGCGTCATCGGAGAGGTGAAGGTGGTGCAGCTCCAGGTGGCGTCGGGGACCCGTCACTATGACAACTGGCGGGCCGACCCGAAGATGGCCGGGCTGGGGACCGTTCACAATGTTGGCGTGCATGGCCTCGACTTCCTGCGGGTGCTGCTGCACTCGGACCCCACCGAGGTGATGGCGATGTTCGACCGGGCACCCGGGCGAGACGGAGTCGAGATGCTGGCCTTGATCCAGCTGCGATTCCGGAACGGCACTCTCGTCCAGTACAACGCCAATGAGGTCGTGCGTGACCCGCTCAACGACATCGTCATCTACGGCACGGAGGGGCGGGTGGTGGGGAGAGGCTTCACCCGTTCCCGGAGCGATGGCCAGCTCGCCGTCCTCACCCAGGCAGGTGAGACCATCACCCGATACCCGGCACCGGAGGCACATCGTCTCTCCCTGGCCGCGTTCACCCGGGCGGTCCTCACCGGGGAAGAGCCCGATGCCACCGGCATGGATGGGCTCCGCAGTGCCCAGATCTGTGAGGCGATCGGGAAGTCTGCCGCGGAGGGCCGGCTGGTCCCGGTGGCGTACCGATGAGACCTTGACCACCCGACCCGACCTCGATGACATCAAGACGATCGATCAAGTCATCGGCCGGGCCCGCGAGGTGATCGATCCGTCGCTCCACGAATGGGCGGCGGCCGGCGCCGGCCAGGGTGTCACGACGTCGCGGAATTCCCTGGCCCTCAACCGTCTTGCCCTGGTGCCCCACATGCTGAACGATGTGAGCCGGGTGGATACCACCACCTCCTTCATGGGTGTGCCTCTGGCCCTCCCCGTCGTGTTGGCCCCGGTGGCCGCCCTCGGGCTCTATGACCCGGGCGACGCAACGGCTGCCGCCATGGCAGCGACGACGGCAGGCACGTCGACGTTCTGCGCGATGCTGACCGGTTCCAACTGGGAGGACGTCGCCGCCACCGCACCCGGCAGGCACTTCTTCCAGATCTATCCGATGGGAGACCGTAAGTGGCTGGCAGACATTGCCGACCGGGTCGGTTCCGCCGGGTTCGCCGGCATCTGCGTCACGGTCGACTCACCGGTGATCGGCCGTCGTGATCGGAGCCTTCAGAGCGGATTCGCCTGGTCGATTCCAGCTGAGGGGACGCCCGGCATCGCCAGGCACGGATATGACTATTCCTACCGGAGGAGGTTCACCTGGACCGACCTGGCCTGGTTGTGTGCCCAGACCCCGTTGCCGGTCACGGTGAAAGGGGTCATGACGGCGAAGGACGCAGCCGAGGCCGTCGAGTGTGGGGTTGCGGGGGTCTACGTCTCCAACCACGGCGGGAGGATGGTCGATCACGCCTTATCCACCATCGAGGCGCTGGGCGACGTCGTGGAAGCGGTCGAAGGGCGAGCCGACGTGGCTATCGACAGCGGGTTCACCAGAGGCGCCGAGATCTGCACGGCCCTGGGCCTGGGGGCACGCGCCGTCGGAATCGGGCGTGTCCAGTGCTGGGGTCTGGCCATAGGCGGCGTGGCCGGCCTCTCCCGAGTCCTGGAGATCCTCCAGGACGAGATCACCATCACCATGGCCAACATCGGCGCTCCCAATGTCACCGCCATCACACCCGCCCACGTGCGCTGGTCGATGGACGCCCCTCCGATCTGAGCCGTCAGTCGAGGCTGTCTCCGACGCCGAGCCGTTCCCCCAGCGCCCGGAGTTGGCCGAGCAGGACGTCTCCCAGTGGGATCCCGTCCCGGAGCCGGGCCGACATCTCCGCGGCCGCCCTGTCACCCGGAAGATGGACCTGGCCATCTCCCCCCGATGCCCGCAGCATGGCGAGATGCCTTCCCATCTCGGACTTGAACTCGCCGAGGTCACGGAACAGGTCGGGCCGCATCACGAAGATGGCCTGGCCGGTGTTGGCCGGCTGACCGGGCACATGGCGATGGTCGATCACATCCTCACCGAAAGCCGCTCCGTTGAGGACCCCGGCGAGTAGACCCAGGCCGAGATTGAGGCCCGATCCCTTGTAGCCCCCGATCGGCATGAGGAACCCCTCGTCGGCCCGGGCCGGGTCGAGGATGGGATGGCCGTCCCGGTCGACCACCCAGCCCTCTGGCATCTGCTCCCCCGCCTGGGCCAGCACCTTGATCGTCCCGTGCGAGGTGACGGTGGTGGCGATATCGAGCAGGAAGGGGTGGGCCTCGGTGGGTATGGCGATGGAGATCGGATTGGTCCCGAGCAGCCGCTCGCGCCCACCCCAGGGAGGCATGACATTGGCACTGGCC
>JAICRU010000152.1 GCA_025937235.1 Acidimicrobiia bacterium
CAGGCGATGCTCGACGACGATGAGATCCCGATAGCCGCTTGACCCGGTGAGACGGCTGCTCACCCCGCGATGGGTGGCGGCGCACCTGGTCGTCGTCGCCCTGGCCATCCTCTTCGTCAACCTCGGCTTGTGGCAGCTCAGTCGTCTGGAAGAGAGACGTGTGGAGAACATGGTGGGGGAGTCGAGGTACGCCCAGGAGCCCGAGGACCTGGCGGATCTTCTCGAGGGCGCAGACGACGACTACCAGAGCCTCGAGTTCCGACGCGCCACCTTCACCGGTGAGTTCCAACCTTCGGACGAGGTGTTGATCAGAAGTCAGGTCCATCAGGCGGTGGCGGGTTTCCACGTGATCACCCCGCTGGTGGGAGAGGGCGGCATGGCAGTGCTCGTCAATCGGGGATGGGTGCCACTCGATGCGGACAAGGTCCCTGTGCTGGCGGCATCGCCTCCCGGAGGGGAAGTGACCGTGACCGGCTGGGTCCGGCCGACACAGACGCGAGCATCGCTGGGCCCTGCCGACCCCGACGACGGCCGGCTGGTCACGATGAGCCGTGTGGACATCGAGCGCATGCAGCAACAGATGCCCTACGAGCTCGAGCCCGTCTACCTGAGCGCCCTGGATGAGGCCACGAATGGGTTGCCGATCCCGGCTCCGGCCCCCATATTCGACGAGGAGGGGCCTCACCTGGGATATGCCATTCAATGGTTCAGCTTCGCCGTCATTGGAATGGTCGGCTACTTCTTCCTGCTGCGACGGGCGGCCCGCCGCTCACTGGCCAGGGACACGCCCTAGCCCTTCGACGATCTCGAACCCACTCGCTCTCTCCAGCTGGCCGGGATCGAGACGGATCTTGGCGGTACGCGTGCCGGCCCCGATCACGACCCAGTCGTTGTCGAGCACCCGACTGTCGACCCACACCGGGACCTCCGAGGGCAGGCCGAAGATGGTCACACCTCCAATCTCCATGCCGGTGACATCCCGGGTCGTTTCGGCGTCGGCGAAGCTCGCTTTCTTGACCCCCATCCGCCGTCTCACCAGGCCGTTCACATCGAGGCGGGTGTGGGCGAGGACCAGACAGGCCACGATCTGCCCTTCGGGGCGGCGGGAGGCGACGAGAATGGTGTTGGCAGATCTCTCCACAGGCACCCCGTACGCCGCACAGAACGCCGCGGTGTCGGCGAGGTCGGGATCGCAAGGCATCTCCTCGAAGAGGATGCCCCGTGCCGTCATCGACTCCAGCACGGCGCGATCCACCGGCATAGGGACCTAGGCCAGGTCGATGAGCCGCTCAGTGGGCGGGCTGGTGCTCGTCCTCGTGGCGATGATCATGGCCGTGGTCCTGCCCGTCCTGCTCGGCGTGGTCATGGGCGGCCATCTCGGCTCGCACCTCGTCCATGTCGACCTCACGCACCTTGGCGATCAGATCCTCCAGCATGTGCCCGGGGATGGCGCCTGGCTGGGCGTACAGGATCACCTGGTCGCGGAAGATCATCAGCGTCGGTATGGAGCGAATCCCAAAGGCGCCGGCCAGTTCGGGCTGATCCTCGGTGTCCACCTTGGCGAACACGATGTCGGGGTGACTCTCGGAGGACTGCTCGTAGGTGGGGGCGAACATCCGGCAGGGGCCGCACCATTCCGCCCAAAAGTCGATGAAGACCGTGTCGTTGTCCTGGATGGTTTGGTCGAAGTTGTCTTTGGTCAGGGCCACAGTGGCCATCTCGAAGCCTTTCCTGGGTGTGCTGTGCCCGATACAACGGAGGAGGGGAGGGATTTGTTCCGTTCTCGCCGGGTGTGAGCTCCCTCTTGGTTGAACGCCCATAATCCACATGATCTCCACTGATTCTCTCTGTCTCTTAAGGGACGCCTGAGAAATGAACTGAATGACCTGCTCCGATCGATCGTGGATGCCCGCTTCGAAGTGCAGAACCCTGCCAACTCTGTGATTCAGGACTTGCGAAAAGGAGAACGCACTTCCTACCGCGATCACACATGGAGTAGAGAGCACAACGAGGCAAGGAGAGAGTGCACCTTGCCATGGAGGCTGCGTTCAGCTACACGAAATGGCTGCAGTTTCCCGAGGCTAAGTACCGACTCGAGGAAGGACAGCAGCAGCTAGCGGCAGTTCGCCCGGGGGACACAGCTGAGAAACCGGCAGAGACCAGCAGTTCCTGGCAGCTGTGATCTGGATCGGCGGCAAGCACACTTCTAAAACTGGAGGATTACCTGCAGAACCGACATTACGAGTGGGTGCAGCGCGGCAAACCGTAGCTAGACCGGCAGAATCGAAAGGAGGCTCCTGGGAAACCGGAGTCTCTTTTGCTGCCCTACCCGCACACTCCGTTGCACGGGCCTTCCAGGCCGAAGAAGATGGCAGAGACGCCGTCGAAGTGTCCGACCAAGACACCCTGCGGCGTGAACGCACCGGATGCCATACCCTCTGAAGCGCCCGTGACCGACACATGGGAGAGCTTCAGCTCAACGAAACATGTTCAGGAAGGACTGCATGACCAGCGGACGTTGAAGGGGCAACGTCGCCGTGGAAAGCCGAGCCGCGGAACGCGTAGATCAGCGCCATGACCAAGATGATCAAGCCAACCGTGATCAGAAGAACCCTGTAGCGCACTCGTAGGAACCTACGCCTTCCCGATCTCGTAACAGGGGGTATTTGCCTTGTTCCTGGAGTCTTCTTAGCGTCTCGATCTTTGACAACCGAGCCTGAGAGAATCAGTAAGAGCCCACCGTTGCTCAACCAAGAGCAGTCGGGAAGGGTAGCTGGTGACAACCTGGAGTCCTCACACAGTCGCCCACAGGCGTTACGGCTCGAACGCCCATAATCCACGTTATGTCAAGTTCGGCTCGACGGTACGGATAGTCGCAAGGGACAAAGGCTCATGTCCGAGTTGGACGTGGCAAGATGGAGAGGCGCTACTCCAGCCCGGGATCGACGCAGAGATCGCTACCGATCCCGGGTTGCGGGTTGAACACCCGCGGCTCGGCCACGTAACCAGCACCCGTGGCCTCGGTGCTGAGATAGCGCTCGATGGCATCGGCCAGGGCATCGGACACGGC
>JAICRU010000151.1 GCA_025937235.1 Acidimicrobiia bacterium
CCCGCCTCGGCCGTGGGGTGATCACCGTGGTGCCAGTGACCTCCAACGTCACACGGGTGTACCCGTTTCAGGTTCTCTTCCCTGCCGAGGCCAGCGGATTGGACCGAGACTCCAAAGCCCAAGCCGAACAGGTGAGGTCGGTGTCGGTTGATCGTGTTCAAGACCGGCTCGGATCTGTGCCAGCTCCTCTCATGCTCGAGCTCGACGAAGCCCTCCGACTTCATCTGGCGCTCTAGAGATCCGGGTTCTCACCCCCTCGACGCACAACCCGATCCATTCCCAGGTCACGCCCACCAGTGGGCTGAGAGAGGCCCAGGCGACACGTCTTACGACCGGCTAGGGAGAAGCGTTATAGGGTGAGTAGAGGTGAGGTGATGCTGCCCAAAGTCGCCACGGACGACTTCGAGAGATTCTTGAAGGAGAACGGTGAGCGACTGGTGGACGGGTTGACCGCATTGTTCGGGCCGACTGTTGGAAGCGAGGCCGCGGCCGACGCTATGTCCTATTGCTGGGAGCATTGGGACCGGGTCCGCGAGATGGCCAACCCGGTCGGGTACCTGTACGTCACGGCCCGGGGCCGGGTGCGTCGGGCCCGGGGTCGGCGTTTCCTGTTGCTCGATCCGGTGGACTCGCAAAGCGCTCCGTGGGTGGAGCCGGGTCTACCGGCTGCGCTTGAGAGGCTATCGGAGAAGCAGCGAGTCGTCGTGATGCTGATCCATTGCTTCCAGTGGTCGTTCAAGGAGGTGGCGGAGATGATGGGTGTCTCCAAAGGGACCGTGCAGCTCCACGAGAGGCGGGCGATGAGACGGCTCCGCAGCGATCTCGGGGTTGAAGCGTGAGCCTCGATCTCAGCTCACAGTTGGCCCGCTACGGAAGCCAACTCCGCGAGGGCAGAGAAGAGCTTGACCTCGAGGAGGTGATCTGGCGCCTTGATCAGCCGGCCGTCGGACGTAGTGGCCGTGGTGCTCCCGCGGGTCCGTGGGCCCGGCCCTGGGTGATCGGTGCGGTGGCCTTCCTGGCGGTGATTATGGGGGGCTCGATCCAGATCCTGCTGTCGGATCCAGTCGGGAGCCCCGAAGACTCGGTCCCTCCGGCCCACCTCGGTGTGTTCGAGCCGATGCGGGGCCGGGTGGTCTATGTGGTCGATGACGCTCTGTACGCCGTCGACCCAGCGGAGCCGCGTATCGGTATCACCATGGAGGTGCCTCCAGCGGCGGACGGTGACATCGGAGCAGACGCGGGTGAGGCTGTACCAGTCGGCTGGTCACATGACGGGACCCTGCTCGCCCTCGAAGACGAGTTCAACGGGGAGAGCTACCTGATGAACAGCAGTGGTGGGGTCTCGAGGGTCCCCTGGGAAACCATCGAAGCGCCGCGAGGATGTTGCATGTTCGCAGGGCCCAACTGGCTGTCGCCTGACGGGGCCTCGGTGGTGTCGGCAGCCGAATTCGATGTGAGCATCCTCGACCTGTTGAGCCTGGTCCCCGGCCCGTCCATCGAGCTCGACGACTCCGAGCTCGGAGAGGTGGAAGGAGATCAGGTCTACTCGGCGACTTGGTCGCCAGACGGCTCCGAGGTCGCGTTCGTCGTCGACCGCCTCGACGGCGACCTGCTCGTGCCAACCATCCGTTTGTGGGATATCGAAAACGGAGACGTCCGTGAGCTCGTGGCCGACGGGTTCGGGCACATCCGCAACATGGCATGGTCTCCGGACGGCTTGGAGCTGCTTGTGATCGCAGGCGACTATCAGTTCCCGACCGTCCTCCCCCTGTCCAACCCGTTGGTGTCACCGATCGAGACCGACATCTACCTGGTATCGATCGACGGATCCGGAACCCGATCGATCTCCGGCGGCCACTTCGTGGCCGCCGCATGGTCACCCGACGGGAGCCAGATTGCAGCCGTGGAATACGGATCCGGCAACCACGAGGTCACGGTGATGAATGCCGACGGCAGCGACGAGCGCCGTATCACCGATCTCGTTCCGGGCCCATCCGGAGCATTCACCGGAGTCGCCTGGCACCCGGTTCAGTAGGGGAATGGAAGGATCCCGCCTCCAGCGGGCACACTCCTCGATCCGGCGATGTTCGACTCGACGGCGGCGAACCCATGTACTCGACCGTGCCCGAGCCACTGACGTCGACCACGAGAGCAGCCTCACTGACCACGATGTCGCGCGAGCCGGGAATAGGTGACCCCGCCGTCATCACGGTGAGCCTCTCACACGGGAATCGCCGGCAAGACCCACACACGTCCCGTTTCCAGGTCGTGCGATCAGGCAGGACTGGCCACGGCCCACCCGTGAGCCTGAGCCGCAGCTGCGATCCGGGCGTCATAGGTGACGAGGTCAGCGAGCGTGGTCTCAAACAGGGCCGCGGTCGCCAGGTGAATGGCGTCGAGGCTGCGAAGCTCATCGGGCTTCATCGCCCCGGCTGCGTTCAGCACCGCATTGGTCAACCGCACTAGCTCTATCCGGTTCAGAACATCATCGGCTCTCTGCATGGCGAGAACTCCGAGGTGAAGGACGGCCCTCTTGACCTCCGTGCGAGCCAGGGCACTCGATACCAGGGCCTGCCGACCTCGTAGGTACCGCGTGAGGGCAGCCGATTCTTGCTCTTTGACGATCAGCTTCACGATTGCGGAGGAGTCGAGATAGGAAACCCGCTCAGCGCTCATCGGCCCGCATCCTGGCCAGAATCGCCGACGGCGCTTCCTGTCCCGGCGCTAAGGGCAGTGGTGCGGGAAGGTCGTCCATGCTTCCTAACGCGGCATCGACATCCCCTGCCGCACGCAGCCGCTCCAACGGAGGAGCTTCCGGAATCGGAGTAAGCAGGGCTACAGGACGACCACGGTCAGTAACCTCGATGGTCTCCCCTCCCTCCACTCTTCGGAGATACTCGCTTGCCTTCTGGCGGAGTTCCCTGATTCCAATCCTAGTCAGAGTGCTACTTGTAGCACATTAGGCAAAATGATCACAAGACCGTAGTCGGCGAGCGCTACACGTCCCGTTCCGACACGGCCCACCCGAGTATGAGCCGTGGCGAGTCGGCGACCCTGGCACGAGGGTTCAGTCCTCGTGAATCAACGGGGTGAGTACGTGGGGTTGCTTTTCGTGCCAGAAATGGAGA
>JAICRU010000011.1 GCA_025937235.1 Acidimicrobiia bacterium
CTCGGCTCGAACTTCGACCACCTCGGCCATCTGGTCGACGAACCAGGGATCGATCGAGCTGAGCACCGCCACCTCCGCCACTCCCCAGCCCCGGCGCAAGCCCTCGGCGACGGCGAAGATCCGGATTGGCGTGGGCATGGTGATCGCCTCACGCAAGTCGTGATCGGATAGCTGGAGCAGGCCGTTCTCGCCCGGATCGGCGTTCAGCCCGAACCGGCCGTTCTCCATGCTGCGCAGCGCTTTCTGCAGCGCCTCGGGGAAGGTCCTCCCGATCGACATGGCTTCACCCACGCTTCTCATGGAGGTTCCGAGCCGATTGGAGGCGGAGGGGAACTTTGAGAAGTCGAAGCGGGGCACCTTGACCACGACGTAGTCGAGGGCCGGCTCGAACGACGCCGGGGTCGCCCCCGTGATGTCGTTAGCGATCTCGTCGAGTGTGTATCCGACAGCGAGGAGAGCGGCGATCTTGGCGATGGGAAAACCCGTGGCCTTGGAGGCGAGTGCCGAGGAACGGCTCACCCTGGGGTTCATCTCGATGACCAGACGCCGCCCGGTGGCAGGGTCGATGGCGAATTGGACGTTGGACCCGCCCGTCTCCACGCCGATCGCCCGCAGCACGGCGATGCCGTCATCGCGCATCTCCTGGTACTCCCGATCGGAGAGGGTCTGGATGGGGGCCACGGTGATCGAATCCCCGGTGTGCACTCCCATTGGGTCCAGGTTCTCGATGG
Source organism: Acidimicrobiia bacterium (assembly GCA_025937235.1). Lineage (GTDB taxonomy): Bacteria > Actinomycetota > Acidimicrobiia > Spongiisociales > ZC4RG35 > JARDZU01. The sequence continues at coordinate 732 of JAICRU010000011.1, forward strand.
AGCAGACGACCACCGCGTTGTCGGCGTGATCGCGCATCACCTCGAGCTCGAACTCCTTCCAACCCTCCACCGATTCTTCGACCAGGATCTCTGACACAGGTGATGTGGCCAGCCCGTTACGTGCGACCTCGATGAACATCTCGTCATCCGAGGCAATGCCGGTGCCTCCCCCACCCAGGATGAACGAGGGGCGGACCATCACCGGGAACCCGATCTCGTGGGCGATCTTGACCGCCTCGGTCATCGATCTCGCATAGCCGGCCCTCGGCACCTCGAGACCGGCATGCTCCATCGTCTCTTTGAACAGTCCACGGTCCTCGGCCCGCTCGATCACCTCCAGGTCGGCGCCGATCATCTCCACACCATGCCGCTGGAGGACCCCGCTGCGGGCCAGTTCGGCAGCGATGTTGAGGGCCGTCTGCCCTCCCAACGTGGGGAGGAGTGCGTCGGGCTGCTCGCGGGCGATGATCTCTGCGACCACCTCCACGGTGATCGGCTCGACGTAGGTGGCGTCGGCGAACTCCGGATCGGTCATGATCGTTGCCGGGTTCGAGTTGACCAGGACCACCCGATAGCCCTCGGCCCGCAGCACCTTCGCCGCCTGGGTGCCCGAGTAGTCGAACTCGCATCCCTGGCCGATGACGATTGGCCCGGATCCGATGAGGAGGATCGACCTGAGATCCCGTCTCGCCGGCATCAGCCCTCCCCTTCGATCATCTGTGTGAAGCGATCGAACAGCCCTCTTGCGTCCCGGGGCCCGGGGGCGGCCTCCGGGTGATACTGGACCGAGAAAGCCGGGATCTCCTGCACCCGCATCCCCTCGAGTGTCCCGTCGTTGAGGTTCTGATGGGTGGGGACCACGTGGCCGAACTCGGTCTCGACCTCGTTGGGAAGCAGGTCCGATCCGGCCAGACCTTTCCGCTCCGGTGCCGGGCGCCCGGTCAGTGACCAGAGGTCGACGGCAAAGCCGTGGTTCTGCGCCGTGATCTCGACTCTCCCATCGTCCAGCCTCCGCACCGGGTGGTTCCCGCCGTGATGGCCGAATGGGAGTTTGTAGGTCGAGGCGCCGACCGCAAGCCCCAAGACCTGGTGGCCGAGGCAGATCCCGAACAGAGGCACCTTGCCGAGGAGGCCGCGCAGCGTCTCGACTACGCCGATCAGGGGCTCCGGGTCGCCCGGGCCATTCGAGACGAAGACGCCATCGGGAGCGGACGCCAGTACCCGATCGGCCGTCGTGCCGGCAGGAACCACCTCGGTGTCGAACCCCCGACCCGTCAGGTTGGCCAGGATGTCACGCTTCATGCCCAGGTCGATCGCCACCACCCTCCCCCTGCGTTTCCCCCGGGCGTGGATCAGGTACGGGGACGTGGTGGATACCGTCGTGGCCAGGTCCTGGCCGACCATCGAGGGGGCAGAGGCAGCCATGTCCCGCAACTCGGCCTCACTCACGCCCACCCCGATGGCCACCGGCATCGCCCCGCGATCACGAAGGTGCCGGGTCAGCCGTCTGGTGTCGACGTCCGCGATGGCCACCACGTCGTGGGCTCGGAGATAATCGCCGATCCCGCCTTGCGACCGCCAGTTGGAGTCGCGCCGTGACATGCTGCGAACCACGAATCCCGACACAGCCGGGCGAGACGATTGGTCGTCATCGTCGCAGACCCCGTAGTTCCCTATGTGAGATGTGGTCATGACCACCACTTGCCCCGCGTAGGAAGGATCGGTGAGGATCTCCTGGTAACCGGTCATCGAGGTGTTGAAGACGGCTTCGCCGGTGGTCACGCCGGCCGCCCCTACCGACCGACCCCGGAAGACCTCGCCGTCTGCGGTGCACAGGAGCCCGGTCTCGGACGAGCTCAACCCGAGCCTCCTTCGTAGGTGATCTTTCCTTCGCGGATCGTCATCAGCACCCGGCCAGTCAACTCCATGCCGACAAATGGGCTGTTCGACGACTTGGACGCAAACCCGGCAGGGACCCAGCGACGATCCGGGTCGAAGAGGACGAGGTTGGCCGGAGAGCCCTTTTCGACTGCTCTGCCGTGACGAGAAAGACCGGCGATTCGTGCCGGGGCGATGCTCATCCGCTCGAAGAACAGCTCAGGATCCTTGCCGAGGGCCTTGGAGGACACCACCGCGGCCGCTGTCTCCAGGCCGATCACCCCTCTTGGCGCTTCCTCGAAGGGCACCTCCTTCTCTGCCGTCGTGTGAGGTGCATGATCGGTAGCCACCACATCGACTGTCCCATCCCTGAGGGCCGCGATGAGGGCCGTGCGGTCGTCCCGGCCGCGGAGAGGTGGGTACATCTTGAAGTTGGTGTCGAGCCCTTCGACCGCCGTTTCCTCCAGAGCCAGGTGATGCGGGGTGACCTCGCAGGTGACTTCGACTCCCTCCTCCCGGGCCCGCCTGATGAGGTCGAGCGAGCCGACGGTGGAGACGTGCTGGATGTGGAGCCGGGTGCCCGTCGTGGCAGCCAGTAACAGATCCCGGGCCACCACCAGCTCCTCGGCGAGGGAAGGCAGCCCGGCGAGGCCGAGCCTGCTGGCGACCGCTCCCTCATGGAGTTGGCCGGTTCCGGCAACCGACCGATCCTCGGCATGCTCGGCCACCAGAGCGCCAGGCAGATCGAGCAGATAGGCCATCGCCCGGCTCAGGAGCCCGGCCGTGGGGACCGAGTCGCCGTCGTCGCTGAATATCCGGATCCCGGCGTCGTACATCCCATCGAAGTCGGCAAGTTCTTCCCCCGAGCGCCCCTTGGTCAGCGCCCCTGAAGTGACGATCTCCACGTCTTCGATGCCGGCCGCCCGCTCCGCCACGGCCGTTGCCGTGACCCTGTCATCGATCGGTGGTTCGGTGTTGGGCATCGCCACCAGCGCGGTGTAGCCGCCCGCGGCTGCCGCTTTGGCCCCCGTCACCATGTCTTCTTTCCAGGTTTGGCCCGGGTCACGGAGATGCACATGGAGATCTACCAATCCCGGCCCCAGCCAGGCCCCGGGCGCCTCGATGACCTGGTGACCATTCGCCTCCGGCTCGGCCCCCACCGCAGCCACTGTGTCACCGTCGATCACGACGGAGGTCTCCTCGATCCCAGACGAGGTGAGGACCCGGGCATTGCGGATGACGATCATCGGCCACCTTCGAGCGCCTCGGTGATGACCGCCATCCGAACCGGCACACCGTTGGCCACTTGGCGGAGGACGAGTGAGCGCTCGCCGTCTGCGATGGAATCGTCGATCTCTACTCCACGGTTCATCGGCCCCGGGTGCATGACGACACCGGTCGGCTTCATCATCGAGAGTCGCTCCGCGTTCATACCGTATCGGCGGGCATAGCCGGCAATCGACGGGATGGTCGCCGCCGACCCTCGCTCGGCTTGGATGCGGAGTAGATAGACCACATCGACGTCCCCGAGCTCGTCGTCGAGATCGGTGCTCGTCCTCACGCCCCACGGGTTTTCTTGGGGCAGGAACGGCGTCGGGCCGACGAGGGTGAGCTCCACGCCCATGGTGGGCAGGGCGATCAGATGACCCCGGGCAACCCGACTGCCCCGGATGTCGCCCACGATGGCCATGCGCAGGCCATCGAGTCGCCCGAACTCCTGCCTGAGGGTCAGGGCGTCGATCAGAGTCTGTGTCGGGTGCTCCCTGCTCCCGACGCCACCGTTTATGACCGGTCTCGCGGACCAGCCGGCGGCCAGAGCCGCGGCGTCCGCCAGCCTGTGGCGAACGATCAACACATCGGTTCCGATGGCCGTCAGGGTGAGAATCGTGTCCTTGAAAGACTCACCTTTGCTGGCCGACGAGAGCTCCGGGCTGAAACTCATCACGTGCGCCCCGAGGCGGTGGGCGGCCCGCTCGAAGGACAACCGGGTCCGGGTGGATGGCTCGAAGAAGGCGTTGGTGACGGTCGCACCGGAGAAGTCCGTCGACGGGCCGCGCCCCACATAGCCCTCGGCTTTGTCGAGGATGCCGGTGAGTCGCTCCCTGCCCAGACCGTGAAGGGTGACCAGGCCGCTCACGGCGCCCCGTTCCTCTCCACCCACACCCCTTGTTCACGATCGACTGGCGGGATGCGGACTCGCACCACCTCGTTCTGGCTGGTGGGGAGGTTCTTGCCGACGTAATCGGCCCTGATCGGGAGCTGGCGATGGCCCCGATCCACCAAGACGGCCAGCTCGGTTCGGTGGGCCCGCCCCACATCGGAGAGGGCGTCGAGAGCAGCCCTGACCGTGCGGCCCGTGTACAGCACGTCATCGACGACGATCACGCTCTGATCCGAGATGTCGGTGGGGATCTCGGTCGATGCCGCTTCGTGACCGCGCCTCCGGCGCCGGTCATCACTGCGGATGCCCCGGTCGTCCCGGTACGCACCGATGTCGAGCTGACCGACCGGCACCTCGACGCCTTCGAAGTCGGCGATGAGGTTGCCCAGGAGTCGGGCCAGATGGACTCCTCGTGTGTGGATCCCGACGATGACGACCGACTCGGCGCCGCGGTGGCGCTCCAGGATCTCGTGGGCGATGCGACGGACGGCTCTCTGGATGTCTTGGCCGTTCATCACCTGTGGCATCGGGCCTCCGATGCCCATGGGTGGCTGCCCATCTCTCTCCTTCCCGGCCTCACAGGACCGTGCTTAAAGGTGAGAGCGACCTTAGTGGTGGTTCATGCCCATTCCCAACGTCTCCTCGAAATGGGGACGCAGGAATGCGCTATACGGCACGGTGGCTCCCAGTTTCGCTCAGGACCGGGCGCTCCGGGCCAGAGAGGCGAGGACGCCATTCACGAATGCGCCGGACCGCTCGGTCGAATAGGTCTTGGCCAGACGGACTGCCTCCGACACCACCACCGCGGTGGGGGTCTCCCGTCCATGATGGAGCTCGAACAGGCCGAGACGGAGGATGGATCTGTCGATGACGGGCATCCGCGCCACACTCCAGTGCTCCGAGGCCGATTCGATCTCGTTGTCGAGTTCCTCTTTGTGCTCGAGGACACCACGGACCAGGAATCCCGCCTTGCCCTTGAGTTCGTCGAACTCGCTGCTGTCCCCGGAGATCTCGGCCTGGTAGAGAGCCTGGAGGGCGACGTCTCGTGGCTCCTCGCTGCTCATACCCTGGTCAGATACTCGCCTGACCGGGTATCGACCTTGACCCGATCGCCCTGCTCGACGAAGAGTGGCACCTGGATCTGGATCCCGGTCTGGAGGGTGACAGGCTTGGTCGCCCCGGTCCGGGTGTCGCCCTTGACCGCCGGCTCCGCATACGTCACTTCGAGCTCGACTGCGGCCGGGAGCTCGACTGCGATGGGCGTGCCTTTGTACAAAGAGAGGCTTGCCGTCCTCCCCTCGACCAGGTAGCCGGCAGCCGGGCCCACGTCGTCGCTGCTCAGGGCGATCTGGCCGTAGTCCTCCAGGTTCATGAAATGGAAGCCGAGGTCGTCCTGGTACAGATACTGGTGATCACGACGCTCGATGATCGCCTGGTCGACGTTCTCGTCGGCCCTGAAGGTGCGGTCGAGGACCTGTCCGGTCTCGATGTTCTTTAGCTTCATCCGCACGAAGGCACGACCCTTGCCCGGCTTGACGTGTTGATACTCGACGATGGTGAACAGACCGTCGGAGAGCTGCAGCGCCATCCCCGGCTTGACGTCATTGGTGCTGATCATCGTCCCAAGTGTGGTAGCTGCCGATATCGGAACATAAACCGGTCAGAGTCCGATTGCGTCGAGCCCGATATCGACGTCCTCCCCTTCGACATGCTCGATGACGGGATCGGCCAGGGCACGGAGCAGGACCATCCTGATCCCCCCTGCGTCCCTCTTCTTGTCGTGACGGAGCAGATCCTCGACCCGTGCCCGCTCCAGGCCGTCGACCCTGGTCGGGAGTCCCAGTCCGGCTATGGCCGCGGTGACCCGATCCATGGCCTGGAATCGGAGACGCTGCTCGGAGATCCGACAGGCCGCCACCATGCCCACTGCGACCGATTCCCCGTGGGACAGGGGCGAGGCGTACTCCACGGCATGACCAATGGTGTGGCCGAAGTTGAGGATGGCCCGGAGACCCATATCTCTCTCGTCCTCGCCGACCACCCTGACTTTCACCGCTGCGGCTCTCGTCACCACCTCCTCGAGCGGCGCCGCCTCCCGATCCCTCTCCAGAAGCTCGAACAGATCCCGGTCGCCTACCAACCCGGTCTTCAGCGCCTCGGCCAGGCCCTCACGCCGCAGGATGGAGGGCAGTTGTTCCAGGGTGTCGACATCCACGATGACCCTGATCGGGTGCCAGAACACCCCGACCAGGTTCTTACCGGCGAGGTTGACGCCGGTCTTCCCCCCGATGGCGGCATCTACCGCCGCCAGCAGAGTTGTGGGCACATGGACCACTTCGACGCCGCGCAGCCAGGTTCCCGCAACGAACCCTGCGAGATCGGAGACCGAGCCGCCGCCCACTCCGACCACCGTGTCGTGACGTCCCAGCCCGAATCGCGCCAGGGCCTCGTAGACGGATCCAGCCACGATCAGGGTCTTCGCTTCCTCGCGGTCGGGAAGGCCGATCACCTCGACCTGCAGCCCGTCATCCCGCAGCCGTTGTGCCACCTCGAGTGCGATGTGCGTCGCTCCAGGCTGGGTGAGGAGAGCCGCCCGCTGTCGCTCGACGCGGGCGGGGAGTATCGGATGGGGCAGGCCCCGCCCGACCACCAACTCGGTGACGCCGGCGACGATCAGGGTCTCCAAAGCGGTTCCTTCCTCAGGGCGGCCTCATCCTCTAACGGGTCGCTTGCCGAGACCCGTCTTGTAGCGGTCTGCCGCTGCGACGAACTCCTCGACCGTGTCCCCGCCGAACTTCCTCTGGAACTCCGCGGCGAGGACGAAGGCCACCATCTGCTCGCCGACCACCCCCGCCGCGGGCACGGCGCAGACGTCGGATCGCTCCCTGACCGCCTCGGCAGCCTCACCCGTTGTCATGTCGATCGTCCGAAGCGGTCTCATGAGCGTGGATATCGGTTTCATGGCTCCTCGCACCCGGATCGTCTCCCCGTTGCTCATCCCACCCTCGGTGCCTCCCGCTCGGTTGGTGGCGCGGGTCAGCCCGGTCCCCTCGAGCAGGATCTCGTCGTGTGACTTCGAGCCGGGAAGTCCCGCCACTTCGAACCCGTCTCCTATCTCGACGCCCTTGATGGCCGGGATCGACATGATGGCGGCGGCGAGCTGGCCGTCTAGCTTGCGGTCGTAGTGGACGTGGGAGCCGATGCCCGGCGGGACGCCGAAGGCAAGGATCTCGAACACGCCTCCCAACGTGTCACGTTCCTCCTTGGCGTCCTCGATGGCGGCGATCATCGCGGCCTCCGCGGCGGGATCGAGACAACGGACTGGGCTGTCGTCGATTCGATCCTGATCATCCGGCCCGGGCAAGGGACCCTCGCTGCTCGCAGGCCCAATGCCCACCACGTGGCTGAGCACACTCACGCCCACGGTCGCCAGCATGGTCTTGGACAGGACCCCGGCCACGGTGCGCGCCGCTGTCTCTCGGGCCGAGGCCCTCTCCAGGATGTCCCGGGCGTCGTCGGTGTCGTACTTGAGCATCCCCGACAGATCGGCATGACCGGGCCGGGGCCGAGTCACCTGCTTCCTGGACGTGCCGGGCTCCGGGCTCATCTCCTCCGACCATCTTGGCCACTCTGTGTTCCGGATCAGCACGGCGACCGGCGATCCGAGCGTGGTCCCATGACGGATGCCACCCAGGATCTCGATCTCGTCCTTCTCGATCGCCATGCGCTTGCCACGGCCATATCCCATGCGGCGCCGGGCCAGCTCGTCGGTGATCATCCCGGCGGAGACCTCGAGGCCCCGCGGCAAACCCTCCAGGATCGTGACGAGCCCCGGCCCGTGGGACTCACCGGCCGTCATGAAGCGCAACATGGGATGATGCTACGTCGGGAGGGGGAAAGCGCCGAGCCCCGCCAGGACGATGCCTAGCCACGCACCGAGGATCATCGCCGGCCCGTATGGCACCTCGGTCTTCATGATTTCCCGGATCGAGGTGTCGTCCTGGCCATCACGACGACGACGGGCGCCTACCACCCACCCGGCGCCGAGGACTCCGATCGAGATGAGCCCGCCGATCAAAGCGGTGAGGAAGACCGACCATCCCAGGGTCCCCCAGGAGATATATGCGGTGAACACCCCCAAGATGGCCGACAGTTTCACATCGCCATAGCCAAAGCCCCGGCCTCGGACGAGAAGGAACACGAGGTTGGTGCCGGCGAAATAGGCGAGCCCTCCCAACAGCCCGCGCACCCAGTTCCCGGGGACGCCGTCGGCCAGCGATGCGGCTCCGAGGGCGAAGATGAGGGCGACCGTGCCCCGAATGTTGAGCCTGTCGACTATGCGAAACGCGTCGATGTCGGTGATGCCCAGCGCCATCGTCAGCCAGAGGAATCCAAGATACGGGATCAGGGCCCATTCCGGCCCCAAGGTGTTGGCGAAACCGGCCGCAGCCGCGGTCCCGAGCAGGACGAGGAGGAGCTCCCGCCCCGCATTCCGCCCACATGCTTCACAACGGAACGAGAGCCAACCGCGGCGCGTGCCACACCCGGGGCACGTGCCGGAGAGTGGGCGGAGCGGCTGATCTCGTAGCACCTGGGTGGCGAGATCGTGGGCGATGAGGGCCCCCAGGAAGCCAAGTGCACCGGCGATGATCGTGGTCATCGCCGGAGCAACATAGTGGTCGGGTTGGCGGTGACGGGATGGCGGCTGTCGCCGGTCAGTCCTCGTCGATGTCCTTGAGGACCGAGCCCATGCGACGTCTCCGCAGCAACCCGTGCCCCTCCTCCTCGACATCGACCTTGTCGCTGGCATCGAGCTGCGAGAACACCTTCTCGAGGAAGGCTTCGGTGTCCTCCTCGACAGCCTCCCCGGCCTCGCCCTCTTGGGGAGAGGTCTCTGCGGGATCTGTCTGCTCGGCGGCCGCGGTTTCGGGCTCGTCCGGGGCAGCGGCTCCCTCGGCCGAGCGGCTCGACCAGGCAAAGTGCCCGAATCGGCTCTCCTTGGTCTCGTCCGAGCCGGGCTCCTCGGTGGCCTCGGGGCCCTGCTCGAAGACGCTGTCGTCATCGGCCCTGGCCGCATCGAGCCGGCTCTCGAAGGCTGAGTCGTCCTCGAGGACGGCGCCCGAGTCGTCCTGCCCCTCGATCTGAGGCCCGCTCCACCAGGAGTCGACCGGGCTGACCGGCTCGGAGAACCACGATGCCTCCACCGGCTCGGCAGCTGCCTGCTCCGACCATCCGTCACTGAAGATGACGAGTTGGCGCTCGGCCATGTCGGCAGCGACCTTGGCGATCCAGAAGTTGGTCGTGCCCAGACGCTCGGCAATGGCCGCCACCGAGGCACCTGCGCCGATCTCGCAGAGGAGACGCCAAGCCTCACGGTCGAGGTGGATCTCCTCCTGATCACCCGCCTCTCGATTCATCCGGATGGTGGTGTCGAGGTCGGAGATGATCTGATGGACTGCGGCCCACTCATCGGCGCGGCGGCGCGAGTCGTCGAGGACTGCCTCCAACTCGAAGACACGCGGGCTGGCAAACGGGGTCACCGCGCCTTCTGTCACCTCGAAGGTCGACCCCTTGGTCCCCAGGTGATAGAGGCTCTCGATGGTGATCTCGCGTAGAAGGTCGACGACCGAGCTCTCACGAGGACCGAGGTCCGAGAACGTCGACTCGCCCGACGCCACCTTGCGGAGGAAGACATCGTCGACGTACCCGGAGTTCACCAGGTGCTTGTGCAGATCGCGGTCCTCGGCCGTAGTGGCCAGGGCAATTCCCCTCTTGCCAACGAAGATCCGGCCCCGGACATCCTCACCGCGGACTTCGACGGAGCCGCGTTGGTCTGACCTCATCAGGAGGCGCAGCACTTCCTCCAAGGGGACGAATCCCAGGTTTCCAGAAAGAGCCACCTCGACCACTCCTTGGTTTGAAGACTCGCGTTTCGGATCGGCCCCGAACGCGAGTCTCTTTAGACGTTTCTGGCCGCCTCAGCCATCACCTCGAGGGGGGCCGGACGCCCCAGCCACCACTCGAAGGAGACAGCTGCCTGGACCACCAGGAACTCGATCCCGTCCATCACCGGAAGCCCCTCCGCATGTGCATGGGCAACGGCTTGTGTCTCGCCGCTGCCGTAGGCGAGATCGATGAGGCCCGAGGCGATCCGGGTGACCGCTTCGGGGAGCCGCTCGCCATTCATCCCGAGTGGGGTGGCGTTCACCACCAGCGCTCCAGCCACACCGGCGGCGAAAGGAATCACTTCCGCCTCCCTCTTCACCCTCTGGATCAGTTCCCTTGCCCGGCTCTCGTCGCGCGCGGCCAGATACACCTGGCGTCCGGCGGTCCCGACCAGGGCGGCCGCAGCCGCCCCCCCGGCGCCCAGCACGAGCAAGGGGGCCCTTGTCTCGAAGCGTGGATCCCTGATCGCCCGTGTGAAGGCGATGACATCGCTGCTCAGACCCTCGACGACGCCATTTCGGGCTCGCATCGTGTTGACCGATCCAGCGCGGGCCGCCTCCTCGGTCAGGCTGTCGGCGAGGGCGGCCGCCTCTGTCTTGAGCGGCATCGTGATGTTGAGGCCGTGGAGCGTTCCCTGTCGGAGCTCCTGCACTGCGTCAACCAGTTCCGGAGACCCGGCGCGGATCGCCACGTAGCTGCCCTCGATCCCGAGTCGGACGAGTGCGGCGGTGTGAATGGCCGGGGATCTGGAGTGCTCGATGGGATCGCCGAGGACGGCGAAGCGGAGTGGCCCCTGCATCGGAGCGCAGTGTGGCACCCACATCGACCGGTCATGAAACGACGCCGGCCACCACCGACCAGGACACCACGCCGGCCACGACCGGCCAGGACACCACGCCGGCCGCGACCGGCTAGGGCAGGACGCCGTCCTCCCTGGCCTGTGCGACGTTTGCGTTGTGCTCCTCGAGAGTGGCGGCGAAGGCGTGGTGCCCTTCCAGGTCCGACAGGACGTAGAAGAGGAAGTCGGTCTGCGCCGGGGCGGCTGCTGCCTCGAGAGAGGCCCGACCCGGAGACGAGATCGGCGTCGGGGGAAGGCCGTTGACCAGGTACGTGTTGTAGGGAGAGTCCACCTCTCGGTCGAAGAGGGCTGGGTCGCGGGTGCCCAGCGCATAGAGCACGGTCGCGTCGATGTCGAGCTTCATCCCCATCGCCAGTCGGTTGTGGATGACGCTGGACACCGTCGGCCGCTCCTCGTCGAGCTGAGCCTCCGACTCGATCAGGGAGGCGATCTTGAGCCCGTCGTACGCCGACATCCCTGCCGCTTCGAGCGTCGACCAATCGACGCTCCCGACCCTTTGCTCCATGGTCGACGCGAGGCGCTGCAGGATGTCGGTTGCCTCGGCTGACGCGGCAAACTCATATGTGTCCGGAAAGAGGAGGCCCTCCCACTCGGACAGTGAGGGCTCTGCCGACATCTCGGCCAGTGCCGTCTCCACTTCGCCGCTGGTGAGTGCGGTCTCGAACTCCGAGTAAGGGATGCCCGACCCTTCTGCCAGAGCAGTCAGTATCTCGGGCACGCGAAGCCCTTCGATCACGGTGACCCGGTAGACGTCGGCGACAGGCCCCACCACGAGCACGGCGACCACCTCGTTGGGGTCCATCAGTGTCTGCAGCTCGTAGGTACCGGCCTGGAGCCGGGCGTCGGCCTCGTTGTTGCGCACCGCGGCCTCGAATTCGAGAGCGGAGCGCACCACGCCCTGCGCGGCGAGGATGGCCCCGATGTCCTCGGCCGTGGAGCCGGAGGGAATTTCGATGGTCACATCCTGGCCCGGCTGGACGGAGATCGGGCTCTCCGATGCATCGCCCGACCCGAAGCTCGATCCCACGAGACGGCCGAGGTAGGAGCCGCCGCCCACCACTGCCACACCTGCCAAGACCACGAGGCCGACGGTGGCGATGATCTTGCTGGCCCGTACCCAAGGGGACGACTGTTGCGGCGCTGGTTCGAAGGTCATCTGAGGTTGTCCAAATAGTCCTGGAGGATCAGTGCCGCCGCCACCTGGTCGATCTTCTCCCGCCGCTCGCGACGTTTCATGCCGGATTCGAGCAGTGAGCTCTCGGCGATCCTGGAGGTGTACCGCTCGTCCACCAGGACCACTTCGACCCCGGTGGCCGAGCCGAGCTCGTCGGCGAGTTGTCTGGCTTCGGATGCGGACGTCCCTTCAACTCCGCTGAGTCCGGTGGGGAGGCCGACGACAATGGTACCGACATCCATTTCTTTGACGAGGTTCTTCACCGTGGCGACGACATCGGGTCTGGACACCGTTGCCCAGGGACTTGCGGTGATCCCGAGGGTGTCGGACAGGGCCAGCCCGACCCGTTTCGTCCCGTGATCGACCCCGAGAACCCGGCTCACAGACTCCCGACTGCTCGCTCGGCGCTGTCACGGGCGCGGGCCAGAGCCTCCTCCAGGCGGTCCCCATGCGGCCCGCCGGCCTGGGCCAGCTCCGGATCACGCGACGCGCCTCCTCCCAGCTCCCCCGCAGCCTCGGAGATGATCTCCGAGGCTGAGAGCCCTGCCTCGACCAGGCTCTTGGTGACCACCCCTACCAGCGACCCCTTCCCCCTTTGCTCCGAGCCGAGAACGACGATCGAGGCCGAGCCGAGGCGGTCTCTCACCCCCAGGGCCAGTTGGCGCAAGCCATTCCCATCGAGACCGGGGGCGGATCCGACCACGATCGACACATCGCCTACGTCGACCGACTGACCGGCCAACTCGACAGCCAGCTCACCCCTTCTCTGGCGGCGAATCGCATCCAGCTCCGACTCCAGGCCCTCGACCCTCCCCAGCAGGGCCTCCACCCGCGCTGGGACCTCCGACCCCGATGTCTTGAGCAGCCGTCCGGCCCGATCGAGACCGGAGCGCACCTCGACCAGGTGCTGATATGCGGCCAACCCGGTCAACGCCTCCACCCTTCTCAGATTGGATCCGATCGACGACTCCGACGTGACGAGCATCGGCCCGACTTGGGCCGAGGTATGGGTGTGGGTGCCACCGCAGAACTCCACAGAGAAGTCACCAACTTGGACCACGCGGACCGTGTCACCGTACTTGTCGCCGAAGAAGGCCAGGGCACCCATCTCCTCCGCTTGCTCCTTGCTGGTGACAATCGTCCTGACCGCCCCGTTGTCGATGAGCTTCTCGTTGGCCCGGGCCTCGACCTCGGCGAGCTCCTCCGGGGCCACCTGGGCGAAGTGAGAGAAGTCGAATCGAAGGCGGCCCGGCTCGACCAACGATCCGGCCTGGGCGGCGTGATCGCCGAGCACGTCTCGCAGGGCCCAGTGCAGGACATGGGTACCGGTGTGGCTTCGGCGAATCGAGTCCCGGCGGGGGACGTCGATCCTGGCTCGGGCCTGCTGGCCCACGGCGAGATAGCCGGACTCGACCCGGAGCCGATGACCGTGAAGACCCTGAAGAGCGTGTTTGGTGTCAACCACAACGCCGGTGCCGGTCTCGGTCTCGATCAGCCCGGTGTCGCCGATCTGCCCACCGGATTCGCCGTAGAACGGTGTGCGGCTGAGGAACAGCTCGATCTGCTGGCCTTCCTCGGCTCGATCGACCGTCTCTCCCTCTGAGACCATGGCCAGGATCTGGCCTTCGGCGCTGTCGGTCTCGTAACCGACGAATTCGGTGAGGCCGGTCACGTCGAGGACCGACCGGTAGACGTCCTGGGCTGCCACCTCGTCACCGCCCTTCCAGGCCGCCCGGGCCCTCCTCCTTTGCTCGGCCATCTCCGCCTCGAAGCCGGCCGTGTCGACGGTGACACCCCGTTCGGCGGCGATCTCGCTGGTCAGCTCTATGGGGAACCCGTAGGTGTCGTGGAGCTTGAACACGGTCGCCCCCGACAGCTCGGCCGAATCGTCCCTCGTCAACTCGACATCGAGCAGCTGATGCCCCGATTCCAGAGTCCGGCGAAACCGCTCCTCCTCCCTGGCCACGACCGCAGTGATGAAGTCCTTGCGCTCGACGAGTTCGGTGTACCAGTCGCCGACCGAGTCCACGGTGGCCTCGACGAGCCTGGGGAACACCAGCCCCTTCCCCCCGTACTGCCAGGCGTGCCTGACCGCTCTGCGCAGGATCCGCCTCAGCACGTAACCACGTCCGTCGTTGGAGGGGATGACCCCGTCGCCGATCAAGAAGGTGACCGCCCGCCCATGATCGGCCAGGATGCGAAGAGACACGTCATGTCGTTCGTCCTCGCCGTAGGTGAGACCCGTATAGCGGGCCCCGGCGTCGAGGACATGGGCGATGGTGTCGATGTCGAACACCGACCTGACGCCCTGCATGACCGCAGCTGCCCGGTCCAGCCCCATACCGGTGTCGATGCTCTTCGCCGGGAGATCCCCGATCACGTGATATGGCTCGTCCTGGATGTTCTGCATGAAGACCAGGTTCCAGAGCTCGACGAACCGGTCCTCATCGCCGACAGCCGGCCCGCCCCCCTCGCCGTACTCCGGGCCTTTGTCGAAGAAGATCTCCGAGCACGGCCCACACGGCCCGGGAACGCCCATCTGCCAGAAGTTCTCCTTCTCGTCGCGTCGCTGGACTCGCTCCGGTGGGACGATCCCCGACCAGATCTCCGCCGCCTCGTCGTCGGTCTCGAAGACCGTGAACCAGAGCAGATCGGGATCGAGGCTGAGACGCTCGGTGACGAATTCGTAGGCCCAGGCGATGGCCTCTTCCTTGAAATAGTCGCCGAAGCTGAAGTTGCCCAGCATCTCGAAGAAGGACAGGTGTCGGAGGGTGGTCCCGATGATGTCGATGTCGATGGTGCGAACCACTTTCTGCACTGTGGTAGCCCGCTGGTACGGAGGTGTCTCCTCCCCCAGGAAATAGGGCTTGAAGGGCACCATCCCGGCATTGGTCAGCAGCAATGTCGGGTCGTTGGGGATCAGAGAGGCGGACGGGCGCACCACGTGATCCTTCTCCTCGAAGAAGGTGGTGAAAGCGGTTCGGATCTGATTGCTGTCCACAGGGATCGGGTCCTCGGGGGGAGGGGGCGAGGTTAACGAGAGGCGGCGGCTCGCCGGCCTCTATTGGGCCGAACCGCCCGAGCCGCCAGGTCGAGCAGATCGGCCCCGGTAGCAGCGGCGGCGTCTCTCCACTCCACCGATGTCGGGCGCCGTCGTAGGGCGCGCACGGTGACCCAGCCGCCGGCGACGACACCGGTCACGAACCACCAGATCCGGTCGACCATGAGACGAGGGTACCCCTCAGTCGCTTCGGTCACGCCCGAGGATGCGGTCGATCTCCTCGAGGCGGCCCCGGATGTCAATCTCCCCGCCCCTGGAGCCGGGGATGTACAGAGCCTCGGGTGAGACCTCGTCCGGGAAGTACTGCTGGTCTACCACGCCACCGTCGTAGTCATGGGCATACCTGTAACCCGCACCATGGCCCAGCTTGGCCGCACCCGGATAGGCGGCAGAGCGGAGATGTGGCGGTACGCCCGGTGACGGCCCGTCCGTGACCAGCTCCCGGGCCCTGGTCATCGCCCGCGCCACCGAGTTCGACTTCGGGGCGGTGGCGAGATAGATGGTGGCCTCGCTCAGGTGATAGGTCGCCTCGGGCAGGCCGACATAGGCCAGGGCATCAGCGGCGGCGACGGCGAGCGGGAGGGCATGGGCGTCGGCAAGACCCACGTCTTCGGCAGCCAGGATGATCAGCCGACGGGCGATGAACTCCGGGTCCTCCCCGCCCTCCAGCATCAAGAACAGCCAGTAGAGGGCGGCGTCGGGATCGGAGCCACGCACGCTCTTGATGAACGCCGAGATCACGTCGTAGTGCTGATCCCCGACCTTGTCGTAGCGCACGATGCGACGTTGCAGTGCTTCCGCCACGTCCTCGACGTAGATGACCGACCGGCCTGCGCCCGAAGCGAGCAGGGCGGCGACCTCGAGTGAGTTCAGCGCCTGACGGGCATCGCCTCCGGTCCTATTCCCCAGTTCCGAGACCGCGTCGTCATCGATCGTCAGGCCCATGTCACCCAAACCCCTGTGCTCATCACTCAGGGCGCGTTCTACGAGATCGGCCAGTTCGTCGGGGTGCAAAGGCTCGAGCCGGAACAAGGTCATCCGGCTCATCAAGGGCGAATTGACCTCGAAGAACGGGTTCTCGGTCGTCGCCCCGATGAGGATGAGGGTTCCGTCCTCCACCCCCGGGAGCAAGGCATCCTGCTGATTCTTGGCAAAGCGATGAATCTCGTCGAGGAAGAGCACCGTCCGTCTCTCCTCGGTCTCGAGCCGGGCGCGCGCAGCGGCCAGCACCTCGCGAACGTCCTTGACGCCCGCCGAAGTGGCGGAGAGGGTCTCGAACACGGCGTCGGCATTGGACGCGACCAGTCGGGCCAGGGTCGTCTTCCCGGTGCCGGGGGGGCCCCAGAGCAGCATCGACACCGGACGACCCGACTCGACCAGCCGGCGGAAGGCGGCGTCCGGGCCCATCAGTGCCGGTTGTCCCACCACCTCGTCCAGTTCGCGTGGCCTCATCCGGGTCGCCAGCGGCGCCGCCCCGGCCCTGATCTCATCCGCCCGTGCCGAGAACAGATCACTCATCTTTGCCGACGGTACCGCCAAGACGAGCCGGGCTCTCCGCGTCGGTCAGCCGTCGGTGGGTTGGTCGAGCTCGTCGCCCTCATCACGACGGGAAACCGCGGCTTCGGTGAGAGTTATGCCCAGCTCGTCCAGCTGGGCATCGTCGACCCAGGTGGGGGCTCCGGTCATGGGATCGACGCCACTCTGGGTCTTGGGGAAGGGAATCACCTCCCGGATCGAAGACTCCCCCTGCAAGACCATCACGAGACGGTCGATGCCGAAGGCGAATCCGGCATGAGGCGGGGTCCCGTAACGGAGCGCTTCGAGGAACCAACCGAATCTGCGTTCGGCCGTCTCTGCGTCGATGCCCAGGATCTCGAACACCTGACGCTGCACATCAGGGTCGTGGATCCTGACCGAACCCGACCCGAGCTCGACCCCGTTGAGCACGGCGTCATAAGCCCGGGAGACTGCGGTGTTCGGGTTGTCCCTCATCTCGTCCAGCGAGGCGGGAGCGGTGAAGGGGTGATGTGAGAAGGTGATCGACCCGTCTTCCTCCTCCTCGAACAAGGGGAAGTCGATCACCCAGAGAAAGGACAGCTCCTCGTGACCGGCGGGTCGGAGCAGGTCGTTGCGAAGCGTCCCGAGAACCTCGACAGCCAGCTTCCACCTGTCGGCCGCGATCAGAATGACATCGCCCGCTCGGGCCCCGAAGGCGTCCTGCATGCCCCTGAGCTCCGCCGCGTCCAGGAATTTGGCCACCGGTGACCGGAGCGTCCCGTCCTCCTCCACGACCATCCACACCAGGCCCATGGCGCCGAGCTCCTTGGCCCGCTCGGTGAGGGCGTCAGCCCGGGCCCGGGACCACTCCACGGGGCCGACGTCGATGCCACGAACGGTACCTCCCCCGGCCAAAGCGTCCCTGAAGACGCCGAATCGGGACGTGGCGAAGATGTCGGAGAGATCGACGATCTCCGCCGCGAACCTGAGGTCCGGCTTGTCGGTCCCGAACCGATCCATGCTCTCCTGCCAGGTGAAGCGGGGGAACGGGCGCGGTATCTCGATGTCGCGGAGCTCGCGGGCCACGGCAACCAGAACACTCTCGATGGCGTCGAGCACGTCGTCCCGATCCCAGAAAGAGCCCTCGAGATCGAGCTGGGTGAACTCCAGTTGGCGGTCGGCCCGGAAGTCCTCGTCCCGATAGCACCTTGCGATCTGGAAGTAGCGCTCGACGCCGGCAACCATGAGCAGCTGCTTGAACAGCTGGGGTGACTGGGGCAACGCGTAGAACTCCCCTTCACGGAGCCGGGAGGGGACGAGCATGTCACGGGCGCCTTCGGGCGTGCTGTTGATCAGCGTCGGCGTCTCCACCTCGAGGAACCCCTGAGCATCGAGCGTGCGCCGGATGGCGGCCGTAGCCCGGGAGCGTGCCCGGAGATTGGCCCCCATCCGAGGTCGTCGCAGATCGAGATAGCGATGACGGAGACGAGCCCTCTCATCGATGTCGACCCGATCGTCGATCATGAACGGCAGGGTGTCGGCCGGGGACAGGACGAGCAGGCCCTCCACCCCGATCTCGACCTCCCCCGTGGGCAGGTCCGGGTTCTGGGTGCCTTCGGGCCGTGCCCTGACCACGCCGGTGACCGAGATGCAGTACTCCATCTTCAGGTCGGCGACCTCATCGTGGGCGGCGGGGTCCGCCACCACCTGGATTATCCCGGAAGCGTCACGCACGTCGACAAAGGCGATGCCGCCGTGGTCGCGACGTCGCTGCACCCAGCCGGACACGGTCACGGTCTCCCCGATCTGAGAGGGTCGGATCGAGCCGGCGGGAGTCCGGTTCACAGACGATCCCCGAGCCACTCCGGCACCGCATCCAGACCCATCTGCTCCCTTTCCCCGCCGATGCGGACATCGACCTCATCGCCGTCACCCTTCAGCACGACCAATGCCCGCGCCCCGGTGCGGCTGGCCGACTTGAACTGAGCCTCGACCCGTCGCCCCTCGGTGTCGAAGTCGACGCTGAGCCCGGCGAGACGAAGACCCGATGCCGCGATGAGTGCATTCTCGGGGCCGGTCTCGGAGACCAGATATACGTCGGCCTGTGATCCGGCGTCCTTGCCGGACGCCAGGACGATGCGATCCACCCCGAGAGCGAATCCCACCCCGGGAGCGCGGCGGCCGCCGATCGACTCGGCCAAGCCGTCATAGCGCCCGCCACCGCCGACGGCGTTCTGCGCAGCATCGAGCTGGGTGGCGATGTATTCGAAGGCCGTCCTGGTGTAGTAGTCGAGCCCGCGCACCAGCCGGGCGTCTTCCTCGAACGGGATGCTCAGGCCGTCCAACGACTTCTTCACCAGGCCATAGTGCCCGGCGCAGGGCTCGCAGAGATGATCCTTCATGGCGGGCGCGTCAGCCAGCACCGGAGCGCACACAGTGCAGTCGAGGATCCGGAGGGGGTTGACATCGATGAGGGCGAGCGAGTCGTCGCAGAGCATTTCCCTCCGCTCCTCCAGATAGGACCCGAGTGTCGTCATATAGCCGGGTCGGCACACCGTATCGCCCAGAGAGTTGACGACGACCTTCAGACCGGGAACGTCCACCGCGCTCAGGAAGCGGTAGCCCAACTCGATCACCTCGGCGTCGGCGGCGGGCCCTTCGACATCCAGGTACTCCACGCCAAGCTGCCAGAACTGACGCCGTCTTCCCGCCTGAGGACGCTCGTGGCGGAACATGGGCCCGGAGTAGGCACCCTTCCAGGCGCCCCGCGCCCCCGAGTCGAGGAAGGCACGCACCACCCCGGCGGTTCCTTCGGGCCGCAGCGTGAGCGACCGACCGCCCCGGTCGGTGAAGGTGTACATCTGCTTGGTCACCACCTCGGTGTCCTCGCCGACTCCTCGCTCGAACAGGTCGGTCGATTCGAAGATCGGGGTCATGACTAGGGGGTATCCGAAGCGGTCCGCCCAGGTGTCCCACTGACGAAGGATGTCGCGCCAGCGATTGGATTCGGGCGCGCCGATGTCATCGGTGCCCTTGGGTGGCCTGAAACTCATGAGCGGAGGCAGGTTAATTGTGGGTGTTGCCTTCAACGACGACAGTGCTCGGCACAGCAACGGACCCTCGTCCGGGTGCGTCCGCGCCGATCTTGCACTCGACCCTTCATCAAGGGACGTTTGACCCTGTCGCACTCGACTGCCGGCCGTCACCCTCGTGGGATGGAGCCATTGCACATGGCTCTCGACGAGGAGTCGACATGAACATCGAGACGGTCGAAGTAGAAAAGCAACGTCCACCGCCCGATCCCGGGAGTGGGAAGCGGCTGCCGGAGTCGCTGTGGGTCAACCGGAAAGTGGGTCTGGCGATGGCTTCGTCACTGGTCGCCGCCTTCGCCCTGGCCTCGGCCTGGCTGACCCCGCGGGGTCCGGTGACCACCGGTGAGGCATTGATCTCGATGGCTCTAGCCCTCGTGGTCGGCTTGGCAGCCGGCATCCTGACCGGAAGCCGTTGGACCGTGCTGATGTCGCCTTTGGTCTTCGTCGTTGTCTTCGAGCTGGCTCGGATAGGCACCATCGGCCCGACCGTGGATGGCATCAGATTCGGCTCGTTCTTCGGGATCACCGCTTTCGTGCTGGGCCGGGTCGTCCACGGCCTTCTGGTCTTGGCCCCGATGACGCTCGGAGCCGGTTTCGGAGTGTGGTTGGCGGGGCGGCTGGGTCACCCGACGGCCGCGAAGATGGGAGCCCTGGGATGGGTTCTCACTGGGTTAGCGACCCTGGCCCTGGCCATTGTCGCCTTCTCGGTGGCCCTCCCCGCCTCCACCGCACCCATCCTCGGGCCGGAGGGCTCGACAGGGCGCGGAGTCGCGGAGTTGACGAGGGTCTCGATCGCTGGTCACGACCTCTCGCTGATGATCAGGGGGCGGAGCGTCGAGAACCCGATCCTTCTCTACCTGCCAGGCATTCCCGCCGGCACCGACCTCGGTGCGATGCGTCGCGACGCCACTCTGGAACAGGAGTTCGTGGTCGCCACCTGGGACCGGCGAGGCGCGGGCAAGTCGTATGCCGCCCTCGACCCCACGGACACCTTCACCCTCGAGCAAGAAGTGGCCGACACCATCGAAGTCACCAACTACCTCAGGGGCCGTTTCGACGAGGACAGGATCTATCTCGTCGGCCAGTCTGGGGGCACCACCATCGGCGCCCTCGCAGTTCAACAGCATCCTGAGCTGTATCACGCCTTCGTCGGGGTGGGCCAGATGGTCAGCCAGCGGGAGACCGATGTCATGTTCTGGGAGGACACGTTGGCCTGGGCCGAGCAGACGGGGAACACAGCCCTGGCCGAGTCGCTCCGTCGCAATGGGCCACCACCCTATGACGACATCTGGATGTACGAGCCGATCGTCTCTCACGAGCACGACTGGAATCGCTATCCGGGGCTCGACGTGAGCAACGAGATGCCCTCCATCCTCTTCGTGCCCGAATACGCCTGGATGGACCGCATAAACGCCTTTCGCGGCTTCCTGGACGTAGGCGCGGTCCAGTACCCCCAATTGCAGGAACTCGACTTTCGACAGGAGATCCCCCGACTCGAAGTTCCCTACTACATGGTGCTCGGCGAATACGAGGCCAGGGGAAGAGCCGTCCTGGCCGAGGAATGGTTCACCGCCCTCGAAGCGCCGGTGAAAGAGCGGATCATCGTCGAAGGCGGAGGGCATCGGGCCCACTTCGACAAACCCGACCGGTTCGCCCAGATCATGGGAGACGTGCTCGAACAGACCCGCACGACTTCGATCGGAAACGAAGGCTGAAATGCGGTCGACCGACACTGCGGTGCAACCGATCCAGATGAGAAGTAATCCTCTGGACCTGGCAGGGGATGTCCTCGACAAGATGCTCAACTTCGAGATCAAAGGCAACGCCGAGTACGCCGGTCTGGAAATCCAGGTGTTCGACGACGAGATTCACGGCCGCGGCATGCTGGTGTTCCTCTCCCGGGCGAAGGACGGCCGCATCGACGTCTACCACGAGCCCGATCTGCGCCTCGACCCCGCCGGATATGCAATCGGCAACGGGCTCGGGGAGTGGAGTGAGACACACTTTGCACCGGCACGATTCGAACTCCACGACGACGGCGTCGACGTGGATGTGGGATTTCGTGACCATGCCGGACGCCCGATCCGGATAGTCATCGACGACCGATCAGGCAACACCCGTAATCCAGCTTCGCTACTCGCCCCGATGGGCGCGGCGATCCGGCGCCCGAACCGACTCCCTCTCGTGTGGATGAGCCGATTCGACCTGGTCCGACGTGGCGGACACGTGGAGGTTTCCATCGACGGGAGCCGGGTTCGAATCGGACGTCTTCCAGGTTCGGTCTTCCACCGTCGAGAGCTGGTGAAGTACGCATCCGACCTATTCGTCGTATCGGTCAATCCCGCATATGACGGTCCCATCCGGGCACCCCTCTTCAGCGACGTCTCCATCGCGACAGGTACCCACAACGCCCGTCTCGAGATCGACGAGAGCAGCCTTCTCGAAGATCTCGTCGACCTAGGGCAGACCCAGAGCCGTTGGAGATTGATCGTCGACGACGCCGTCGATCTGGTCGGTGGGTCGTGGAGCGCCCGCAAGACTGGCTCGCGTTTGACCCTGGACATGGATGTCCTCGATGGATGGCGCCCGAAACGTCTCCCACCATTCATGAGACTGGTGACGACAGTGGTCGCCCTGTTCCGGACATGGCCCACCACCTATAGATGGCACGCCGAGATCGAGCTTCACCGCGGGTGGATGATCTCGGGTTGGGAGCGAACCGATGTCAGGGGCGATGCCGCGTATCAATCGCTCACTTCGCCCCCCGCACCAAAGAATCGTCGCACCGGACACTGACGACCTCGGACGCCCCCTGGCCGCGATGGTTCGTGAGTCCTGACAACGGGCGAGGTCCGGCCCAGAACACGTGTGATTTGGACCTTGTGCCCCTTCCGGTGTGGGCTGCGCCTGCTTCAGACCACCGAATCAATCGGGTCAGTGACCCGGGGCGTGCACTAGTTGGACGGCCTCGACAGTATCCGGATCCTGTGCGGATCAGCCCCACTCGTTCCGGAACGGGTTGGTTTGCCGCTCCTGACCGATCGTGGTCTCGGGCCCGTGGCCGGGGAGCACTCGCGTCTCGTCATCGAGTGTCATCACCTTGTCCCGCATCGACCTGAACAAGGCATCTCCGTCCCCATACTCGAAATCGAATCTGCCGATGGAGCCGGCAAAGAGCTGGTCGCCCGAGAACAACATCTCCTCATCCTGGAGATAGAAGCAGCAGTGCCCGGGGGTGTGACCGGGCGTGTGCCGCACCTCTAGGTCGAATCCTGCCAGCTGGATGTGATCGCCGTCGGTGAGTGACTCCACCCTCTCCGGCATGTCGTACTCCCCCGGCGGCGTCATGCCGAACATGGCGCGAAGCTGATCCAGGGGGTGAAGGGTGAGGAAGTCGTCATCGGGATGGACGTAGACGCTGGCACCCGTGGCCCGGGCCAGCTCGCCACTCCCTCCCGTGTGGTCGATGTGCCCGTGGGTGAGGAGCACGCCGGCCAGGGTCAGATCATGCTGGATCAGGACCGCCCCGATGGCTTCGGGCTCGGGTGGGGCGTCGACGACCAGCGCCTGCCCCCCGCTCTCCTCGGCCACGACGTACGCGTTGGTCGCAGCCACCCAGGCCGGCACGGCGATGACGAGCATCAGGTGGCCGGTTCCGTGGCAAGGCGGAATGCGGAGAACACGCCGTCCACGCCACGGAGATCGGCCAGGAGCTTGGGCAGCTGACTCGGGTCGGAGAGCTCCACCTCATAGCGGAGAATCGCCACCCGGTCCTCACCGGTGTGTGTCGACGAGGCGGTGATGTTGCCCCCGGTGTCGCTGATCACAGCCGTGACGTCACGAAGCAGCCTGGTGCGGTCGAGAGCCTCGACCTGGATCCAGACCACGAAGGCGGCCGTGCTCCGGGCCGGCCATGCCACCTCTACGGTCCTTTCACGACGCTCGGCCAGCGAGGAGACGTTGGTGCAGTCGGCCCGATGCACCGAGACCCCCCGTCCAACGGTGACATACCCCACAATCGGGTCGCCCGGGACCGGGGAGCAGCAGCGGGCGAGGTGGATCAACATGTCGTCCTGTCCCTCGACCACGACCTCGGCGGTGTCGAGCGGGCGTCTCCTACGGGGATGGAAGAACTCATCTTCGCTCTCCGGGCTGAGCAGACGTGAAAGACGGGTTGCCACGGAATCGATCGACACGGTGCCCTCGCCCACGGCCACCTGTAGGGATTCGATGTCCCTCTGGCCCAGCTCGGCGGAGATCGAGGTCAGGAGGCTCTCCTTCTCGGCGGCGGGGATCCCCGAAGCCTCCCTCTTCAACAGGGACTGGAGCGCGTCCTTCCCCTCCGAGAGCGCCTGGTCACGACGCTCCTTGGTGAACCATTGCCTGATCTTGGACTTGGCCCGTCCGGTTCGCACGAAGGCCAGCCAATCCCGGCTGGGGCCGGCGTCGACCGCCTTCGAGGTCATGACCTCGACGATGTCGCCGGATTGGAGACGGGTGGACAATGGCACGAGCCGCCCGTTGACCCTGGCACCCACGCATCGGTGCCCGACCTCGGTGTGGACGGCATAGGCGAAGTCCACCGCGGTTGACCCCGCCGGCAGGGGCTTGACATCTCCACCGGGGGTGAGGACGAAGACTTCGTCTCGATACAGGTCGAGCTTGAGGTTGGCCAGGAACTCCTCGGGGTCTTCGTCGTCGCCCCACGAGATGAAGTCCATCCGGGGCAGCTGACCGGCCTCGCCTTCCTTGTATCGCCAGTGTGCTGCAATCCCTGCTTCGGCCCTCTGATGCATGTCCTCGGTCCGAATCTGAACCTCGAGGGGCTTTCCGTCCGGCCCGATCACCGTGGTGTGCAGCGACTGGTAGAGGTTGATCTTGGGCATGGCGATGTAGTCCTTGAACCGCCCGGTCACGGGCACCCAGTGGCTGTGGATCAACCCCAGAGCGGCGTAGCAATCCCTCACCGTTGCGGCGATGATCCGGATGCCGATCAGGTCGTGGATGTCCTCGAAGGGACGGTTCTGCTCCCGCATCTTCCGATAGATCGAATATTGGTGCTTGGGACGACCGGTGACCTCGGCCCCGATCCCTGAATCGCCGAGGATGCCGGAGATCTCGTCGACCATCTTCTCGATGAAGGCCTCCCGCTCCGGGGCGCGCTCGGCCAGCTTGGCCTGGATCTCGGCATTGGGGCCCGGATAGAGGATGGCGAAGCAGCGATCCTCGAACTCGTGTTTGATCTCCTGGACCCCGAGCCTGTGAGCGAGCGGGGCGTACACGTCCAGGGTCTCCTGGGCCACACGGCGCTGTTTCTCCTCACGCAGGGCATGAACCGTCCGGAGATTGTGGAGACGGTCGAAGAGCTTGATGATCAGAACCCTGACGTCCTGAGCCATGGCCACCACCATCTTGCGGATGGTCGCCGCCTGGGCCTGTTCCCGGTTCGAGTAGCGGACCCGGTCCAGCTTGGTGACGCCATCGATGAGCCGGGCGATCTCCTCGCCGAATTTCATCGACAGGTCGTTGAGCGTCAGGGTGGTGTCCTCGACCGTGTCGTGGAGGAGGGCGGCGGCAAGCGTGGGCTCGTCCAGCCCGTATTCGGCCAGCATCAGGGCGACGGCCAGTGGGTGGGTGATGTAGGCGTCACCGGTCTTGCGTACCTGGCCGGCGTGCGCTTCGGCTGCCAGCTCATAAGCTCGGCGCAGCAGGTCTACATCGCCGTCGGGGTGATGGGCGACGAAGGCTGCGACGACATCTTCGAATGCCGCCTGTCCTTGCTCAGTCGTAGGTGACGAGGGCATGAAACGGGACACCATCCAGCTTCTTGGCGCCGTCGAGGAAGGACAGCTCGATGAACACGGAGAACCCGACCACTTCGGCGCCTATCTTCCTCAACAACCGAATCGCTGCTGCGGCTGTTCCGCCGGTGGCGATGACATCGTCGACGAGCAGGACTTTCTCCCCAGTCCTTGCGGCATCGGTGTGGATCTCCAGCGAGTCGGTCCCGTATTCCAGCGAGTAGTCCTCTCGGACCGTCTCGTACGGCAGCTTGCCCGGTTTGCGGACCGGGATGAATCCGGCGCCGAGGCGCTCGGCGACCGGCGTGGCGAGCGTGAACCCTCGTGCCTCGATGCCGGCCACCTTGTCGACGCCCAGGTCGCGGAATGGCTCCGCCAGAGCATCCACCAGGGCCGCGAACGCCTCCCTGTCGGCCAGGACCGGTGTTATGTCCTTGAAGACGACTCCGGGCTCGGGAAAGTCCGGGATGTCGCGGATTAGCGAGGTGAGGTTGTCCACTCGCAGAGTCTACGGCCGGATCAGGGGGTTTCCGTGTCCGGCTTGTCTTCACCAACCCGAGAGCCGATGGCCCGCCTGGAGACCCGGATCTTCCCTTCCTCCACCCGGAGCACCACGCTGTCCTCGTCGACAGAGACAACGGTGCCATGGATGCCCCCGATGGTGCGCACCTCCTCACCCGGGCTCAGAGATTGCGAGAGCGTCTGCTGGGCCTTGGCCCGCTGGCGCTGGGGTCGGATGATGAACAACCAAAACACCGCAACCATCAAGCCCAGGAAGAGCAACGACGGCAGCGGGCTGGCCGCGGCCTCCTGAGCAAGGACGACGTGGGTCAATTGGTCCTCCCGATCGGGTGCATCAGACCCGGCGAGGTTAGGCGGGCGGATACCCCTACGACGAACCGCCCGAGCGGGCCCGCGCCACGTCTTCGAGGTATTGCGTGAACACCCCGCCCTCGATGGCGTCGCCGGCGCCTGAGATCAGGTCGAGGGTGTAGCGAAGGTTGTGGATCGTGAGCAGCCGATGGGATGAGAGCTCCTTGACCTGGACGAGGTGGCGCAGATAGGCCCGGCTGTGCACCGCGCAGGTGCGACACGGGCACTCCTCATCGATGGGCCGGTCGTCGGTCTCGTATGCCGCGTTCCGTAGGTTCATGTCGCCGTTGCGGGCCAGGGCTTTGCCGTGGCGGGCGAGACGAGTGGGGATGACGCAATCGAAAATGTCCGCCCCCCTGGCGATGGCGTCGAGCAGGCCCTCGGTGTCACCCAGCCCCATCACATACCGGGGCTTGTCCCCGGGAAGCTCCTGGAAACTCGCTTCCAGGGCGGTCACACGCTCCCCGGCGGTCTCCCCGACGGAGAGCCCGCCGATGCCGAAGCCCGGGAATCCAAGAGCCGCGGTGTGCGCGGCACTCTTCGCCCTGAGATCAGGATCGACCCCGCCCTGGACGATCCCGAATAGGGCCTGATCGGCCCTGCTGTGGGCTTCCAGGCAACGCTCTGCCCAACGCAGGGTCCGATCCATCTCGGACTCGACCACCTGGCGCGGGGCGGGGAGCCCCACGCAGACGTCGAGCGCCATGGCGATATCCGCCCCCAGCTCCTCCTGAATCTTCACCGCGACCTCCGGGGTGAGCTCGACCTCTGCGCCGTCGTAGACCGACCTGAACCTGGCGCCGTATTCATCGATCGTTGGAA
Source organism: Acidimicrobiia bacterium (assembly GCA_025937235.1). Classification (GTDB taxonomy): domain Bacteria; phylum Actinomycetota; class Acidimicrobiia; order Spongiisociales; family ZC4RG35; genus JARDZU01. The sequence continues at coordinate 27,896 of JAICRU010000011.1, forward strand.
CGAGGGAGAAGATCTGAAAGCCACCGGAGTCGGTCAGGATCGGGCCGTCCCAGCCCATGAATCGGTGCAGCCCGCCCCGGTCGGCGATCATCGGCGATCCGGGGCGGAGCATCAGGTGATAGGTGTTGGCCAGCACTATCCCGGCGCCGGCCTCGACGAGATCCCGTGTGTCGACAGCCTTGACCGCCGCCCTGGTCCCGACCGGCATGAACGTAGGTGTTCGCACCGGGCCATGGGGGGTATCGAGCACGCCGGTGCGGGCCGACCCGTCTCTCGCCGCCAAGGTCCATGTGACCGAGCCCATTACTGCGATTATCGCTCGGCGTACATCGCATCCCCGAAGGAGAGGAAGCGGTAGCCCCGCTCCAGAGCGGTTCGGTAGGCCTCACGCCACCGTGGCCCCATGAATGCCGCCACCAGCACCACCAGTGTGGAGCCGGGGACGTGGAAGTTCGTGACCAACCCGTCGACGACCCTGAACGGGTCTCCGGGCTTGAGGAACAGCTCGGTTAGGCCCTGAGTGGCGAGCACCAGGCCTTCCTCATCGGCGAACGACTCCAGGGCCCGGACCACGGTCGTGCCGACGGCCACTACCCGACCCCCGGACCGACGTGCCTCCCGGACGGCTGCTGCGGTCGCCTCGGGGACGGCACACCATTCCGAGTGCATCCGGTGACCCTCGACCTCGTGTGTGGTGATGGGTCGGAACGTGTCGATCCCGACATGGAGGTCCACCGTCGCCATGGCGACACCCGCCTCGTCCAGCGCCCGGACCACCTCGGGCGTGAAGTGCAGGCCGGCGGTGGGTGCTGCCGCCGAGCCGGTGTTACGGGCGAACATCGTCTGATAGCGAGAGCTGTCCTCGAGGGTGCCTTGGAAGTAGGGGGGCAAAGGCACCTCACCAGCGGCTGCTATCGCCGACTCCACGTCGGGAGCCTCCAGGTCGACTACGACCATCCCTTCGCGCGGCCCATCGACCACGGTGGCCGTCAATCCCTCGAAGTCGATGATGACCCCAGGGCGAAGACGTCTGGCGGGGCGGGCCAGGGCCTCCCAAAGGCCGCCCCGGCCCTCCGACAGGATCAGCAGCTCTACCGATCCTCCTGTCTGGCGTCTCGTGCCCGTGAGACGCGCCGCCCTCACCCTGGTCTCGTTGACGACGACCAGGTCGCCGGATCTGAGGAGAGAGGCCAGATCGATGAACCGGTGATCGGACAGGTCGCGGGTGTCCAGGAGCCGAGAATCGTGTCGTGGCTCGATGGCCTCCTGGGCGATCGAGGAATCCGGCAGTGCATATGTGAACTCCTCGACCCTCATCCAACCGTGAGGCTAGATAAGGGTGCCCTGGGCGTCTGCCGGCGGCTCGCGGCCCAGATGGGCATACCCACGCGAGGTTGCCATCCGGCCCCTCGGTGTCCGCTTGATCAGCCCGGACTGGAGCAGGAAGGGCTCGTATGCGTCCTCGACGGTCTCGGGCTCCTCCCCGACGGCGATCGAAAGAGTGGACAGGCCAACCGGCCCCCCACCGAAACGTTCGATGATCGACTCCAGGATGGCCCGGTCCACCTTGTCTAGGCCCAGGTCGTCCACCTCGAAGACCCGTAGCGCCTCGTCTGCGACCTGAGGGTCGATGACACCCGACGCCCGTGCCACCGCGTAATCCCTCACCCGGGCCAGCAGCCTGTTGGCGATACGGGGCGTAGAGCGGCTGCGACCGGCGATGATCTCGGCCGCATCGGCGCTGATCTCCACCCCGATGATCCCGGCCGATCGCTTGATGATCGTCGCCAGCTCTTCTGTCTCGTAGTAGTCGAGCTTCTCCTCGATTCCGAAGCGATCGCGCAGCGGTGCTGTCACCGTGCCCTTCCTGGTTGTGGCTCCCACCAGGGTGAATCGGGGGAGATCGAGCCGAATCGACTGCGCCGTCGGCCCCTTACCCAGCACGATGTCCAGCTGGAAGTCCTCCATGGCCGGGTACAGCACCTCTTCCACGACCCGCGGGAGGCGATGGATCTCGTCTATGAAGAACACATCGCCCACGTCGAGATTGGAGAGGATCGCCGCCAGATCGCCTGGGCGGTCCAGCGCCGGACCGGAGGTGACGCGCACCTTCACCTCGAGCTCGTGCGCGATCACCCCGGCCAGCGTCGTCTTGCCAAGGCCGGGAGGCCCGGAGAAGAGGACGTGATCGAGCGGCCGACCCTCCTTGCGGGCGGCCTCGAGCGAGATCTGAAGACGCTCCCTGACTCTGTCCTGTCCGATGAACTCGTCGAGGCGCTTCGGCCGCAACGTCACCTCTTCCTCGGTCTCGACCGCGGGGTTGAGCAGTGAGTCCTCCCGCACGGCTAGCCACGGCCCAGGGCACGGAGAGCGGTCTTGATCTGTGTCTCGATGCTCGTCTCGGCGTCGAGCTCCCCGATGACTGCATTGATCTCCTCGGTGGTGTACCCCAGTCCCTCCAATGCCTGGCGCACGGTGACGGTGTTGGTTGGAGCAACCACTTCTGCTTCAACGCCGGCCAGCTTGGGAGAGAGCTCGAGGACGATCTTCTGCGCCCCCCTCTTCCCGACTCCGGGGACCACGGTGAGGGCGTCGGAGTCCTCGGTGACGATGGCGCGGACCACCTCCTGATGCGTCATGGCGCCGAGGATGGACATGGCCAGCTTCGGTCCCACTCCCCCGGCGCCGAGCAATATTCGAAAGAGGTCGCGGTCGGCTTCCGCCTCGAAGCCATAGAGACTCATCTCGTCTTCACGGACATGGGTGTGGGTGTGGACCACCACTTCCTCACCGACGCCGGGCAGCCCGCCCAGGCTGCGGAGGGTCATAGTCACCTCGTAGCCGACACCGCCGACTTCAACACAGGCCATGTCTCCCCGTCTGGCCACGAGGACTCCACGGAGCCGGCCGATCACCTGGCCCGCTCCAGCGGGGCGGCCCTGAGATGGCACAGTGCGATGGCCAGGGCGTCGGCGGCGTCTGCAGGCTTCGGGGGGTCGGTGAGCCTGAGCAGTCTTGCCACCATCGACTGGATCTGGGTCTTATTGGCGGCACCGTCGCCGGTGACCGCGGACTTGACCGCGGTCGGGGCGTATTCCGATACGTTGACACCGGCCCGAGCGGCGACGAGCAGGGCGACTCCGGAGGCACGTCCCACCGCGATGGCCGTTTGCAGGTTCCGGTTGGTGAATACCGTCTCCACAGCCACCGCGTCGGGCCGTGACTCCTCGATCACCTGAGTCAGACCCAGGAACAGCTCATGCAGTCGTACGGCCATCGTCGCCCCCGGATCGGTCCTGATCACCCCGGCCAGCCGGGCGATCGGGGGGTACCCACCCTCGACCAACCCGTACCCGGTGGCGGAGAGCCCGGGGTCGATGCCCATGACGAACATATGTTTGGTGAGAATAGGCAACGACGACCCGATTGCCCGCCATTTCCTCACGACGCGATGGTGGGCGCCGTCCCGGCGCCCACCATCGATCTGGCCAGTTGTCTTGGCTACGTGGCCGTGCTGGACGACCTCATCGCCCGGTAGAGCAGCAGGGCGATGATCGCACCGATGATCGACCCGATGATTCCGGCTGCGGTCACGTCCCATTGTCCGTCGAAGAACAAGTTCCCGAGGAAGCCGCCGACCAGAGAGCCGATCAGCCCGAGGACAATCGTGCCGAGCACTCCCATCGGGTCGGACCCGGGCACCAGTGCCCTAGCGATCAGACCGGCGATGAGGCCGACGAGCAGCCATATGAGAATTCCCATGTATTTCCCTCCTGCTGGGTGTGGGGTAGCCCACTTACCACCACAGCAAGACGGCAAAACCGTCCTGCCCGCACGGTCCGGCATGTGATGCGTAGGGTGTTATCAGCCCTAGAGAAGGAGCATTTGCATGGATTGGCTCTCGACGATCATCGGAGCACTACTCGGAGGCATCATCATCGGCCCCCTGGCCCGCCTGGTCCTGCCCGGCCGGCAGAACATCTCCTTGGGCCTGACCATCCTGATCGGGGCGGTCGGCGCCTTCGTCGGCGGCTTGATCGCCGATTGGATGGGCGTCGGGGAGACCTCTGGCATCGACTGGACCAAGCTCCTCATCCAGGTCGCAGTCGCCGCCGTCCTGGTGCTGCTCTACGGCGCCATGGCGTCAAGAGGGACCACCGGAGGCACGAGCACCCCGCCGCCACCCGCCACCTGACACGCCGGCCGCGAACTGATCAGACTTCTTCGAGGACGCGCTCCATGACGTCGTCGTCGATGTCGTAGTTCGAGAACACGGCCTGCACGTCGTCGAGATCATCCAGGGCGTCGATCAGACGCAGGAGTTTGCGCGCCTCGGTCTCGCCGACGGGGACCGTGGAGGACGGCAGTTGGGTCACATCGGCCGAGTCGACCTCGAGCCCGGCCTCGTCGAGGGCCGCGCGCACCTGTTGCACCTCCCCCGGCGACGTGATCACCTCGAACCATCCGTCGCCGCTGTCGCGCACGTCTTCGGCGCCCGCGTCCAGGGCGGCCATCATGACTTCGTCTTCGACCCCCTTGACGTCGATCAGGCCTCGTTGTGTGAACAGATATCCGACCGAGCCGGGCTCACCGAGGTTGCCCCCGCTCCTGGTGAAGGTCGAACGGACGTCGGAGGCGGCCCGGTTGCGATTGTCGGTGAGGATCTGCACGAAGAGGGCCACACCGCCGGGCCCGTAGCCCTCGTACCAGATCTCCTCGTAGTGCGCGCCTGCGACCTCACCCGTGCCCCTCTTGATGGCGCGCTCGATGTTGTCGTTCGGCATCGACGCCGCCTTCGCTTTGAATACCGCCGTGGCCAGGGTCGGGTTGAAGTCGGGGTTGCCGCCGCCCTCCCGGGCCGCGATCTCGATCGCCTTGGCCAGCTTCCCGAAGAGCTTGCCCCGTGCCGCGTCCTGGCGCCCCTTGCGGTGCTTGATGTTCGCCCACTTGGAATGACCGGCCACGAGCCCTCCTCAGACCATCTCGAGCAACATGTGATGGATCCGATTATCACCCGTGAGCTCGGGATGAAAGGAGCTGGCAAGGATGTTGCCCTGACGCACCATGACCGGATGGTCCGCGACGTTGGCCAGGACCTCGACATCGCTCCCCGCCTTCTCGACCCAGGGAGCGCGGATGAACACGGCGTGGAACGTCTCGTCCAACCCTTCCACGTCGAGATCGGCCTCGAAAGACTCGTTTTGACGGCCGAATGCGTTGCGGCGCACCAGCACATCGAGGGCGCCGATCAGCGGCTGGTCTCCCTCCGTGACCGCGCCGGCGAGGAGGATCATCCCTGCGCAGGTCCCAAAGGTGGGCTGGCCCGACTCGATCGACTCCCTGAGCGGCTCGATGAGGCCGAACCGGGTCGCCATCTTCCCGATCGTGGTCGACTCTCCCCCCGGAATGACGAGCGCATCGACTTCGCCAAGCTGCTCGGGCTTCTTGACAGTGACCGTGCTCACCCCCAGCGAGTCGAGGATGTTCAGGTGCTCCCGAAAGTCGCCCTGCAGGGCCAGGACACCGACGCGGGTCATCTCACCAGCCCCGGCCGGCGAGGCGCTCCGTGTCTCCCAGGGTCTCGAGTGCGATACCGGGCATGGCCTCACCCAGGCCACGCGACACCTTGGCCACCACTTCCGGCTCGTTCCAGAACGTGGTCGCCTCGACGATGGCGCGGGCATACGCCTCGGGGCTGGAGCTCTTGAAGATCCCTGAGCCGACGAACACGCCTTCGACGCCCAGCGACATCATGAGGGCTGCGTCGGCGGGTGTCGCGATTCCCCCCGCCGCGAAGTTGACCACTGGCAGTTTGCCGGTCGATGCCACCTCACGGATGAGATCGAAGGGGGCACCATGGTCCCGGGCCGCGGACATCAACTGTTCGTCGTCCATGGTGGTGAGGGCCCTCATCTGGTTGGTGACCGTCCGTATGTGACGGACGGCCTCTACCACGTTCCCGGTGCCGGCCTCGCCTTTGGTGCGCACCATCGCCGCCCCCTCGCCGATGCGCCGAAGGGCCTCACCCAGGTTCCGGGCGCCACAGACGAAAGGTGTGGTGAAGGCCCATTTGTCGACATGGTGCTCCTCGTCGGCGGGCGTCAGCACCTCGGACTCGTCGATGTAGTCGACGCCCAGCGCCTGGAGCACGGCGGCCTCGGCAACGTGTCCGATTCGGCACTTGGCCATCACCGGGATGGTGACCGAAGCCTGGATCTCCTCGATCTTGGTGGGATCGGCCATCCGGGCGACGCCCCCGTGCTTGCGAATGTCGGCAGGGACCCGTTCCAGGGCCATCACCGCAACCGCCCCGGCCTCTTCGGCGATCCTGGCCTCGTCGGCGGTCACGACGTCCATGATCACCCCGCCCTTCAGCATTTCGGCGAGGCCCCTCTTGACGCGATCTGTACCGGTTTGCACTTTCTCGGCTCCATATGGGAAGGCTTCGATTCTACAGGGTCGCAGCCGCTGCCCTAAGAGACCGCCTGTTGGTACACCTCGCGGTAGGCCGCCCCGATGACGCTCCAATCGAAGATGCTTGCCCTCGCCCTGGCGGCGCCGCCCAGGGCACGCGCCTCCTGCGGCCGGGCCAACAGCGAACAGACTGTGTCCGCAAGCATGTCGGGGTCACCGATCGGCACCAACCGGCCCGCGTCGCCAAGGACGGCGCGGAAGGCAGGAAGGTCTGAGCAGACCACGGCACATCCGGAGGCCATCGCCTCGGCGATCACTATCCCGAAGCTCTCGCCACCTGTGTTGGGTGCGGCACACACCAGGCTGGAAGCGAGGAGTCGCTTCTTCTCACCGCTACTCACCCGTCCCAGATATTCGACTCCAGGCAGAGAGTCGGGTCGATTCGCCCCGATGACCTTCAGCTCGGCCTGCGGGATCCGCTCCGTTATCAGTGGCCATGCCCGCAACAGGACCTCCAAACCCTTGCGCGGCTCGTCACGCCCGAGAAAGCAGACCCGGCGATCCACCCTGCCGACCGGGAGCGAATACGACGTGGTGTCGATGCCGTTGGGGATGATCCTCACCGAGCCCCACTCCGCAGGTATCGCCGCCGCAGCCGTCTCGCTCACGGCGGTCAGCATGGCTCGCCGCATCCGCCGGCCCACATAAGGAGCCTTGTAGAGACGCCGGGCCCATTTGGGGGGATCCGCATGAAAAGTCGCCACGGTCGGCTTGTCCCCACCGAGAGCGAGCCAACCCAGGATCGGGACAAGCGGCTCGTGGACGTGTACCACATCGACGTCGGCCAGCGCTCGACGGACCCGACGCCAGGAGGGAGTCACGGTGAGCGGCACCACCGAATCGTTTGCTCGAACCCGAAGCGGGCGACCGGTCAAGACCGTAACCTCGTCCAGCCCGGGCCCACCCAGGCTGGCCTTGTTCCCGGCACCGAGCAGGACGACTTCATCCCCGAGCCGTAGCAATTCCTCGGCGAGCTCCAGGGTGATCTGTTGCACGCCCCCGGGGACGGCCATGTCGTAGGGGCTGACCAGACCCACCCGCAGGCGGCTCATCTCTGCCTCGTGCCGCCCTCAACAACCCGGCCGTCGGACGGCCAGTTGGGCTGGACCAGATGCCACTGCTCGGGTGCCACCCGGATCAAAGACTCCATCTCATCGGCCAGCGCCTGGGTCATCAGCTGCACCTTCTCCGTGCGGGAGCCTTCGGCCGGGATCGGTATCGCCGGCCTCACCACCACCCGGTACCCATCGTCACCCTCGTAGTAGGAGGCGGCTGGGAGCAGCGGCGCCCCGGTGCGGAGGGAGAGGGTGGCCGGGCCAGGAGGCAGGGTGGTCGGCTCACCGAAGAAGGTCACTGCCACGCCCCGCCCCTTGAGGTCCCTGTCGGAGAGCAGGGCCACTGCCTTGTTGGCGCCCAGGGCCGCCTCCAGTGACCTCATCACCTCGGTACCTCCGGTAGCGAGGACGATCTCGATCCCGAAATCGGCGCGCATGGCCGTGAACCAATCGGTGATCCTGGCATTGGGAAGCCTCTCCGCCACGGCAACGACGGGAACATGCTCGGCGACCGCGACGGGGGCGGCCACTTCCCAGTTCCCGACGTGGGGCAGCCCGTAGATCATCCCCAGCCCCCGCTCCCGCGCCTCGATGATGTGCTCCAAGCCATCGACCTTCGTCTGCCGTTGAAGCTCCGCCACCCGGCTCCCCCGCACCCAGAGCGTCTCCGCGTAATACCGGCCATATGACTTCATCACAGCCCGGCCCGCAGCGCGGGCATCGGAGCCGTTGCCGAGGACCCTCCTCATGTGCCGCTCCGCCATCCGGCGGCGGCCCGGGTCGGTCGCATGCCACACCCGCCCGACCAGTCTCCCCAGGGAGCGAGCGGCGGAGGAGGGGAGCAATCCGATCAGGCCAGCCCCGGCCCTCAGGGCGAGATACCCGGGGAGGTCGCTCACTCGAACGAACGATAGGTGTCGATGAACCGCATCAGGGCGGTCAGCCACACCAGAACCACGAAGATCCACAGCATCGGCTCGATGACGCCGGCTATCAGCCCGACGGTGAACAGAAGGACCCGCTCGGCACGACCCATCAACCCGACCTTGCCGTTGAACCCCTCGACCTCGGCTCGACTCCTGATATAGGGGACCAGCATCGCCCCGCCGATGGCGAGGCTGATCAGGAGCAACACCGCTTCGTCACCCGTCTCTCGGGCCACTGCCACTCCCAGGCCGGCGAATGCGGCGATCTCACCGACACGATCGAACACCGAGTCGAGGAAGGCCCCGCGGGCCGTCACGGTCCCGGCGGCGCGTGCAACCGAGCCGTCGAGCCCGTCCAGGATCGATCCCACCAGGACGATCACGGCGCCGGAGCGCATCGCCCCGGTCGAGATCACGATCGAGCCCACGATCACGATCACTAGCCCGATCGAGGTCATGAAGGTGGGTGTGACCCCTGCTGAGGCCAGCGCCTTGCCTATGGGCTCGAGAAAGCGGGAAACCCGAGGTCGAACCCGTGTGTCGATCACGACGCAGGAAAGTAGCAGGCCGGCCCTTGTCGTCCGCTTCCGGGGCAGGGTTAGGATCGGCGTTTCAACGCAGCTGGAGGTCATGTTGTCAGCCGAGAAAGTCCGCAACGTCGCTCTCGTCGGCCACGGCGGGAGCGGCAAGACGACGCTGGCCGAGGCCCTTCTCTACGTGGCCGGAGCGACCACTCGCCGTGGCAGCGTCGAGCAGGGCACGACCATCCTCGACTATGAGCCCGAGGAGATCGAGCGAGGCATCTCCCTCGGGTTGTCCACCGCCACCTTCGCCTGGAACGACCATCAGATCAATCTCATGGACACCCCAGGGTCAAGCGACTTCTCGGGGGATGCGCGAGCCGCCCTTCGTGCCGCGGACCTGGCCCTCTTCGTGGTGTCCGGCGTCGATGGGGTCGAGGTCCAGACCGAGCAGCTGTGGAAGGTGGCAGGGGATGAGGGCATCCCCCGCGCCATCGTCGTGACCAAGCTCGACCGTGACCGATCTTCGTTCGAAAGGGTGCTGGACCAACTCCGGGAGTCGTTCGGCAAGTCGATAGCGCCGATCCAGGTGCCGATTGGGAGCGAGGAAGGCCTGCGCGGCGTGGTCAGGGTCGCCTCGGAGCGAGCTTACGAATACGCCGAGGGCGAAAAGACGGGCAAGGAGGTCGACCTGCCCACGGAGGTAGAGGATCTGGTTCACGCCGCCCACACCTCGCTCGTCGAGACAGTGGTCGAGACCGACGACGAGATGATGGAGGCCTACTTCGAGGGCAAAGAGCCCACCAGGGAGCAGATCGTCTCCACTGTCCACCACGGCATTGTTTCCGGTGACATCCACCCCGTCCTGGTCGCTTCGGCCGAGAAGATGATCGGCATCGACCTGCTCGCCGAGTTCATCGTCGACTACGGGCCAAACCCGTTGGAGCGCACCCTGCCGGCCTCGAACGGCGGCAGTGACCTCGCCCCTTCCACCGACGGGCCGACCATCGCCTACGTCTTCAAGTCCTTCTCCGACCCCTTCGTCGGCCGCATCTCCCTATTCCGCATCTACTCGGGCGCGGTGAAGGCCGATCAAGAGCTCGAGGTCGCCCGAGGGGGCAAGGTGCGGTTGCACAACCTCTTCATGCTTCAGGGCAAGGAGCACAACGACGTGCCCGACCTGCCCACGGGGGGCATCGGCGCCGTGGCCAAGGTCGAGAACCTCCGGGTCGGTGACACCATGCGCAGCAACGGGAGCGATGTGGCCATCGACCACATCGCCTATCCCCGGCCGGTGGCCGAAGTCTCGATCACCCCTCGATCCCACCACGACGAGGAGAAGCTTTCGACCGCCCTGCACCGAATCGAGGAGGAGGACCCGACCATAAGGATCGATCGACGAGCGGACACCGGGGAGACGATCCTGGCCGGGTTGGGCGACACCCACCTGGATGTGACCGTCGCCCGCATACATCGCAAGTTCGGTGTGGACGTCGACACCGCCCTCCCGATCATCCCTTACCGGGAGACCATCACGGCATCGGCTCAGGCCGAGGGCAAGCACAAGAAGCAGTCCGGGGGCCGCGGCCAGTTCGGCGTGGCGCTCGTCAAGTTCGCCCCGCTTCCCCGCGGCACGGGATACGAGTACATCGATTCGATCAAGGGAGGTTCGATCCCCCGCCAGTTCATCCCGGCGGTGGACAAGGGTATCCAGGAGGCCCTGGCCAGGGGCATCCTGGCCGGATACCCGGTGATCGACATATCGGCCGAGGTGTACGACGGGAAATATCACACCGTGGACTCGGATGAGATGTCGTTCCGAATGGCAGGCATCCAGGCGGTGAAGGCTGCGACACAAGATATGAAGCCGATCCTCCTCGAGCCGGTGATGAAGATCACCGTGACGGTGCCCGAGGACCATCTCGGCGACGTCATGGGCGACATCAACTCCAAGCGGGGCAGGGTTCTGGGCATGGAGGGAGAAGGGACCCTTCGCTCCGTCGTCGCCGAAGTCCCGATGGCGGAGATACAGCAGTACGCCGCGGAGCTGCGATCATTGACTTCTGGAAGAGGAACCTTCGACGTTGAGTTCGATCACTACGCCGAGGTCCCCCACAACGAAGCGCAGCAGGTGATTTCCGCCGCTCGTTCGGCAGAAGACTGACCTGGGACAGGAAGGGCTGGGATGGCCGACGCCGTGATCCGTTTCGGGGACAAAGAGTCCCGGCTCGAGGTCGTCCAGAGCGTCGAGGGCCAGGTGGCAGTGGACATAAGCCGCCTCCGGACCGAGGTGGGGCTCACCACGATCGATCGAGGCTTCGCCAACACCGCCGAGAGCGAGTCGAGTGTGTCATACGTCGGTGGCGAGGAGGGCGTGCTCCATTATCGGGGCTACCTGATCGAAGAGCTGGCCGAACATGCCTCCTTCCTCGAAGTGGCCTACCTGCTCCAGTACGGCGAGCTGCCCACCAGGACCGAGCTCGAGGCCTATCAGGAGTCGATCTCACTCCACACCCTCCTCAGGGAGGACATGAAGCATCTATTCGAGGCTTTCCCGCACACGGCGCACCCGATGCAGATCCTCGCCTCGGCCACCTCGGCCCTGGCCACCTACTACCCCGATGCGCTCGACCCACATGACGAAGAGGCCGTGGACATCAGCGCGAGACGGCTCATCGCTAAGACCCCGACGATGACCGCCTGGTCTTACAAGTACTCGGTCCACCAGCCCTACATCTATCCCCAGAACGATCTGGGCTATCTGTCCAACTTCCTCCACTTGATGTTCTCGGTGCCGGCCGAGCCCTACACGGCCGATCCCGTTGTCGTCCGCGCCCTGAACATGCTCCTTGTCCTCCATGCCGACCATGGCCAGAATTGCTCGACCTCGGCGGTCCGTTTGGTCGGGTCGAGCCAGGCCAACATCTTCAGCTCGGTAGCCGCCGGGATTCACGCACTCTCCGGGCCTCTCCATGGTGGCGCCAACCAGGAGGTGCTGGAGATGTTGGAGGAGATCGTCGCCCACGGTGGCGATGTCGCTCCCTTCGTGGCCCGGGCCAAGGACAAGGAAGACCCGTTCCGCCTGATGGGGTTCGGCCACCGGGTGTACAAGAACTTCGACCCGAGGGCCAAGATCATCAAACGGGCCGCCGACGACGTGCTCGATGCGCTTGGAATCGACGACGATCCATTGCTCGATGTCGCCCTTCAGCTCGAGGAGGTAGCCCTGTCCGACGATTACTTCGTGGAGCGAAAGCTCTACCCCAATGTCGACTTCTACTCGGGCATCATCTACCGGGCCATCGGGTTTCCCACCGAGATGTTCACCGTCCTCTTCGCCATCGGCCGCCTACCCGGGTGGATCGCCCAGTGGCGCGAGCTCCTGGCGGATCCGACCACCAGGATCTTCAGGCCCACCCAGGTGTACGTCGGCCCGGAGAGGCGTCCTTATGTCCCGATCGAGCAGAGGTCCTAGACGCCCTCGACGTCCTCCACGTACGGCTCGCCGGTGATTTCCCCGGACACCGCATCGACCACGACCAAGGCCCGTTGATCAGGCGGCTCCTTCGCCGAGTAGAGGACCACAGTCCACTGTGGCCGTGAGCGGAGGCCCCGGAAGGTGATCGCGGCCGAAGCATGGCCGATCGGGAAGTCGATCGCCGCGCCAGCAAGCGAGAGAGCACGCGACTCATCGACCGAGAGCGGCCAGGCCGAGGCGAAGTTCCAGGCGGCCAGGGAGAACAGGCCAATGGCGGGCAGCCATCCCCCGTCGATGACCACCATGGCAAGGACGGCCCCCACCACGAAGACCCACCCTGAGATGCGCCGACGGGTTGGTGACGGGAACCGGTACGGCCCCACCACGTTGGAGTCGAGCTCATCTTCGATCGATAGCGACTCGGCCAGGTCGCGCTCGATGTGGATTCCAGAACGGTCGACCCTGGGGGTCTCCGACTCCGTCATCGCCCAGGCGCCCGCCCGGAGAGGTCTGGGGGTCGACCCCCAGGTTTGACAGACATGTCGACCAGGCGATTGGTGGCCTCGATCAACGGCACTCCCCTCGTGTCTCGCTCCTCGCCGTAGAGACGCAGCCCGACGGTCGTGCCGGAGACGTCGTCGTCGCCAACCACGATCACGGCGGGATGCTTTTGGGTCAGGGCCTTGCGGATCTTGTCGCCGACGGTGTCGTCACCGCTCTCGACCTCGACGCGGAGCCCGCCGTCCCGCAGTCGGTTCGCCACCTGGTCCGCATACTCCTGGTGCCGGTCGGCCACGGGGATGATCGACACCTGGACCGGGGCCATCCACATCGGGAAGGCGCCGGCGTGGTGCTCGATGAGAACTCCCATGAATCGCTCCATCGACCCGGCCTTGGCACAGTGGATCATGTACGGCCGCTCGGCGACATTGCCGGCGGCGGTGTACTCGAGATCGAACCGCTCGGGGAGTATCAAGTCGAGCTGGATCGTGGACAACTGCCAGCGACGACCTATTGCGTCCTTGACGTGCATGTCGATCTTGGGCCCGTAGAAGGCGCCCTCGCCGACCGCCACACGGAAGCCGACCCCAGAGTCCTCGAGACACTTGGCCAGGGTCTTCTCGGCGAATTCCCAGCGATCACGCTGCCCCGGCGGGGCCTTGTCCGGCTGCGTGCTGAGATCGGCCTCGAACTCGGTGAACCCGGTGTCCTTGAGCCAGGTGATGACGAAATCGAGGTGGAGGGCGAGCTCGGAAGCAAGCTGGTCCTCGGTGCAGAAGGTGTGCGAATCGTCCTGGGTGAAGCCGCGGGCGCGGAGCAGCCCGTGGATCACGCCGGACTTCTCGTACCGGTAGACCGCGCCCAGCTCGGAGAGCCGCAGCGGCAGGTCTCGATACGACCTCGCCCGGCTTCGGTAGACCAAGATGTGAAACGGGCAGTTCATCGGCTTGACCCGATACTCCTGGTCGTTGTCCAGGGTCATGCCGGGGTACATGTAGTCGGCGTAGTAGTCGAGATGGCCCGAGATCGACCACAGGTCCGACTTGGCGAGATGCGGGGTGGTGACGAAGTCGAACCCAAAGCGCTGGTGGAGGTCCCTGCTGTGGTCTTCGATGAGCTTGCGGAGCATCCCGCCCTTGGGATGCCAGACCACGAGCCCCGAGCCGAGCTCTGGTGGGAAGCTGAACAGGTCGAGCTCGGCGCCGAGCCGCCGGTGATCACGCTTCTCGGCCTCTTCCAACCGAGTCAGGTAGGAGTCCAGCTCCTTGGTCGAGGCCCATGCCGTCCCATAGATCCGCTGCAGCTGGTCGCGCTTCTCGTCACCACGCCAGTAAGCACCCGAGCTGCGCAGCAGCTTGACCGCCGGGATACGACCCGTCGACGGAAGGTGCGGTCCCCGGCACAGATCGATGAATTCCAGGTTCCTGTAGACGGTGACCTCCTCGCCGGCCGAGACCTCACTCGGCTCCACGCTTTCGATGATCTCGGTCTTGAAGGGGTGCGCGGCAAACAGGGCCATGGCGTCCGATCGCGACAGCGCCCCCCGTTCGAAAGGCTGGTCCTCGGAGATGATCTCGTTCATCCTGGCCTCGATCCGCTCCAGGTCTTCAGGAGTGAACGGCTCGGCCACCTTGAAGTCGTAGTAGAAGCCGTCCTCGATGGCCGGGCCGATGGCGAAGGTCGAGCCTTCGAACAGACTCAGCACCGCCTGAGCCAGGACATGGGCCGAAGAGTGCCTCAAAATGTCCAGGCCTAGATCGCTGTCCAGCGTCACGACGGCGAAGTCCCCCGACTCACCGAGGGGACGGGACAGATCCAGGAGCTGGCCATTCAACTCGACCGCAACCGCAGACCGGGCGAGACCAGGCCCGATCGAACGAGCTACGTCGAGACCGGTCGAACCCTCGGGATGCTCGACGACGGTTCCGTCGGGATAACGAAGCTCTAGTGACACAGGGTTATCTCGCTAGCCTGAGTGGACCGGCATGAGGCTAACTGGCCACAGGGCGCAAGCCGCCACAGGGGGAAGCGACAACTGATGGACGCAAGAGAGCTCGTAACGAAGCTTCATCCGAACGCGCTGGTGAGGGAGCTCTCCTCGGGCGCAAACAAGGTGTTCCGGGTCATCGACGGGGACCAGAGCACCGTCATCAAGGTCTACCCGGTCGCTTCCAGGGAGCGGCGCGAGCGTCATGCCCTGGAGGCACTCGCCGGCCTCCCCGCGGTGCCAAAGATCATCGATCACGGCACCCAGGACGAGATGGCTTGGCTGGAGATGAACGATGCCGGGCACTGGAGCCTGGCCAACCTCCCCAAGAACCTGGAGACGATCGAGGCCGCCGGGGCTGCGTTGCGTCAGATACACACCTCGAATGCGGACATCACCAACCTGGCCGCCGGGATCGACGCCGATTACGTGCTGAGCCATTACCGGTCCACCATCGAGCGCCTGGGCCGTTATCGACGCCGATTCGGAATGGATCAGGCGGTGCTCGAACGGGCTCTTCAGCTCGAGCCACCCACTGCGACATCCCCGGTCCCCGCCCACACCAAGCCCACCCTCTCCAAGTTCATAGTCGACGAATCGGGGACGATCACCATCGTCGACTGGGAATGGGCCACGAAGGCCCCACCCGAATGGGACCAGACCCATGCCGTCTGGCGACTGGCCGCCAGGATCGGCGAAGATGCCGCCGCTGCGTTCCGCAGCGGCTACGGATCCGAGCTACCCGAGAGCAGCTACCGACCGTGGGTCGCCTACCACTCGGCGATGATGATGCTCGAAGCCGCCGAGTTGCGCGAGGGCAAGCTCGGAGATCTCAGCTATCTGGTCGACGACCTCACCGAGGCCGTACTCGGGACCTGATCCGGTCCCGGCCGCCGGTCGCGGCTCGCAAATCCCCGGTTCCCGGCGCCTCGTCTCTTAGCCTCATAGCGGCTGAAGCAAGGAGGACGGGCTTGTTCGAGGTATTGGTCGCGGTGACAGCGACGAGTGGTCTGTTCGCCCTGGCCAAGGGGATAAAGGGCAACCACCAGTACCGGGTCGACCCACAACTGGTGGTGCCACGGGATGAGCGAGGCGACGACCTCCCATGCCCATGGTGTTATGCACCAACCTTCGAGGAGGACACCCGCTGCTCGGGGTGCGGGCGCTCCTTCGGCTGAGGCGGGGTTTCGAGACCCTAGACCTCTCGGAAACGACGCCGGCGCATTTATGGTGTGGGTGTGAGCAGGGTAGGACTGGTGCTCGGAGGTGGGGGGATCACCGGTGCGGCCTACGAGATGGCCGCCCTGATGTCGCTCCGTCTTGCCACGGGGTGGGACCCGAACGAGGCCGAAGTGGTGGTGGGGACATCCGGGGGCGCATTCGTCACGGCTCTGGTGAGGAACGATGCCCTCTCACTCGACTCCCTGGTCCTACCTCACGACGAACGAGCAGACGTGGCAGAACGGATCCGCAATCATGTCTACACCCGGAACGACGGTGTCAAGGTTCGCCACTGGGTCCGCCACGGGATCGTCCCCGGGATTCGTGATCCGGGGCTCACCCTGTTCCTCGGATCGCCCGCCCCGTATCATGCCGCCGGGTTGACCGACTGGGTGAAGAGCCACATCGGGGAGGACTCCGGGAATAGCTGGCCGACGAAGCCCACGGCAGTGGTGGCCTTCGATCTGGCCGCGAGGAAGCGCGAGGTGTTCGGATCAGAGTCTGCGCCAGAGGTAGGGATGGCCGACGCGGTGGCGGCCTCCTCCGCCATCCCGGTGTTGTTCTGCCCCTACCCGATCGATGATCGTCTGTACGTGGACGGAGGTGTCGTCTCCGGCACCCATGCCGACGTCGTGCTCGGCTCGGACCGCCCGCTCGATCTCGTGCTGGTGCTGGCCCCAATGGCTGCCGACGTCTCGCGCAAGCGGGCCCGCTTCTACGAGAAGATGTTCGATCGGGTCGGTCAACGCTCGCTCAGCGAGGAGTTGGGGTCGATCCGCGGGGCCTGGCCAGACTGCGAGATCGTGGTGCTGAGCCCACCCCCTTCGGTTCAGAACGCGATGCGTCCGAACCCGATGGATGCGGGAAGGTCCGTGGCCACTTTCATGAGGACCCTCATCTCCATGAAGCGAACCCTTGCCCAGCCCGAAATCTGGGAGCTTCTCGACCATCACCTCGTCCACCGGCCTCGATCCAAGAGGGCGGCCGTCCGATAGGGCTGTCCGGCTCCTGCCTGCGCCGGGACTACGTTGTGCGGAAGCGAGGAGCCCCAAGAGAGGTGCCCAGTGGCAGTCAGACCAACCCATTTTGAGTTCTATTCGTCCGACCCCGAGGCCACCGTCGAGTTCCTCGCCACGGTCTTCGGCTGGAGGGCCGAGCGTTGGGGTGACCAGGAGTACTGGCTCATCGACACCGGGGACGGCCCGGGCATCAACGGTGTTGTCGCCCCAGCGGGAGACGAGGGCCCGAGGACGCTCAATACTTGCGATGTGGAGGACCTGGACGCAGCCATCGAGGCCGTCCAGATCGGTGGGGGCAAGCTCCTCACCGACGTGATGGAGGTCGAGGGCGTCGGTAGATGGGTTCAGGTCGAGGGACCGGGCGGGGAGGAGTTCGGGCTCATGGAGCCGATTCCGGAGTGATCTCAGGTCCCCGGGTGTTTGCCCCGGAGACCACCGCCACGACGATCTCGCCCGGTGCCGGGCGACAAGCTCCGGTGGCCAGTGCAGCAACCGGAGCACACGCCGCCGGCTCGGCCAGGACCCGACAGACATCCCAGAGCCACTCCTGCGCTCTGAGGATCGCCCGATCGGATACGAGGACGTCGTCATCGATCCAGGGGTCGGTTTCCCATGCGATCTGGCCGACCCGGGTCGCCCCCAAGGATGACACCGCCACTCCCCCGACTGGGACGTCCACCGGCTCCCCGGCCGCCCTCGCCGCATGAAGCGTTGGGCAGGCCTCCGGCTCGACACCGATGACCCTCAGATCGTGGCGTGCCCAGCTTGCGATCCCACCGATTAGCCCCCCACCCCCGACCGCCACGAGGATCGACGTAGCGGTGGGAACCTGATCCATGATCTCACTACCGCATGTTCCCTGACCGGCCACCACGTCGGCCTGGTCATAGGCGTGAAGCTCTTGGGCGCCAGATTCGTTCGCCCAGCTCGTCGAAGCAGCCAGGGCGTCTACGTAGTGACCTGGGATGACCGCCACCTCGGCTCCGAGCTGCGAGATGCGGCCGATCTTCTCGGGGGGCGAGGTGTCGGGAACGAAGATCCTGGCCGTGACTCCGAGGGTTCGCGTCGCGTGTGCCACGGCGAGCCCGAAGTTGCCTCCAGACGCGGCCACCACCCCAGCTTCCGGCGGTGACGTCGCCGTCAGCGCAGAAAAAGCGCCCCGCACCTTGAAGGAGCCGGTGGGCTGCATGGACTCGAGCTTGAGAAAAAGCCGGTAGTCGGTTGACATGGCGCTGCCGAGATCGAGGGCCGGTGTCCGCCGGGTGTATTTGGAGATCCGTCCCGCCGCCGCCGTGATGTCGGCCCTGGTTATCTCTCCCATGGTCGAAGGGTATGTGGCCACGCAACGACTCAGGACCGTAGCCTTTCGCCGTGACCGGATTCCACCTCGGCCCCTTTGCGGGTGCCACCGGCTTCTCCGACGCGGTCGGGCTCGATGAAGCCGATCCCATTTTCGATTTCAGAGAGCGGTACCACGTGGCCGACCCGGAGCTCATCTACCTCGACGGCAACTCACTCGGCCGTCTTCCCCGCGCAGTCCTCCCGCGCCTCGAGGAGCTGGTGGTCGATCAGTGGGGAGATGGCCTGATCAGGTCGTGGAATGAGACTTGGTGGGACCTCCAGATTGCCATCGGAGAACGTCTGGCCCCGCTGATCGGCGCCCTTCCCGGCGAAGTCATCATCTCTGACTCCACATCGGTGAATCTCTACAAGCTGGCGATGGCAGCGCTCGGGGTCTCTGAGAGCAGACGCAAGATAGTCACCGACGACGCCAACTTTCCCACCGACCTCTACGTGCTACGCGGCGTGGCAGGCGCCCTGGGCGGCTATGTCGAGATGGTGAGGACAGAGGGCTCGACATCACCGATGGCGAGCCTCGAAGCAGCCCTCGATGAAGAGGCTGCCCTCCTCTCCCTGTCCTCTACCGCGTTCAAGAGTGGCTACACGTATGACATTGCCGGTGTGACTGCGTTGGCTCATCGTGCTGGGGCGTCGGTTCTCTGGGACCTGAGCCATTCGGCCGGTGTCATGCCGATCGACCTCGAGGCCTCGGGAGCCGACATGGCGGTGGGATGCACCTACAAGTACCTGAACGGAGGCCCTGGAGCGCCGGCGTTCCTCTACGTGAGACGGGACCTGCAGGGATCGCTGGCCAGCCCGATCCCGGGCTGGTGGGGCCACGCCGAGCCTTTTGCCTTCGATCTCGACTACCAACCTGCGGAGGGGATCCGCAGTTTTCACAGCGGCACCATGCCGATCCTGTCGCTGGCTGCCATGGAGGCGGGGTTCACAGACGTGGCCGAGGCAGGGATCGACCGAATCAGGGCCAAGTCGGTGTCGCTCACGGAGTTCTTCATCAGACAGTGGGAGGAGCATCTCGCCCCCCTCGGCTTCGCCTTGGCCTCTCCGCTCGACCCCGAGCGGAGAGGCTCTCACGTCTCGCTCTCCCATCCCGAGGCTTGGCCCCTCGATCGGGCACTGATCGAGATCGGGATGGTGATTCCCGATTTCCGGGCCCCGGACAACCTCCGGTTCGGGCTCGCCCCTCTCTACAACACCCACTTGGAGGTGCACACCGCCGTGCAGCGGATAAGGGCCATCGCCATGACCGGCGCGCACGCTCCGTTCGCGGGAGAGAAGCTCACAGTCACCTGAATGCCGCACTCATCTGGGCAGCCGAATGATTTCGAGGGTGGGCGATACTGGACTTGAACCAGTGACCTCTCGCGTGTGAGGCGAGCGCTCTAGCCGGACTGAGCTAATCGCCCTGGGTGAGCAAGGATACCGATTAGCCCTCTCTCTACACACTCGACGCGCGGCAAACGCCGAAGCCAGATCCTTACTGTGGAGGGGATGATCGAACCGGTGAGGGCAGGAGATCCGGAGAGCCGCCGGTTTTTGCGTTCACGCTCATCGATACCCACCGCCGTTTGCGATGTCTTCCCACGAGGATTGGCACCGTGAACGCCTCGGAATTCGACGCCGCCGTCGATCGAGCCATTGAGAGCCTGCCCGAGTGGGTGACGCAGCGCATGGACAATATCCATGTGGTGGTCCAGGACCGTCCGACTCCCGAACAGGGAGACGTTCTTGGCATATATGAGGGCGTTTCACTCCTCGAGAGATCGTCAGACTACTGGGGAGCCTTACCGGACCGAATCATCGTGTTCCGAAGGCCACATCTAGAGCTCGACCTCAGCGACGAGGAGTTGGAGGAGGAGATACGTAGGACAGTGTTACATGAGATTGCCCATCATCTCGGCATCGATGACGAGCGTCTCCACGAGCTGGGTTGGGACTAACTCACGACCCGCGGCGTCTCGTCTGTGGTATCCCCGCCTTACGCAGGACCTCTGCTGGGACACCGAATTCACGCCATGTCGCGTAACTGATCCCCTTCCGGGCAGAGTAGGCCTTTGCATGCTTCACGAATTCGGCAGCAAGGGCCTCCTGGTCCGGCCCGCTGCCGGCGGCACCGAGAGCCTGCTCGGCCTCGGCCCTCGACTGCATCAAATCGAGCCGCCGTAAGGGGTTGGCCTCAGCCTTCAACCTGGTGTCGATGTCCGAGATCTTCTTCTGCAGGCTGTCTTTGGTCACGGGGCGGCCGCGCTTCTTGGGTCCTAACGACGCCAGATAAGCCTTCACAGATCGGGCTTCCAATCGTCCTTGTGCCAGGGCAGCCTTGTGCTCCTTTGACATGGCCATGGGAATCACTCCTTGTTGCGACCTGTCGATCATACATCTAAAGACCATCGGAGGTCCGTGGGGAATAAGACAGAAAAGAGCACGGCCTTCAGTTGGTTTTCCCTGGCTGCTTCAGGAATTGGGGGACAAGCTCGCCGTAGGTGAGAAGAGGTTTGTGGGTGCTGGACACGTGGGTAAGTGGCCGATCATGACAGCACCAAACTGGCCGCCCCAAGACCACCCTCTGGAGGAGTGGTCGGATCACGAGCTCATCGACCAGTACCGCTATGTCAAAGGCGAGCTCGCCGACGAAGACCCCGGGTATCGGAAGAGCGACGAGAGCCCTCTGGCCGCCTTGGTCGAAGAGATCGCAAGACGAGGCCTCGAAGTACTGGCTGACGACGTAGAGGCTGACCCGGCCAGCGCCGGCCGCGAGAAGTCGTGAGAAACATCCCCTTGTCCCGGACCAGAGGCAGACCGCTACCTGGCGACCAGACGGACCACCGTTGGTTCCACCAGCTCGCCATCGCCCTCGGGATAATCGCCACCATCATCATCATCCTGATGATCTTCCTCTAGGAGCATGACGCCGACGGGGCGCGACGTTCCCGGGGCCCCGGTTACGATCGATAGTGGACATCGCTTGTCCTGCCGGTCTCAACTTCCGAAGTTGCGGTATGTGCGCGACGCCGAGAGGAGACAAGATGCGTCGCATCGCCGTTGCCTTCATGACCGTCGTTGTTCTTGGCCTATCCGCCCCTGCGGTTGCCCGGGAAGGGTCGGTAGGGAATCGTCGACATCTCAACCGGGGGAGTGGTATCTCCTCGATCTTGCAGGTAACACCACAAGGTTGTTCTATTGCAGTCCGGGCGATCTCCCCATCGTCGGTGATCGGGATCATGACGGCGATGGGACACCTGGCCTGTACTGGCGGTCTGATGGGTCCATCTACCTACGCAACTCGAACAGGGTATCGCCAACATCAGGTTCTTATCTGGCAACCCCGGTGACACCCCTCTCGCCGGTGACTTGGACGATGACCGGATCGATGAGGTTGGGCTGCCCAGCGGCCTGCCGGTGGCGGGAGACTTCGGGGACCCTGGTCGCCGGGGGCACGCCACCACCGGGATGCCCGGCGTCCCCGCCGCCGCTCCCATTCAATCAGACTCCGCCACCGCCACCGTTGATTGACAAACCCGGGCTGGGGTGAAGCGTTTGCACCCGCTCATGTGATGGGTAAAGCGACCGTCATGGATGCACCAAGCTGGCCGCCGCGGGAGGATCACCCGGTTGAGAATTGGACGGACGACGAGCTCATCGACCAGTACCGGTACATCAAAGCGGGGTTTGCCGGCGACGACTCCGAGTATCTGGACAATGACGAGAATGTCGCCGCGTTGATCCAGGAGATCATCCGAAGAGGCCTCGACGACCTGGCGGAGGCGGTCGAGGAGGACCCGGCGAGTGCCGGGACGGATTAGGGCACGAAGACCTCATTGCTATCCGGGCGGGCGGGTTACACGTCGGGACTTCGGGGTAATTGGCTATGTCACCGAGGTCAAGGAGGCCCCCCATGGACGATGCGCAAGTAACCGAGCTGCTCTATCAGGCGTTGGAGACCGAGATCGGGGGAGTCCAGGTGTATCAGACCGCTCTCCGCTGCGCGGTCAACGAGGATCTGCACAAGGAGTGGGAGAAGTACCTGTCCGAGACCGAGAACCACGTCCGCATCGTCACTGATGTGTTCAACGAGCTCGATCTGGACACCGCTACCGAGACTCCGGGACGGAAGATCGTGCGAATGAAGGGTGAGGCCCTCGTGCAAGCGATGGAGACAGCGCTGTCAGAGGGAGATCCCGCTGCGGCCCAGCTGGTTGCAGCCGAATGCGTCGTCGACGCCGAGACGAAGGATCACGCCAACTGGGAGCTGATCGGCAAGGTCGCCGAGAAGGCTTCGGGCCAGAAGAAGACCGTGCTCAGTGAGGCCTATGGCCAGGTGGAGGAGGAAGAGGACATGCACCTCTATCACACGATGGGCTGGGCTCGTGAACTGTGGATCGAATCGCTGGGCCTTCCGGCTGTGCTACCTCCACCCGAGGAGGAGAAGAAGGTCACGACTGCCATCGGCGCCTCGCGGGCCGAGCAGTCCCGGGACGACATGCTCTGATAGCACACTCACACCGGGCCGGAAGCGGTGCTTGGGGGAGTCCAATGGCTCCTCCGATGATCAACTCCTCGAAGATCCCACCTTTCCGTTTCCGGTTTGAACATCGAGAAAGCCCCTGGAGTACCAGGGGCTTTCTTTGGTGGGCCTACTGCACTCGCGGCCGACCGGGCCACCGGCGGAGGGTGTCAAGCAGTCCCGCCATTTCAGGGATGATCGGCACGCACGGTTTGGCGGGGTCATCGGCGGGGAATGATTAGCCACTAGTAGCGCAGGAGGGACCCACCCGTATGTACGTGTTCGGCCAAATCGATTTGGGAGAGACTCTCGAGAACGCTTGGGCCCGAGTGGTCGAACTGACCCCCCAGATCGCCCTGTTCCTGGTCATTCTGATCGCTGGTTGGTTCGTGGCCAAGCTCATTGCGCGAGTCCTGGACACCGTCTTGGAAAAGGTCGGCTTCGACCGATGGGTCGATCGGGGCGGTGTGCGCAGAGCGTTAGGTCATACCACCTATGACGCCAGCGACCTGTTGTCCAAGATCGTCTTCTATGCCCTGTTCCTGATCGTCCTGCAATTGGCGTTCGGTGTATTCGGCGAAAATGCGGTGTCGGACCTGATCGATGGAATAGTCGCCTACCTCCCCAACATCTTCGTGGCCATCCTTATCATGGTGGTGGCCGCTTATCTGGCGGCCGCGGTACGGGACATCGTGCGGGGGGCCATCGGTGGGACCCAGTACGGCATTTTCCTCGCAACGGGCGCTTACGCCGCGGTCCTGGTCATCGGTGTGTTCGCCGCCCTCGACCAGTTGCGCATCGCCCCCAGTATCACCACCGGTCTGTTCTATGCCCTCCTGGCTATCGTCGCAGGGTCTGCCATCGTCGCCATCGGCGGAGGCGGCATCGTCCCGATGAGGAGCCGGGTCGAGCGGTGGATGAGTTCGATGGAGAGCGACATGAGCCGGGCCGACGCCTCACGCACAGCCGCGGCAGCCCGACCTCTCGAAGCGGAGCCAGAGCGGCTCGAGGATGAGACTCTTCACAGACCAGATCGCTGAGCGGCCCCAAACCCCACCTTCGTTTTGGGTCTGGACGGGTCTGGAACCAACGGCCGACGCGCGGGACCTCGAAATTGGGGGGTTCTCTGGTCTGAGCCGCTCCCGATGTTCCCCCCAGCGGCTGCCAGCCGCAGGCTTTTGGCAGGTTGGACTGTGGGTGTCCACAGACTCGGTCCAAGGACACCGAGAAAGGCTCTCCCTGGCTTGCGAGTTGCCTTTCCAGGATCTTCACTCTCGCTTCCAACTGGTCCATCGAGGCTGAGGGGCATCGCAGGTTGAACGTAAGAGTTGGCACCCTAAATGGCACCCTGACCCGTGATCGTTCCTGACTCTGGCCGATGCTCAGACATAGGAAAACCCCAGGGATGCCTGGGGATTTCTGTTGTGGGCCCTACTGGACTTGAACCAGTGACCTCTTGCGTGTCGAGCAAGCGCTCTAGCCGGGCTGAGCTAAGGGCCCCCCGAGGCGACGACCGGAATCGAACCGGTGTGACGGGTTTTGCAGACCCGCGCCTAACCACTCGGCCACGTCGCCGAGACCGGGCGTCGGAGCGGAAGACGGGATTCGAACCCGCGACCTCAACCTTGGCAAGGTTGCGCTCTA
>JAICRU010000054.1 GCA_025937235.1 Acidimicrobiia bacterium
AATGTCGGCGGTGAGCCGGCTGATCTCGGCCTGCCGCCAGAGCATCCGCTGTTCGATCTGATCCGTTGAGAGAAGGGTTCCCTCCATACCCCGAACATACGTTCGCCCTGGGGACAGGAACAAGAGGGTCGTCGTCAGAATCGCAAGAAATTCGCCAGGGTGATCGGACCGGTCAGTCGGCAAGTTTCGCTACTAGGCGCCCGGTGGTCGTGCCCTCCTGGAGCTGCCTGACGCCGTCGGCGATCTCTTCAAAACCGATCTCGGTGATGAGTGGTGACAGGTCGCCGCTGGCCATGTACTTCATGGTTGCCTAGACGTCGATGATCACCTTGTCGGGGCCTGGGGTGGGCTCCTCGATCTCCACCCGTTCGAACGGCTGGTTGGTGCCGACGAAATGCCATGCCTTCATGAGTTCCCCCGACGGCGTTGGGGAAAGGCCTCTGGGAGGATACGCCTCGGGCGACGGGGTGGGATCGGGGCCGTCGATCAGCCGTGGTCGACAGACGCCAATTGCTCCAACAGCCGAGCCCAGGAAATCTCTCCTTGGGTCTCTCCGAGACGGACGATCACCCTGTCGCCGCCGACGTAGAGGTACTGACCAGCCTTGCCCAAGGCGAGCATGGCCCCCGACTCGGTTATCCACCACTGATATCCATAGTTGGCGAGAGGCGATCCCGCGTACTCCGCGGGCCATCTCGAGGCGGTGTAGGCCGGCTCGGCCGAACGGGTGACCCACTCCTCGGGGATGACCGCCCTTCCTGCCCAGGCGCCGCCGGACCGGACCATGACCCCGATCCGGGCCAGGTCGCGGGCGGTCATGGCCAGGCAGCACCAAGTTCGCTCCAGCCCATCCTCCGAATCGGTGCTCCAGGTCCCGCCCGACTCCAGACCGAGGGGATCCCAGATCGTGCGTTGCAGATATTCGGTGATGGTCACCTCACCCAGTACCCGGTCGAGGATCAACCCGAGCACGGCGTTGTCCCCCGACTTGTACCGGAACTGGGGATCGGGCTCGTCGGCGAACCTGAGGCCGAGTATCTGGCTGGTCAAGTCCGGGGTGTAGTTGAATTCGACGTGTTGCCCGAACGGGTTGTCGTTTTCGACATAATCGAGACCAGAGTCCATCTGGAGCAGATCTTCGATGGTCACCGACTCCGCACCGCCGGAGTCCAGCTCCGGCAGATAGCGGGTCACCGGGTCGTCCACCGAGTCGATCAGACCCTGCTCCACGGCAGCGCCGATCAAGAGTGACGTGATCGATTTGGTGATCGAGAACACCATCGAGGTCTCGGCCGGCCCGTGATCGGGGCCGTACCACTCGTCGACGATCACGCCGGATTGGACAACGACCCATCCCAGTGTCCCTGTCTCGGCCAACAGCTGTCGGAGGTCGACGTCGATGCCGTCGACGGACACGTATCCAATCGCTGCTGCCTGCTCATCGACCTCCCATGGGGTGGGGTTGGGGCCGGCGGACAGTTGCCGCCCCGGGTACTCGAGATGGTCCTCGACGGTGGTGGTTCCATGGGTGAGCACACGCCATACGCTCACCGGCCCGATGGCCATGGCCCAGACGACGAAGAGCGCTCCGATTGTGGCGAGCAGCCAAAGGCCAGCCTTCTTCAACTTGTCCACATCTTGCTGCGCGGTGCGGCTAGCGGCTTTCCAGGGCCTCGATCAGCTTGGGCAGGACCTTGTGGACATCGCCGACGACGCCGAGATCGGCGATGGAGAAGATCGGCGCGTCGGCGTCCTTGTTGATGGCGACGATCGTCTTCGAGTCCTTCATCCCGACCAAATGCTGCATTGCGCCGGAAATCCCGCAGGCGATGTACACCTCGGGCTTGACGGTCTTCCCGGTCTGGCCCACCTGCTTGGCGTAGGGGACCCATCCGGCGTCCACGATGGCCCTGGTCGCCCCCGTTGCTGCTTTGAGCTGCTTGCCCAACCGCTCCACCAGCTCGTAGGCATCGGCGGAGCCGAGGCCTCGCCCCCCGGACACGACAATCGAGGCCTCGCCGAGTTGTGGGCCCTCCCGTTCCTCGACGTGAGTCTCCGTGATCCTCCCCTCGGCTGCACCGATATCGGGCAGATCGAGCTCCTCCACCGCTGGCGCGCCACCACCGACCTCCTCTGCCACGAAAGACTTGGGCCGGGCGAGCACGATGTATGGGCCTTGTGATGCGCTTGCCGTGGCGATCTGGGACCCGCCCAGGATCTCATGATCGGTCTCGACGCCCCCGCCGGTCAGGCGCACGTCGCTGGCATTGGAGAGGACGCCTACCCCGAGTCGGGCAGCGAGGCGGCCCGCGATATCCCGGTCGTTGTAGGCCTGGCCCAGCAGGACGAGGTCGGGTGAATCCGTGCGGGCGCGGTCGGCCAATGCGGCGGCCACTGGCCCTGAGGGGAGCCGATCGCCGCCATCGACGCGGAGGACGGCCTTGGCCCCGTGATCGCCGAGAGTGGTATAGATGTCATCTGATCCGGGCCCGAGCAGGACGGCGGTAACGTCGCCCAGCTCCCGTCCCTTGGCCAGCAACTCGAGACCGAGGCTGCTCGGCCTGTCCCCCTCCTGCTCCACGAAGACCCATACGGCCGCCACTCAGATCACCTTCCTCTCGGCGAGGAGGGCGACGATGGCCTCGTGGGCGTCACCATCGTCCTCGATCTTGCGGCCGGCGGTCCGCTCGGGGGCGTCGACGATGGAGAGCACGAGTTGCTCCGGGGCCCGCTCTGTCCCAAGGTCGCCCATCGACAGCGTCTCGATCGGCTTCTTCTTGGCATCCATGATCCCCTTGAAAGTCGGGTAGCGGGGCTCCACCACGCCGGCAGTCACCGAGACGACGGCGGGGAGACCGGAACTGACCACGTCGTATCCGGCCACGGTCTGGCGATGGATCGTGACCGAGTCCTCGGCCACCTCCACTTTGGTGGCATAGGTGAGGGCGGGAACTCCGAGGATCTCGGCGATCATCTGTGGCACGACCCCCGAGTACCCATCCGTCGATTCGGTGCCGGCGATCACGAGATCGAATTCACGCCGGCCTATGGCCGCGGCAACAACCCGCGCAGTGGTGAGGGCATCCGACCCTCGCAGCGAGGAGTCTTCGATGAGTACTGCCTCATCGGCGCCCATGGCGAGAGCCTGGCGGATGCCCTGACCCGAACCGGCCGGCCCCATGCTGACCACCGTCACCGTCCCGCCGTCGGGCTCGACGAGTTGGAGACCCATCTCGACTCCATACCGATCGGTGTCGTCGAGGATCTGCTCGTCGGGGCGAATCAACCAGTTGGTCCCCTCCTCGAGGCGATAGGGGGTGGCCGGGTCGGGGATCTGCTTGATGCAGACAATGACATTCATCTGTGGACTTTCACTCCATCACTCCTGACTGGTTTGGCGCCGGGCGATGGTAACGAGCGCCGGTCCCCTGCAAATTGGGAGCAGGAGCCTGGCATTGGATTGCTGCGGAACCCAATTACGTTTGGTCGATCCGCTCCAGGACGAGAGGCTGAGCTGGAGGTGGGATTTCTTCGATCGACCAGGCGGAGGCGAGGGACTTCTCTTGGGCCTCCCAGCGGGCGGGATCGTTGAAGTGGACCCGGGCCAGAGCCTGGCCGGCTTCGACACGATCACCCACCTTGGCCTCGAGGGTGATGCCCACGCCAGGGTCGACGGTGTCCTCCTTGCGCTCCCGACCGGCCCCGAGTCGGGTCGCCGCCACACCGATGGTCAGCGCATCGCAACGGGCGACGTACCCGCTGTCGGGAGCGATGATCACCTCTTGGTACGAGCACATCGGGAGCAGCGAGGGGTCTTCGACGTAGGCCGGGTCCCCGCCCTGGGCGACGACGACATCGATGAGCTTCTGCAGCGCCTTGCCCGAGTTGATGGCTTCGATGAGGGCCTCGCGCCCTCCGTCGATGCCGGCCAACTCCAGCATCACCTCGGCGATGGCCAGGGTCAGCTCCAGCACATCCGCGGGGCCATTCCCGCGCAACACGTCGATCGACTCCCGCATCTCGTTGGCGTTGCCGACCTCACGGCCGAGCGGCTGGCCCATCCAGGTGATCAGGGCCACGGTGGTCACCCCATGACGGGAGCCGATGTCGACCATGGTCCGGGCCAACAGCCGAGAGCCGTCCAGATCCTGCATGAAGGCACCCGAGCCGGTCTTGACGTCGAGGACGAGCCCATCGAGACCCTCGGCCAGCTTCTTCGACATGATCGACGACGAGATGAGAGGGAGTGAGGGCACCGTTGCCGTTGCGTCACGTAGTGAGTAGAGCTTTCGATCGGCGGGAACCAGCGTTTCGGATTGGCCGGCCAGGACCAGGCCATTAGTGGCCAATACGTCGCGGAAACGCTCCGGGTCCAGTCCTGTCGTGAAGCCAGGGACCGTCTCCAGCTTGTCCAGGGTCCCCCCGGTGTGCCCCAGCCCTCGACCCGACATCATCGGCACCACGACACCCACCGACGCCACCAGCGGCGCCAGGGCGATGGAGATCTTGTCACCAACACCACCGGTGGAATGCTTGTCGACCTTGGCCGCGGCGATGCTGCTCAGATCGAGGACCTCCCCCGAGTGCAACATGGCCGAGGTCCATGCGGCCAACTCGGCGGCAGTCATCCCGTTGAGGAAGACGGCCATCGACATCGCTGCCATCTGGTAGTCGGGGAGGTCCCCAGCCGTGTAGGCGGCGATCAGCCATTCGATCGCCTCCGGGGAGAGCTCCCGACCATCCCGCTTCATCTCGATGAGCTGGACCGCGCTGAACGCCATGGGCGTGACGTTATCCGGAACGGATCAGGCGACCCCTGGCCCGGCGGGACTGAGTCCCCGCAAAGCGGTGTCGATCGCCCGGCGGAAGATGGCCTCACCGGCGTCGCGCTTGTCGAAGAGCCAGCCGGACAATGGCCTCGGGGCGGCGTGGGTCAGCTCCAAGCTGATCGCGCCATGTGCGGCCGTCCACAGTGTGTATGCCCCCACCAGCGTGCTGTCCGCCTCGATGGCGCCCTGTTCGATGGCGTCCCGCACCGCCTCGAGGACCGGTGAGAAGGTGGTCTCCAGCACCTCGGCCCTGAGCTCCGTGGCTGGGTCGAATCCGACGACGCGCTCGAACATCAGGGAGTAGAGAGCCGGGTTGGCCACCGCAAACCGCCGGTAGGCGAGACCGAGCGCTCGCAGACGACGGATCGGGTGCGAACTCGGCTCGACGGAGGAAAGGGCGAGCCGCAGACGCTCGTATCCGGCGGTGTAGACCGCTTCGAGCAGGCCGATCTTGTCCCCGAACCGTGAATAGACGCACATCGTCGAAACATGAGCCGCACCTGCCACCCGGCGCAGCGCCAACGCCTCGACGCCCTGGTCGGCGAGCAGCCCGATCGCTGCCTCGATCAGATCGGTCCTGGTCTGGTCCGTTTGTCGGGTAGGTGCAGTCATCGGGGATTGCCAATCTCGATAACAGTGAGTATAACGGCTGTTATGGGAACCGGAAGTGGTGGAAGCGGCCGCAGTAGCGGCGGGGGAAGTGGCCGCCGAACCAATCTCGCTCTGGCCGTGCTGCTGGTGACGGCAGTGGTGAGCGGGCTGGCCGGTCAGGCGATCGGTGTCGACTGGCCCCTCGACCTGGCGGTGGTCCACGGCGCGGTCGCCCTCGGGATCCTGCTTCTCGTCCCCTGGAAATCCACCATCGTTCGACGCGGCCTGAGCCGGCGCCGGCGCGGCCGTGTGTTCTCGCTGATCCTGCTCACAGTGGTCCTGACCACTCTGGCCACCGGGCTGCTCCATGCCCAGGGCGACATCTCACGGATAGGCCCGCTCACCGTGATGCAGGTCCACGTCGCTGGCGGTTTGTTTGGCCTCGGCCTCGCCATCGACCACTTTCGACGTCACCCGGTCAAGCCACGTCATTTCGACCTCGACCGGCGAGCCTTTCTCCGCGCCTCGGCCCTCACTGCTGCGGCGGCGGCCATCTGGCTTTCCTGGGAGGGGACACTTCAGGCTGTGGCCGCTCCGGGTCGGGATCGCCGCTTCACCGGAATGCACGAGCGGGGCTCGGGCCATCCCTCCGGCTTGCCTACCACGTCGTGGCTCGACGACCGGGTGCCATCGATCGATGGCCAGGACTGGTCGGTCGAGGTGGCGGGAAGAAGTCTTGGCCTGGCGGACCTGGACGCCATGCCACAGCAGAGCTTCGCCGCCATCCTCGACTGCACTGGTGGCTGGTACTCGGAGCAGGAGTGGGCCGGGGTCCGTCTCGACCGGCTGATCGATGGCGCAGGCAGCCGGAGCTTCGTCGCCTGGTCGTCGACCGGGTACGCCCGAAGGTACCCGATCGCCGACCTCGACAGCACGTGGCTGGTCACCCGTCTCGGCGGTGAGCCGCTCAGCCCGGGCCACGGGTATCCGGCTCGGATCGTGGCACCCTCCCGCCGTGGCTTCTGGTGGGTGAAATGGGTGGACAGGATCGAGCTGTCGTCGCTGCCCTGGTGGGCTCAATCCCCGTTCCCGCTCACCTGATCGATATCAGCCTCGCTCCACCGGCACGTTCACCAGCGACCCGTATTCGGTCCAGGAGCCGTCGTAGTTCTTGACGTCGTCGTGGCCGAGAAGCTCAGTCAGGACGAACCACGTGTGCGAGGAGCGCTCGCCGATCCGGCAGTAGGCGATGATCTCGCCCCCGGTGACCCCGGCGCCCTCGTAGAGCTCCCTCAGCTCTTCCTCCGACTTGAAGGTGCCGTCTTCGTTGGCGGCCTTGCCCCATGGGATGTTCTTGGCTCCTGGGACGTGGCCGGCCACGTAGGGCTGCTCCTGGGGCAGATGATCGGGTGCGATCTTCTCTCCGCTGAACTCCTCTGGCGAGCGCACGTCCACCAGGGTCGCCTGGCCCAGGGTGTCGAGCACGTGGTCGCGGAAGGCACGGAGCTCGGGCCGCTCGGCACCGCTGATTGTGAACTCGGTCGGCGTGATGGCAGGGAGCTCAGACTCGAGGGGCAGGGACTCGATCTGCCACTTCTTACGCCCGCCGTCGAGCAGCTTGACATTGTCGAACCCGCGGTACTTGAGAAGCCAATAGGCGTAGGCCGCGAACCAATTGTTGTTCCCGCCGTAGAGGACGACGGTGGTGTCCGGGCCGACGCCGGCCGCCGAGAGCAGCGTGCTGAATCCTTCCTGGTCCAGATAGTCGCGTCGGGTCTCGTGATGCAGGTCGTCGGACCAACTCCAGGCGATTGCACCTGGAATGTGGTCTTTGTCGTACACGGTGGCGTCCTCGTCCACCTCGATGACCCGGATGTTGGGGTCGCTCAGGTTCTCCTTGAGCCACTCGGTGGTGACGAGGGCATCAGGGTTTGCATAGGCCATGTGTCAATGCTCCTTGGGATCGAGAAATGGGGAGACGCCGGAGAGATTTGGCTCTCGGGTGATGGCGTCTTCAGGAGCGTTGACGGCGCATGCTGTCTGCGCTCGGGCGTGCCACCCGAGAGCTCTCACAGAGACACATGCACATCGTCATACGAGACACGGTGGGACGTTATAAACGGGCCGGGGTGAAGTCAATGTGGTGGACCGGATCAGCCGAGAGGCCGACCACGATCAGAGCTACCACCATCGACATACCCGGTGCGCACGGAACTCGTCCCTCAGAACGTCGCGCGCTGCATAGACGTCAGCCAATGAGACCCTCGAACTCGGGCAGGCCCAATGCCAGGTTGATGTTCTGCACGGCCTGGACTGCCGCTCCCTTGAGCAGGTTGTCCTCCGCGGCGACGATGACCGCGTTGCGGCCGTCGGCGCTGGTCTCGAAGCCACCGAGGATCACTCCACGATGGCCCGCCCCCTCCCTGAGCTCGGGGATCTCCTCCTTGATCTGGATGAGTGGCTCCTCCCCATAGGCCTCGGTGAACCTGGCCGTCAGTCGATCGACCGTGATCGCCTCCGCCAACGGTACGTGGGCCGTGACGAGGAGTCCCCGGAAGGCGGGGTGGACATGTGGCATGAAACGGACCGGGATGCCCAGGTAGCGGACCGCCTCCCTCTCGTGGTTGTGACCGACCAGCTTGTAAGGGATCAGGTTGTCGGCGAGGAGCTCCGGGTCGTTTCGTGGGCCGGGTGTGGTGCCCGCCCCCGAGTAGCCGGAGACGCCGAAGACGGCGGGTACGCCGTCGACGACGTCTACCAGTGGGGCGAGGGCGATCTGGGCTGCAGTTGCATAACAACCCGGGTTGGCGATCCGGCTCGCCCCCCTCAGCTTCTCCCGAAACAGCTCGGGCAGCCCGTACACCCATGCGTCATCGAAACGATGGTCGGCCGAGATGTCGACGACGACCGTCCCGGGCCCGACGACGGCCAGATAAGCGTCTCCCGCCCCGTCGGGCAGCGCCAGCACCACCACATCGGCCTCGCGTCCGGCCAGCAGATCGGGTTCCATCGACTCGAACCGGAGGCCGTCCTGGCCTGGGACCTCCTCTCCGGCCATCTCGCGAGACCCGGCGAAGACGAGATCGAGGGAGGGATGGGCGCCGATGAGACGGACCAACTCGGCCCCGGTGTGGCCCCTGGCCCCGACCACACCGACGGCGTGACGGTCATCCATCCCACTCACTCATCATTGTCACCCACGAACGACGGGGGGAGCGCAGCGATGGCCTCGATCCGGGGGGCGATCCTGGCGAAGTCGCTCTCTCCCTTCCAGAAGACGGTCCATGGCCCCCGCTTCACCGCACCGTCGGCTTCCTCGGCGTAGAAAGAGTTGAACCGGTTCTCGGTCCGCGAGCGCCAATACAGGATCGGGTGATCGGCCACCAGCTGCGCCCAGACAGCCCGCGCCAGGCCCTCGCCTCGGGCGTCCTCGAGGATGGCGAACTTGTCCAGATAATCGATGTCACCGATCCGGGTAACGATCGCGCCGGCACGGAGACTTTCGGAGAGATAGGCGGTGTCGAGGTCGAGCCCGGCCCACCAACCATCCTTCAGGGGCCGGCCGAAGGCCTCTTCCACCAGCTTGGCCACCTGGCTCCCATCGATGGCGTCACGGTCTGTGGACCGATTGATCAACTCGCCCTTGCGGACCAGGGTCCCCGAGCCTCCATGGGTGAACAACTCCTTGACCAGG
Source organism: Acidimicrobiia bacterium (assembly GCA_025937235.1). Lineage (GTDB taxonomy): Bacteria > Actinomycetota > Acidimicrobiia > Spongiisociales > ZC4RG35 > JARDZU01. The sequence goes on from JAICRU010000054.1 coordinate 9,115, forward strand.
CCCGCTGGGGTTGTGATCGAGACCGAGGTGGAGAGCGGGGTGTCGTCGAGGAGCCTCTTGATCTCGGCCAGCTTGAGGCGCATACCCGAGTGGACCCACTCCTGCGCCATCAGGTGGTCATAGTCGGAGGCGAGATTGATCGATTCGATGACCCGGTCCTGATGGTCGAGCAGGCCCCCGACATCGACCAGGAAGATGATCTTCAGCGGCTGCACGGCATGGACCAACGCCCTGGTGGCCGAGTCCGCGTTCATGTTCACGATCTGCCCCCCTGGGGCCACGCCGAGACAGGTGAGGATCGGAATCGCGCCCGAATCCACGATCGAGCGAATCAGGGCGATGTGCACCTCGGTCGGCTCGCCTACCAGCCCGTACTTGCCCCGATCGACGTAGTCGGCCTCGAAGGCGCCCGCGGTGAGGCCATGGGCGGCCACACCCTGTTCCCTGATCGCCTCGACCAGGACGATGTTCTGCTCGATGAAGGTGTTCCGGGCGGCGTCCAAGACGTCAGGATCGGTGACGCGGAGGCCGTCGATCTTCGTCGACTCGATCCCGCGCTCCTCGAGTCGCCGGTCGAGCTGGTGCCCGCCGCCGTGGATGACGATGGGGGTCAGGCCGACGGTGTGGAGGAAGGCGAGGGCGGCCGCGGTCTCCTCCAGGTGGTCCGCCAGGATCGCCCCACCGATCTTGATGACGGCGAAACTGGAGCGGTCCACCTCGGAGAACCGCTGCAGATAGGAGCGGATCTCACGCCCGTCGCTCATGTTGGAGAGGAGATGGACGATGGTTTGGCGCACATCCCGGCTGGAAGGCGTGGGACTGCGCCCCGGCGGGACCTGATCCGAGCTCATTGACCGATGAGTGTCGTCATGATGGCCTTCTGGACGTGGAGGCGGTTCTCTGCCTCCTCGTAGGCGATGCATCCCGGTCCGTCGAACACCTCGTCGGTCATGATGACGTTGCGCCGCATGGGTAGACAATGGCTGACAACGGCATCGTTGGTCATCGCCATCTTGTGGGAGTCGACGATGAAGTCCTGGTACTTGTCCCGAATCGGCTTCTCCTCTCCCCAGCGTCCGAAGTAGGGAAGGGCCCCCCAGCTCTTGGCGTAGACGACGTCGGCGCCCTCGTAACCGGCTTCGATGTCATGGGCCACGGTGACACTGCCTCCACTGGCACCGGCATCACGGGTGGCGATGGTCATGTAGCGATCATCGAGCAGGAAGTCTTCGGTCGGGCACAGCAACGTGACGTTCATGCCGAACTTGGCGGCGATGAGCAGCGCCGAGTTGGCCACGGCCGTGTTGAGCGGCTTGGGGTGATAGCTCCAAGTGAGCAGGTATCGCTTGCCGTCGAGGGGGCCGAGGCGCTCCTGGAGGGCCATGAGGTGGGCCAGCTCCTGACAAGGATGGGTGATGGTCTCCATGTTGATCACCGGCACATCGGAATGCTTGGCGAAAGCCTGCAGGATGGCGTCCTTGCGGTCCTCCTCCCAGGTCTCGAACTTGGGAAAGGCACGAATCCCGATCAGGTCGCAGTAGCGGGAGAGCACCTTGGCCGCCTCCTTGACGTGCTCCTCGGCGTCACCGAGCATCACTGCGCCCTCTTCGAACTCGAGGGGCCACATCCCCCCAGTGGGGGAGAGGACCACGGCATGCCCCCCCAACTGGCGTGCTCCCACGTCGAACGAGGTGCGGGTGCGCAGTGAGTTGTTGAGGAAGAGGAGGGCGATCGTCTTGCCCTCGAGCGCATTGCCGTATGGGCTCTCCTTGAGGCGACGCCCCTCGTCCACCATCGTCTGGAGCTCTTCACGGGTCCAGTCGAAGGTGTTGAGGAAATGCCGCATCGATTCAGTTTGATTACCTAGAACGCGAAATCCAAAGGGGCGGTTTGCCTTGCCTCGGAACGGCAGCCCCGCTCCGACCGGCGTCTGTTGGCTATGGGGTGTGACGCTCGGCGGCACCGAGCCTGTGGGTCGACGAGGATGGCCGAAGGCTGAAGTCGGCCGGCAGTCAAGTCGTCTCGTATCCCCTCTCCACCCAGGCCGCCAGCCCTCCGGTGATGCTGTGGGCGTCCCGATATCCGAGTGAGTTGAGATAGAGCACGGCGGGCAGCGAGATGTTGCCCCTGGCACATACGGTGAGGACCGGTCTGTCCAGGTCCGTGGGCAGGAGATCCTGGTTGTCGGGTAGCTCGAGGAGCGGGATGTTCACCGCCCCCGGGATGTGCCCCTGCTCGAACTCTTCGGTCGACCGCACGTCGACGACGAACGGAAGGTCCGCTCCCAATCGGTCGTGGGCTGCTTCGACGTCGACTGTGAGGTGCGGGTTGTGCCGGGTGTGCTCGATGATGGCGTCGAACAGCTCCTCCCTGCGGCTCTTGACCCGGGGAAGGGCAGTGGGCGCCAAACCGGCGATGTGTCTGGCCATCGACGATGCGTACTTGAACGCGTTGTCGGGGAACATCACGACCACTCTGGTCTCGGGGGCGTCGGGAATGGCAGCAAGGGCACCGGCGAGCGCCATGCCTGAGCTGGGCCCGGCGGGAATGCTCTCCTCCCGATTGAGTCGCAGGGTGAGCGCATAGGCGTCCTCGTTGGCGATCTCGACCATCCCGTCGTACTCGTCGGGCACGAAGAACTCGGTCTGCCTCAACTGGCGGATGCTGCGCACTCCGGGGATGTCGTGGCCCTCGGTGGGATGGATCCCGATCACCTGGATCGCTGTGCTCTGCTCCTTGAGGAATCGGCCGGTCCCGGTGATCGTGCCGCAGGTGCCCATCCCGGCCACGAAATGAGTGATCGTGCCCTCGGTCTGGCGCCAGATCTCCGGCCCGGTCGTGTGATAGTGGGCGTCGGGATTCGACCGGTTCCCGTACTGATTGAGCATCACGAAGTCCGGCTTCTCGCCTATCTCCGTCGCCCGGGCGATGGCGCCCTCGGGCGCCCACGGGGCCGGGCACAGGTCGTCCTCGAGCTCTTCGACCGTCGCACCGAAGAATCGCAACATCGTCCGCTTCTCGACCGGGATGGCGCTGGAGAGCGGGGTGGTCAGGTCGTAGCCGAGCAGGTTGCCGATCATGGCCAGGCCAAGACCCGTGTTGCCGGAAGTGGGCTCGACCAGCTCCTCGTCGGTCAGCTCTCCCCGTTCACGGGCCTGCTGGATCATGTTGGCCGCAATCCTGTCCTTGACGGAGCCAAAGGGGTTGTACCACTCGAGCTTGGCGAACACCTCGGTGTGTTCGAACGGCACGACATGATTCAGCTTGACCAGGGGGGTTGGATTCTCTGCGTTCGAGAGCAGCCCCAGCATCGAGTCGTAGATGCGGCGTGTGTGGTCGTTCAAATTGCGCTCGCCTGTTGTCTTGAAGGATAGGAGGCGGGCGGCTATTCCTCTCTCGGGTGCGGTCAAGCGCCGGCTTCGAACTGGACCTGGAGGGTGACACCGACGGCTGTCGTCCCGGGTTGGATCGGCGTTGTCTTCTCCATGGCCATGTCGGCCGCCATCATTCGCATCGGCGCGACCGGCGGCTTGACGGTCTCGATGATCGAGGTGGCCTTGCCCAGGCTCTGACCGGATAGCTCGGCCAATTGGGTGGCCTTGGCCAGAGCGTCCTTCCACGCTGCCTCCCGTGCCTCGGCCAGAACCGACGTCTCGTCGGCGACGCCGAAGCTGAGGCCATTGACCCGTGTCTCGTCACCGCCGGCGGAGGTGATGGAGTCGACCAGCGGTCCGACAGCGGAGACATCCCGGAGCCGGGCCCTCACGATGTTGCTCACCCGGTATCCGAGGAGCCTCTGCTCGCTCCCCGAGTAGTCGTACTCGGGTCTGATCGAGTACTCCGTCGTCGCCATGTCATCGGCGGCGACCCCCGCCGATGTCAGAGCCGAGGTGACCGCCTGTGCCTTCTCCGCCGCCACCGAAGCGGCCTCGGCGACAGAGCCCGCCAGAACCGACACGCCTACGTCGACTTCGACCTGGTCGGGGCGGCCGACGGCGTCGCCGACGCCGGACACGGTGATACTCATCGGTCGGAGCCTACCGGTCAGCTCGCCAGGCCGAACTGGACCTGCAATGTGATGGTGACCGCCGATGTGCCCGGCTCGATCGGTGTCAGGGCTCGGTCGGCGCCCGCCTCGTCGCCGGCGTACGGGACAGGGACCGGGGGCATGCTGACGGTCTCGCTGATCGAAGTGGCATCACCAAGGGCCTGGCCGGACAGCTCGGCCAACTGCGTCGCCTTGGCCATGGCGTCGTTCCATGCAGCCTCCCGGGCCGCCGCGACCAGCTCGTCGTTGTCCTCGATGCTGAAGGAGAGGCCATTCACGGTCACATCGTCGCCTCCGGCGGCGACTGCGTCGTCGATGACGGTGCCGGTCGATTCGATGCTCCGGATCTTGGCGCGGACCGTGTTGTTGACCCGGTAACCGATCAGACGCTCCTGGTTGCTCGAGTAGTCGTATTCGGGGTAGATGGAGTAATCGGTGGTTGTGATGTCGTCTTCGGCGACCCCGTTCGAGGTCAGCGAATCGATCAGCGCCTGTGCCTTCTCCGCGGCTGTGGCGGCGGCTTCATCCACCGTGTCGGCGAGAACCGAGACGCCGAGCCCCACCTCGACGGTGTCGGGGCTCCCGGTCACCTCACCCATACCGGTGACGGATATGCCACTGGTGGCCTGCTCCGAGGTATTCACGGTTATCTCCTGAGGGGTCGAACCTGCGCCCGTGCCACAGGCGGCGGCAACTAAGGCGAGAGCTGCGATGGCTGCGATGGTGTACCGGTTGCTCATGACAGATTCGACGCGCCGGCGGTCTCAACGGTTCCTTATGCCCTCCACCCTCCCGTCGATCACGAGGACGCCCTCCGCTCGGAGCCGGTCCGCCTGACCTTCCTCGATCGGTGTTCGGATCTGGCCTCCCGCCCCGACCACCCGCCACCAGGGAACCTCTCCGTCACAGGTTCGGAGCACGGTTCCCACCGCCCGGGCCGCTCCGGGGAACCCGGCCTGGTCTGCCACCTCGCCGTAGGTGACCACCTCACCCTGCCTGAGGGTGGTGATGACGCCGAGGACGGCATCCTGGAAGTCGGTCACGGGGTCCCGAAGAGGCGGTCTCCCATATCGCCGAGACCGGGTGCTATGTAGTAACTGGTGTTGAGCTCCCGGTCGAGCGCGGCCGCCACGATGCGAACGTCGGGATGCCTCTCCTCGATCACGGCTAGACCCTCCGGAGCCGTCACCACGCATACCGCGGTGATGTCCTTGGCTCCATTCTCCTTGGCCTTGTCGATGGCCCAGGAGAGTGAGCCGCCGGTGGCGAGCATCGGCTCGAGGATGAGGACCCGAGCGGTCGAGAGAGCGGGGAACCTGGTGTAGTACTCGATGGGCTCGGCGGTCTCCTCGTTGCGCTGCACACCGGCGAAGCCAATGGCAGCGTCGGGCACCAGAGTGAGGACCGACTCGAGCAGCCCGAGGCCCGCTCGCAGCACCGCGACGGCCACAACCGGTCGGCGAAGCTGGCGCCCGCTGGTCCGTTCCAGCGGGGTCTCGATCTCGACGTCGACCGTGGTCATGTCGGCGAGCGCTTCGGCCACGAGTAGATACCCCAGCCGTTCGGTGATCTGGCGGAACTCCGGTGGCTGGGTGTCCTTGCTGCGGAGGATGGCGAGCAGGTCGGCGGCCAGGGGATGATCGAGGATCGTGACGGGCATCGGTCGAGAATATCTAGCCGGTGTTTCTCATCCCGGCCGCGATGCCGTTGACGGTGAGGAGGAGCGCGCGATCGAGATCCTCCCCCGATTCGCCGGCGCGGCTCCGTGCCAGCAGAGACACCTGGAGATAGTTGATCGGGTCGAGATAGACGTCGCGCACCGAGAGAGTGCGCCGGAGCAGGGGCAGGTCGTCGAGCAGCTCGGGGCGATGGCGGACGGCGAGCAGCTCCTCGGTGGCTAGTTCGTACTCGGCCCGGATCAGATCGAGGAGGCTGCGGTGTTCCCCGGGTACCAGCCTGGCCACATACCGGCCGGCTATATCGAGGTCGGTCTTGGCCAGCGTCATCTCGACGTTGCTCAGGAAGGTCTGGAAGAAGCCCCACTCCCGGGCCATCTCGTCGAGCACTTCCCCGAATCCCGCCTTGCGGGCGGCTCGTATCCCGGTGCCGATCCCGAACCAACCGGGCACGATCTGGCGGGTCTGGGTCCATCCGAACACCCAGGGGATGGCTCGCAGGTCCTGGATGCCGCCGACGCCGCCGGGCCGGCGTGAGGGCCGGCTGCCCAGGTTGAGCCTGCCCAGCTCCTCGACGGGAGTGGAAGTGAGGAAATAGGGGACCAGATTCGGGTTCTGGACGAAGTCTCGATAGACGGCATAGGCCTCGGCGGAGAGGTAGTCCATCGCCCCGGTCCACCGGTCCAGGGTGGCCTTCACCTGTCGCGAGCGCCGATGGAGTAGGGAGGACTCGATGACAGAGGCGAGGGCGAGCTCGAGGTTCCTGGAGGCGATGGCGGGGTGGCCGTACTTCTCGGAGATCACCTCCCCCTGCTCGGTCACCTTCAGCTCACCGTCGACCGTCCCGTATGGCTGGGCCAGGATGGCCGCATGGGTCGGACCGCCGCCACGTCCGATGGTCCCGCCACGCCCGTGGAAGAGCCGGAGACGGACCCCGTGTTCCTCCGCCACGTTCCGCATCGCCCGCTGGGCCTTGTAGATCTCCCACTGCGAGGTGGTGATCCCGCCCTCCTTGTTGGAGTCGGAGTAGCCGAGCACCACTTCCTGGGTGTGGCCACGGAGAGCGAGGATCTGGCGGTATCGGGGGTCCTCGAACAGGGCCCGCAGCAGGGGCCCCGCGGAGCGGAGGTCGGTGATGGTCTCCACCAGGGGGACCAGCCCGATCCGGGCGATGCCTCGCTTGAGGTCGATGAGCCCGGCCTCTCGGGCCAGCACCGCCGCCTCCAGCACGTCAGCTGCGCTCTCGGTCATCGAGATGATGTAGGACTCGATGACCTGGTCCCCGTACAGGTTCTGAGCTTCGCGGATGGCATCGAAGGTGCCGACGGTCATCTCGGCGCCCGAGCCGAGAGTGGTGGTCAGCCCGGTGAGAGGCCGGGCTCCGGCCAGCTCGGCGGAGAGGAGATGGTGGCGCTGGTCCGGAGCCAGGGTCAGATAGTCGGTGCCGAGCAGCGAGAAGAGCTCGCCGACCGCTTCCCGATGCTTCTCCGCGTGCTCCCGCACGTCGAGGATGGCGACCTGGAAGCCAAATGTCTCCACGGCGCGACGTACCCGGGACACAGCACCTCTGGCGATCAGCTCGCCCCGCGACCGCAAGAGGGATTCCGCCATCAGATCCAGGTCGGTCAGGAGCTCGTCGGGGTGGGCATAGTGAAGGCCGGCGACGTGGGGCAGACCCTCCTGCAGGCGCTCGTTGGTGGCAATGAGCTTCGCCCGGATGTAGGAGCACTTGAGGCGATACGGCTCGGAGGCGGTGCGGCGGCCCTCACGCTGCCACACCTGGGGCAAAGCCTCCCGGTCATCTTCGAGGGATTTCCTCAGCTCGTCGCTGGTCGGGGCCAGCCGCTCTGAGACGGAGAGCTCGTCGGCCAGCTCTTCGATCAGGCCGATGAGATGCCGCAACCCGCGATCGTGCTGGAGTCGAAGGGTCTCCAGGGTGGTCTCCGGGGTCACACCGGGATTTCCATCGCGGTCGCCGCCGACCCATGAGCCAACCCGGATCGGGCTCCGTGGCGGCGTCTCCCCGAGCCGTGCCAGTTCGTTGGTCACCCGCTCGCTCAGCTCGGGCATCACCTTGGAGGCGATCTGGAGCAGGTAGTAGAGAGCCGATCGCGCCTCTTCCACCGGGTTCGGCTTCTCCAGCCGAAGCTCGTCGGTCTGCCAGATCTGGTCGATCAACTCGGCGGTGCGGCGGTCGATCGGCGCATGGTCGGCCTCGGCCGAATCGAGTCTTCTCTGGATGAGCTCTTCCAAGCGGATCGTCTTGCTCAGGATCGAGCGGCGGGCGGCTTCGGTAGGGTGGGCAGTGAACACCGGGCGCATCTCCAGCCTGCCGAGGACGTCGGCTATGACGTCATCATCGATCCCTGATTCGAGCACTCGATCAACCGTGGCGGCCAGACCCAGTTCGCCCGTGCTCAATTGGTCGATGCGGTGCACCTGTTCCGCCACGTTCGCCAGGTAGAAGTAGGTGGTGAAGGCCCGGACCACGGGGATGACCTCGTCGACAGCGAGCTCGGCCAGCCTCTGGTCGAGCTTGGATGCTGCTTCCCCACTGCCGCCACGCCGGGAGGACTTGCCCAGGGCCCGGACTTCCTCGACCAGGTCGAGAAGGACCGATCCGTGTTGGCGGACCAGGGCATCGCCGAGCTGGTTGCCCAGCCGCCTGATGTCAGCCCGGAGCGCCTCGTCCGGGTGATGTTCCATGGGGACAGGGTATTCCCCAAGGCGGTAGCCGCAGCCCGTCGCGCTTAATCGTCTTCGGGACGCTGCTTGTGGACCCTGCCCTCGATCCCATGCAGGGAGAGGCCGGTGCCGTGGCCGTAGCGGACCATGGTCATCTCGGCCAGGATGGAAACCGCCACCTCTTGAGGGCTCTCCGCGCCGATGTCGAGCCCGACCGGGCCCCTGACCCTGGCCACGTCTTCCTCGGAGAAGCCCTTCTCACGTAACCGCCCCACCCGTAGCTCCTGGGTTCTGCGGCTGCCCATGCACCCGATATATCGCACCGGGCTCTTCAGAGCCGCCTCGAGTACGGGGTCCTCATGGGCCGGGGCGTGGGAGAGGATGACCAGCCAGGTGCGCCGGTCGAAGGTGATCTGGTCGAGCACGCTCTCCGGCCAGCCGACGACGATCCGGGCCGTGGGGAACCGGTCGGCCGTGGCAAAGGCGCCTCGTGAGTCGACGACGGTGACCCGGTAACCCATCTGGCCGGCGAAGCTGGCCAGGGACTGGCCGATGTGGACCGCCCCTACGACGACCATCTCCTGGGGCGGGGCCAAGGACTCGATGAACACGGAGTGAGGCGGGTATTCCATCGCCCGGTGCTGCTCATGGTCCATCAGCACCCGGGCATCGGCGGTCAGGTCTTTGGCGATGTCGGGAGGCAGCTCGCCGGCCATGACCTGGCCCTCGGAGCCCAAAACCACCTTCGAACCGAGGCTCGGGCCATCCACGAAGGTGATGACCGATCCGTACTCCTCGCGGTCGAGGATCCCCTGGATCGCCTCGAGGGCTACCACGGCTCGATGAAGACGTCGATGGTCCCGCCGCAGGCCATCCCGACCTCGAAGGCGTCATCGTCGGCGATCCCGTAGGTAACCGTCTTGGGCTTGCCGCTCTCGATGACCTCCTGGGCATGGAGGAAGACATCGTTTTCGACACAACCCCCGCTCACCGACCCCTCCATGTCCCCGGCGTCGGAGACCAGGAACTTCGAGCCCTCCGGCCGGGGAGCGCTCCCATGTACCCGGATGACCGTGGCGACCGCCACCCGCTTACCCTCGGATGCCCACCGATTGCGGACGTCGATCTGGTTTCTCATCACCTCGCTCCGGCCACGGAATCGAGCACTTTCACCACACCCTTGAAGTCGCTGACGCTAGCCGCCGGCAGCAGCTGATCGATGTGTGGCATCACCGCCTGCATGCCTCGCGTCAGCGGCTGATAGGAATCACGAGCAGCCAGGGGGTTGAGCCAGATCACCTGATGAACCGAGCGGGCCAGGCGGGCGATCTCCGCCGAGAGCAATTCCGGGTCGCCGCAGTCCCAGCCGTCGGACAGGATCATCACAACCGGCCCGCCTCGTGCCAGTCGCCGGCTCCAGAGACGATTCCATTCGGACAGTGCATCGCCGATCTGGGTGCCACCGGACCAGTCGGTCACCCGCTCGGCCACCCGTGCCAACGCCGTCCTCGTGTCCCTGCGCCGCATGTCCTCGGTGATGCGGCTGAGGCGGGTGGAGAAGGTGAAGGTCTCT
>JAICRU010000108.1 GCA_025937235.1 Acidimicrobiia bacterium
GCCCGAGGCGGTCGGCCCCAGCAAGGCGAGGATCCTGGTCAGACCGGGCTCCCCACCAGATGGTGCTGATGCGCCTCCTCGACCCTCACGTCGAAGAACGCTCCCGCTCGATGGGCGCCGCCGACGTGTACCACCTTCCCGGAGCGGGTCCTGGTGGTGGCGACCGTCTCGTTCTTGCGGGAGGGGCCCTCGGACAGCACTTCGACGGTGGCGCCCAACAGATCGACGTTCTTCTCGCCCGAGATTCGGTTCTGCAGCTCGGCGAGCCGGGCAAAACGGTCTCGTATCACTTCGTCGGGCACGAAATCTCTGGTCAGCCTGGCCGCGGCCGTCCCGGGACGGGGTGAGAAGATGAACATGAAAGCGCTGTCGAACCGTGCCTCTTCCACCACCTCGAGTGTCAGCTTGAAGTCTGCTTCGGTCTCCCCGGGGAAGCCCACGATCACATCGGTGGAAACCGCCAACCCTGGGATGATCTCACGGGCCATCTGCAACCGTTCGATGTACTTGCGTCGGTTGTAGCCACGATGCATGGCGGCCAGGATCCGATCGGACCCCGACTGCAGCGGGAAGTGCAGCTGCTCGCAGACTGCAGCCGTCTCTGCCATCGCCCTGGCTACGTCCTCCCTGAAATCATTGGGATGAGGGCTCGTGAACCTCACCCTTCGGATGCCCTCCACCTCCCCGACCCGGCGCAGGAGCTCGGCGAAGATGGGGCGTCGCCGCCCGTCCAAGGCGAGATCGCGGCCGTAGGTGTCGACGTTCTGCCCGAGTAGTGTCACCTCCACTACGCCGTCGGCGGCGAGCCGCTCCACTTCCCTGACGATGTCACCGGGTCGCCTCGATACCTCGACGCCCCGTACCGAGGGGACGATGCAGAAGGTGCAGGTGTTGTTGCACCCGACCTGGATGGTCACCCACGCCGAGTGCTCCAGCTCACGCCTGACGGGCAGGGACGACGGCATCGCCTGCAACTCGTCGACGACCTCGGTGATGGGGCCCCAGTTCTCTGCGTGATCCAGTAGGTCGAGGACCCGATCGAGGTTGTGAGTGCCCATGACGACGTCGACCCACGGCGCCCTCTCCCGAACCAGATCCCGGTCCTTCTGGGCGGCGCACCCGCCGACGACGAGCAGCATCTCCGGGTTGAGGTCCTTTATCGCCTTCAGCTGTCCCAGATTGCCGTACATCCGGTTGTCGGCATTCTCCCGGATGGTGCAGGTATTTATGTAGACGACGTCGGCAGACTCGAAGCCATCGGCCGGGCTCATCCCGTCGACCTCGAAGAGGCCGGCGACCCTCTCCGAGTCGTGCTCGTTCATCTGGCACCCGAACGTGCGAACGAAATAGCGCCGGCCGGTGCGGGTCGGAAGCCGACGGGCCGGCTCACGCAGGGTCGGGTTGGGGAGGAGCACGGACTGGGTCATGTGGCGAGCCTCAGCGGGCGTAGTCGGTGGCCCGGAACTCCCTGATCACTGTGACCTGGATCTGCCCCGGGTATTGGAGATCTTCCTCGAGTTTACGGGCGATGCGGCGTGACAGCTCCCGGGCGTCGAGATCCGACACACTTCCCGGGTCGACGACCACCCTGACCTCGCGGCCGGCCTGCAGAGCGAAGACATGGTCCACGCCCGGGAACTCCATGGCCAGCGTCTCCAGCCGCTCGAGCCGCTTCACATATCCCTCCAGGGTCTCCCGGCGGGCCCCAGGGCGGGCTGCCGAGACCGCATCCGCTGCCTGCACGATCACCGCCAGCACGGTCCTCGGCTCGACCTCGTTGTGATGGGCCTCGATGCCGTGCACGACGGCAGGATCCTCGTCGAAGCGCCGTGCTATCTCGGCCCCGATCAGGGCATGTGAGCCCTCCACCTCGTGAGTCACTGCCTTTCCCAGGTCGTGGAGCAATGCAGCCCGCTTGACCGGAGCGGGGTCGATACCGAGCTCGGAGGCGAGCATCGATGCGATGTGGGCGGTCTCCACCAAATGATTGAGGACGTTCTGCCCGTAGGACGTCCGGTACTTGAGACGACCCATCAAGGTCACGATCTCCGAGTGCATACGCGAGACACCGGCCTCGACCAGGGCCCATTCGCCGGCGTCGCGGATGCTCTGCTCCACCTCCGCTCGCGCCTTCTCATACGCCTCCTCGATGGAGGCGGGATGTATCCGCCCATCGGCGACGAGTTTCTCCAGGGCGATCCGGGCCACCTCCCGACGCACCGGGTCGAAGGATGAGACGGACACCGCCTCTGGCGTGTCGTCGACGATCAGACTGGTCCCGGTCACGGACTCGAGATGACGGATGTTCCGGCCCTCCCGGCCGATTATCCGGCCCTTCATGTCGTCCGAGGGGAGCTGTATGACCGAGACCGTCGTCTCGGTGACCACCTCGGACGAGAGCCGCTGGATGGCGGTGGCCAGGATCCGCCTCGCCCGCCGATCGGCCTCCTCCCGGGCCTTTATCTCCAGGTCGCGCACGACGATCATCGCCTCGCGACGAGCTTCGTCCTCGACCTGGGCAAGCATCTCGGTCTTGGCCGCGGTCACATCGATGCCCGCCACCTGTTCCAGGCGAAAGCGCGCCTCCTCCTTCAGCCGCTCGAGGTCGCCGCGGGATGTGTTGAGCTCCTCTTCCCGGTCGATGATCATCTTCTCCCGTTGGGCCAGGTTGGAGGCCCGCTGATCGAGGGTCTCCTCCCGTTGCCCGAGCCGGGTCTCGAGGTTGGAGAGCTCGAGACGACGATGCTCCAGGCTGGCCTCCTCACGCTCCCGGTAGGTCTCGGCCTTGGCCCGTCCCTCCTCCTCCGCCTTGGAGAGGAGACGCTGCGCTTCGAGACGGGCCGTCGTCAGTGCGTCCTCGGCGGAGACCCCGTCCCGTTCCCTCTTCCGGGCCATGCCCAGCCGAGCCAGCAGGTACCCGAAGCCCAAGCCGAGGACGATCCCCAGGATCGCCAATCCGATGGCGGGGATGACATCCATCATCGGTCCCCTTTCCCGGAGTGAGAAATGAACGTGCCGAGCCCTTCGTCCCTGTGGACTCAGGCCCGGCACACGAATAGAAGCTGGCTAACGACGCGGGTGGATTACCCGTCGGTTCGCTGGCTCCTTCTGTTCACGTCTTCTTCCCGGTGTTGCAGTTCAAAGGTGTGTTCGTGTGAGAACCCGATCCTACACGGGGATCGCGAAAGCGGAACAACTAGTCGGCGACCTCTTCGCCCCCGGAGGTGACCTCCTCGGGCGCCTCGGCGTCTTGGGCCACCTCGCTGAGCCCGACCAGCTCGTAGACCTTGGCCTGGAGCTGCATGGCCACCTCCGGGTTCTCCCGCAGGAAGCGCTTGGCGTTCTCCCGGCCTTGACCGAGCTGGTCGTCGTCGAAGGTGAACCAGGCCCCACTCTTGTGGACCACGCCGTGGTCGACCGCCACATCGAGCAGGCTGCCCTCCCGTGAGATCCCCTGGCCGAACATTATGTCGAACTCGGCGAGGCGGAAGGGAGGCGCCACCTTGTTCTTGGCGACCTTGACCTTGACCCTGTTGCCCACGCTGTCGGTCCCGTCCTTGATGGTCTCGATGCGACGGATGTCGAGACGCACCGAGGAGTAGAACTTCAGGGCCCGGCCACCAGGGGTCGTCTCCGGTGATCCGAACATCACACCGATCTTCTCCCGAAGCTGGTTGATGAAGATGGCGGTGGTCTTCGACTTGTTCAGGGTCCCGGCCAGCTTGCGCAGCGCCTGTGACATGAGCCGGGCCTGGAGACCGACATGGGCATCGCCCATCTCGCCCTCGATCTCGGCCCGAGGCACCAGGGCGGCCACCGAGTCGATCACCAGCACGTCGAGGGCGCCGGAGCGGATCAACATGTCGGCGATCTCCAGCGCCTGCTCCCCGGTGTCGGGCTGGGAGATGAGCAGCTCGTCTACGTCGACTCCGATCGCTTTGGCGTAGACCGGGTCGAGGGCATGCTCGGCGTCGATGAAGGCGGCGATGCCCCCGTTGCGCTGGGCCTCGGCCACGATGTGAAGGGCGAGGCTGGTCTTGCCCGAGCTCTCCGGGCCATAGAGCTCGACGATGCGGCCACGAGGGACTCCGCCGACGCCCAGGGCGAGGTCGAGGGCGAGGGCGCCGGTAGAGATCACCTCCACCTTGCGATCGGCCTGCTCCCCCATCTTCATGATGGCCCCCTTGCCGAACTGACGCTCGATCTGGCTGACCGCCATATCCAGGGCCTTGTCTCGTTCCATCTCCGGCTCCTTCCAACCTGCTCTTGACGGTCAACGTATCTGCCCGCTGGGACAGATCTCGTCCTGAGATCGGATACTAGACCGAACAGGTGTTCGTCATAGTGATTTACCCGAGCAGCGGGAAGGTTTCAAGGGGCTCGTACCTGGCCGGCCCTCGCCCCAGATGGGATCGATACACCACGATCGAACTGCAACGCCAGCCCAGCCCGGCCCGGGGAAAGGAGGCGATGAGCCGGGTGACGTCGACCGGGGGCCGGACCCGGCTCAGGGTGAGATGGGGCCGGAAGGGCCGTTCCTCGGCTTCGAACCCGGCCGCCTGCACTGCGTCCTCGACTTCGACGGCGAGCTCCCCGAGACGGGCCTGATCCTTGGCCACGCCCAACCAGAGCACGGTGGCCGACTTCGGCCTGGGGAACGCGCCCATCTCGCCGAGCTCGAGATCGAAGGCACGACCCAGGCCGGCTTCGTCGAGCGAGCCGAGCAGGCGGTCGAAGGCGACGTCGTCGGCGCGCCCGATGAAGCGCAGGGTGATGTGCCAGTTGGCCGGCGGCACCACCGAGCCGGGCATGTCGATGCCGTCGAGAAGGCCGGTCAGCACGACGCGGGCCTCTTCGCTGAGCGGCACTGCCACGAAGATGCGCGCGGTTACCCCCTCCACCATCTGCCGATGATGGCCAGTCGGGCCAGGTGCAGCGCGGCCGTGGCACCGAAGGCGCGGATACGGTCTCGATCCCCGGTGAACCGCATCTCCCTGGCTCGGACATCCTCCGGCGTCGCCACGCCGATCATCACCGTGCCGACCGGCTTCTCCAGTGGGTCGGGGCCGGCCGACCCGGTGACCGATACCGCCACGTCGACGTCGAGCAGCGACCTCGCGCCGCTGGCCAATGCCACCGCCGCCTCTTCGGTGACTACCCCGGATGCGTCCGACAAGCCGAGCAGCTTCCGCTTCAACTCCGTGTGATAGGCCACCACTCCGCCTCTGACGACCGCAGACGATCCGGGCAGGTCGGTGAGTCGTGCCGTGACCAGGCCACCGGTCATCGACTCCGCTGTGCCGATGGTCTGGCCCCGCTCCGAGAGCAAGCGGAGGAGAACACGCTCGATCGTCTCCTCGTCGGTCCCGAAGATGCTCTCCCCCAACCTCGACCTGACCTCCATCTCCATGGGCTCGATGATGCTGCGGGCCTCGGCGAGGGTCTTTGCCTTGGCGGTCATACGTATCTTGATCTCGGAGTTGGAGGCGAGAAAGGCAAGGGAGGGATTCACCGAGCCCGTGTAGAGGTCGTCCAGGATCTCGGCCACCTCGGACTCTGGCCGGCCCCAGGTGCGAAGCAGGACGCTGGCGATGACTCTCTCGGAGCCCGACGCCGCGGCCAGACGAGGCAACACCTCGATGGCCATCAGATGCTCCATCTCTGCCGGGACACCCGGCACACAGAAGATGGGCTTGCCATCGTGAATCGTCACGAGACCTGGCGCCGTCCCTCGCGGGTTGGGCAGCATCTCTGCTCCTTCCGGGTGATATGCCTGCCGCAGATTGCTCTCTGGCATCTCACGCCCGCGTCGCGCCCACCACTCCCGGAGCTGCCCGGCGTACTCCTCGCTGAACACGAGGGCCTGGCCGGTCACCTCGGCCAAGGCCTCTCTGGTCATGTCGTCCTGGGTTGGCCCGATCCCTCCAGTGATCACCACCGCGTCGGACCGATCGAGGCCCACCCTGATGGCGGCGGAGATCCGTCCCAGGTTGTCTCCCACGACCTGCTGGAAATGGGCATCGAGCCCGCGCTCGGCCATGGCGGCCGCGATCGCTGCGGCGTTGGTGTTGACGATCTGGCCGAGGAGGAGCTCGGTGCCTACCGCGATCACCTCGACGATCACGACGTTCTTCGTTCTGCGTCGGGCGTCCCACGTTGCGGATCGAGGACGGCGGCTTCCAGGTCCGGGCCGAATACGCCGGTGTACTCCGCGGTGGCCCATTCCCGGACGATCCCGCGGTCGAGACGGACCACACCGTCGATCTCAGGGGCATGACGATGGGACCGGCCCACCGGGACACGATCCTCGATCTGGTCCACCAGGACCCTGTCCAACCGTCCCGGCCACTCGGCCTTGCGTGTCTCGGTCGCCTCATCCTGGAGCGAGGAGAGATGGCGGAGCCGCTCCATCATCCGACCACGGGGCACCTGACCTCCCATCATGGCCGCTGGTGTCCCGGGCTCGGCCGAATATGGGAAGAACCCGGCCCAGTCGAGCCGCACATCTGCCAAGAAGTCGGCCAAGAGGTCGACATCCTCATCGGTCTCTCCCGGGAACCCCACATGAACGATGAGCGCAGCGAGGCATCCGGGTCGAGGTGACGGATTCGCTCGACCAGAACCGTGTGCTTCTCCACGTTGCCGGGGCGCTTCATCTTGCGAAGCAGCGAACCCGACACGTGCTGAAGCGACAGGTCGAAGTAGGGGGCCACGATCTCGTTGTCCGTCATCTCACGGAGGAGGCGCTCGCTGATCTCGCGCGGGTGGAGGTAGAGAAGGCGAAGACGATCGAGACCGGACACGTCGCCGAGGAACTCGAGCAGCTCGGGGAGACCGCCGGGAGCATCGATGTCACGCCCGTAGGCAGCCAGGTCCTGGGCAACCAACACCACCTCCCGCACTCCGGAGGCGGCGAGGGACGCCGACTCCTCGCGGATCTCCAGTGGCCGACGCGATCGCTGCTTGCCCCTGCTGGCCGGGATGGCACAGACGGTGCACGGCTTCTCACATCCCTCGGCCACATTCAGACAGGCATAGGGAAGATCTGGCTCGGGGCGGCCGGTGGCGTGGAGGATGTCCATCACCGGCCGACGGCGCAGGCCCACCGGGTCCCACTCCGTCAGCCGGTCGAGGGCACCGATCAGCTCGCCGTATCGATCGATGCCGAGCACGAGATCGACCTCGGGCAGGGCCGACTCGACCTCCGAGCCGAACCGCTGGGCCATGCACCCGATCACTACCGCCCTGGCGTCGGACCTCTTCCGATCCTCGAGATCCAGGATGACTTCGACCGACTCGGCCCGGGCCTCTTCGATGAATGCGCAGGTGTTGACCATCACCACGTCGGCCTCTTCGGGCGTGTCGGCCAGCCATAACCGGCTCCTGAGAGCATGGCGACGATCTTTTCCGAGTCGACCTGGTTCTTGGCGCAACCGAGCGTGCTCAGCCAGATAGTGGGAGCAAGCATCCGTTGGAGATTAGAAACCCAAATTGGGAGGCACAGAGTCGGATACGACACCTCCCGGTCCCCAATTTCGAGATGATCACTCCCGAGAGGTCTCGACTACCACCAGGAGGGGGCCCGAGCCCACCGTGTCGGCGAGGGTGTTCCAGGTGGCGGTGCTCACCCAGCCCTCCTCCTCGATCTCGGCACAAGCCAGATGGACGGCATCGACCAGGGGGCCAAGCGCATGGTCGAGGTCATAGGCCTGAGCCACCGCGATCCGCGCCTCGGCGACATCATGGATGGCGACCGCGCGA
>JAICRU010000044.1 GCA_025937235.1 Acidimicrobiia bacterium
AAGTTGGGGCCATAGCGGTGCGAGGTCATCAGCCGAACGAAGGTAACAGGAGTGAGAAGTGATCCATCTCGCTGTACCCGCCAGGCGTCGGTAGCCTTGCCCCGATCGTGATAGGCGGGGCGCTAGGGGTGCCCTGAACCCGAAATCCTCTCCATGCGGGGCTGAGTTCCCCGCCCGAGGGTCCGAGTGACACCGGTCGACGGTGGACACGGGATGTTGACGGTCGGGTCCTGCGCGGCGGAGCACCACGAACCGGGTCAGATCCGGAAGGAAGCAGCCCTAAGTGGATCGTTCCGGGTGACGCAGGGCGGCCTGGCCCGAGTCCACGCCCACCATCGCCGACGGCGCGAGGTCTCGACGGCGGGGGCACGATCACCCTCCCTGCCGAGTGAGTACTCAGAGCGTGTCGCACGCGCCCCGACGCACCAGCGTCAGGAAGCGGGTTTCCGCAGCCGCACCCCGTAAACGAACCCGAAGAGGCCCATCCGCCAGATGCGCTCTGGGATGAGGGTGTGTCCTTGGAAGAACTGCTCGGGTGGGGGCAGTGAATCGAGGGAACGATGAAGATACCAATACTCCTTGGGGGCCCGGGCGAAGACCAGCCCCACCAGGGGAAGGATCACCGCGGTCCCGATGCGATGGACGAACCGGAGAAGCACGTTGCGTGGTCGGGCCAGGTCGACCACGACCGCCGCCGCCCCAGGTCGGAGCACCCGTTCGATCTCCTCGAGTGTCTCCGGGATCGACGTCAGATTTCGGAATACGAAGCCACTGAAGACCCCGTCGACCGCCCCGTCCCGAAATGGGAGCGCTTCCCCGACACCCACCACCCGGTCACGCACCGGGCTGAGGACGAGCATCTCGATGACCGGGTCGAGGCCGACGACGGTCCTGCCGGCGAAGTCGGTGGCCCCGGTGCCACACCCGAGGTCGAGCACCGTCCCCGGGGACAACATGTCGATGCCCAGTGACCGCCACCGCCGCTCTTGGCCGAGCGACAGCACCCGGTTGATCAGGTCGTATCGGGCGGCGATCCGGGCGAAGATCGGATCGGAGGCCTCACTCACGGCTCGATGACATCGAACCCGGTGTAAGGGACGAGAGCGGACGGTATCAGGACCGACCCGTCCGACTGCTGGTGGTTCTCGAGCAGGGCCAGGATGGTTCGCCCTACCGCGCAGGCGGTCCCGTTGAGGGTGTGCACCACCTCGTTGCCCCGGTCGGTCTTCATCCGGATCCTGAGCCGACGCGCCTGGAAGTCGGTGGTGTTGGAGCAGGACGTGATCTCCCTGTATCGCCGTTCGCCGGGGAACCACGCCTCGATGTCGTACTTCTTCACCGCCGAAGCCCCAAGATCTCCCGCGGCGATGTTCACTACCCGATACGGGATTTCGAGCTCGCCGACCAGTCTCTCCTCCACCGCGAGCAGCCGATCGTGCTCAGCAGCCGAATCCTGGGGGTCGATGAACACGAACATCTCGACCTTGTCGAACTGATGGACCCGGAAGATCCCGGCCGTGTCCTTGCCGTAGGTCCCCGCCTCACGTCTGAAGCATGTGGAGAAACCGGCGTATCGCAGTGGCAGGTCGCCGCCCTCCAAGATCTCATCGGTGTGATAGGCGGCGAGGGGAACCTCGGCGGTCCCCGCCAGGAAGAGCTCGTCCCGGGGCACCTCGTAGACCTGCTCGCGTGCTTCGGGGAAGAATCCGGTCCCCACTAGGGCCTCCTCCCGGACCAGAACCGGGGGCACCATCGGGGTGAAGCCCTCGGCCACCAGGTGGTCCATCGCCCACCGGACCAAGGAGAATTCGAGCAGCGCTCCCTTGCCCTTGAGATACCCGAACCTGCTCCCCGAGACCTTGGCGGCCCGGATCGTGTCGACGATCCCGAGTTTCTCCCCCAGTGTGGCGTGATCGGCGCCTTCGGTGAGCGGCTCCCCGACCCGCTTGATCTCGACGTTGTCCTCCTCGGTGAAACCGTCGGCCGCGTCCGGGGCCACCAGGTTGGGGACCTCGAGTAGGGCCATGTCGAAGTCCGACTCCAGCCTGTCGACTTCTCCCGTCGTCTCCTTGACCTCCGACGCCAACTGGGCCACTCCAGCGATTGCGGCCTCCTTGGCCTCACCCTCGAGCCCGGCTATCTCCCGACCGATCTCCTTTTGCCGGGCCCTCAACTCCTCCGCCCGCTGACGCGCGGAGCGAAGCTCCGTGTCGAGGGCGACGAGGGCATCCAGGTCGACCTTGGAGCCACGCCGGGTCAATGAGGTCCGGATGGCTTCCGGGTCGTCTCGAAGAAGCCGGGGGTCGATCATCTGGGCGGAGATGGTACCGGCACCATTCTGTGCGGATCTTCCGCGCTCCAAGCCGCGCGAATCCTCACAGAACACGTCTCGCCCTACTCGTCGTTGATCTCGAAGAGGACGCTGAGGACGTTGTCTTCGAGGTCGATGTCGTTGGTGATGGCGGGCAGGGCGGCCGCCACCTCGTACACCGCACCGGGGATCACGGGGATCTCCAGGAACTGGACAGCCGTCTGCTCTCCGGGCTCGAGCACAGGGAGCATCTCGGAGAGGACGACCGGGTCGGACTCACCGGCCAGGGTGAGCTCGATCGGCTCCGGCTCGCTCGCCACGTTGCCCGCGTTGTCGACCACCACCGAGAAGGTGAGCAGCTCCGTGGCCGGGACGATCGCCTGGTCGGTCGGATCGACATTCCAGAGCGGGTCCGAGGTGATGGAGGCCACCCTGAGGCCCGGTCTGAGGGCAATGCCGCTGTTGGGGGAACGGGCTGCCTCCACGTAGGCCAGAGACAGGGTGAACAACTCGCCCTCTGCGGGCAGCATGAGGATCTCGGGCATGGGCGCGACCGGGTCGGGAACCTCCTCTGCCTCCAGCTCACGGAGTAGGTCGCTGTAGAGACGATCACCCCCTCTGAGCTCGGCGAGGGAGTTGGCGATGTTGTCCGCCACCACTGTGCTGGTGGGATCATCGGCCGCGGTCAAGATGCCCGAAGCGAACCCGCTCACGCCGACCGTCCAGGCCTCGATCGCACGTCTGTACACGGCATTTGCACCCACCAAGTTGGCCGAGGTAGCCCCTCTTTCCACCAGCTCTGCGGCCGTCTCCAGGTCCTCACGCAGACCGTTGGTGGCAGTCTCCAGCTCTGATCGCTCTATTCGGGAGAGGCGTGAGATGACCACCCTCAAGGTGTCGGCGCCCATCGACAGGTCGGAGGCGCTCTCCTGGAGCTCACCCAGATACTGGAGCTCGGCACGGGTGTCGTCCCCGGAGCTGGTGATGACCACGGCAACCACGGCTGCGGCAGTGATGACCAGGGGCCAGAGAAAACGGCCGAGGACACGTCTACGCGGCTTTGGCTGGTCGAGGAGCATGTGGGTAACTGCGGGTGATGGGGGTGGAGGTGTGGAGGCTATTATCCGTCCCGGGAATAGGACGAGAGCCGGGACATCTGGCTATACCGCTCGAGGGCCTTCTTCCCTTCAGATCACGGCGCGATGAGCCCCCGCAGCTTCTCGGCGAAGGCGGCAGGATCGTTGTTCGGTGACCACTCGCTGACGGTGAAGCCCCCGTGGTCGCCTGGAAAGATCACCGGTTCGACTCCGAGCAGCCTGGCCAGCGCCTCACCTCCGCGCCTCGCCATCCCACCCTCGCCCTCGGCACCGATCGCCGGGATTACCCGCACCGGCGAGGCCTCGATGGCCTCCGCATCGGGCAGGAACGGCGGCATCGTCAGGTTGCCACTCAGCAGCGGATCGTCGCGGGAGCCATCGTCCTCGGTGGGGAGCCCAAACTGGGCAGGATCGGGGGCCGGCCGGTCCAGGTAGTCGTCGGGCAGCGGTCCCCGGTGCATCACCAGCTGTATGAACTTGGCCATGGCCGGGCCGAACCCCTCGCGCTGATAGGTGTCGACGATGTCGGCGTTGACCCTGGTTGCCATCTCACTGTCCTCGAGGAGGGCTACTAGGGGCGGTTCGTGAGACACGAACGTGCGAACGTCTTCCGGGTGCGCGACTACCCAGTGGAGACCACACATCGCTCCCCCGCTCGAACCGAACGCGTCGACCGGGCCGAGGCCGGACCCCTCGACCACCCGGTGGTAGTCCTCGGCGTGCACCTCGGCAGTGAGGGGGTGGTTGGGATCACGGGTACTGCGCTCCATGCCGCGGGGGTCATAGGTGATGACCGTGCGGTCGGTGAAATGACCGACGAGTTGTTCGAAGCCAGAAGCGCCCATCGGCGAGCCGAAGACGAACAACGCCCGGTGAACACTCTGCTCATCCGGCTCCCGGATGTCATAGGTGATCAGGGCGCCGGGCGCCTCGATCGTATGGGTGGTCACCTTGGTCATGTATCCGTTTCCTCCAGGTGTGTAATTCTGGCGTCCCAGGCGACTCGATGTCATCGGTGCCTCCGATTCGATCATGGGTGTCGCCATCGACCGCTAACGCTCCCATTAGGGGATACCGACACTTCTCCCACTGAGCAGGATCGAAACAGATGAACCTCTTCCGCTCGGGGTACAAGGGGTCGTGGCCCTTGGCAGCATCGGACCAGCCACTTGTTCGATCGGCGGGATTACGAGGGGTCGTCCGTAATGGGGTCGGGAGAGTTGGCTGGCACCGGGGCTGGGCAAGCCGAAAGGTCGAACGGGGCTACGCTGACTAGCCAACGTGAAGGTCGAGGCATGGGCTCGGGCCCACAATCCGTCTCGGGCGATTTCCGACTTGGGCTAGGACCGATCTCGAAAAACTGGTGGCGAGGGAGGACTTGAACCCCGACGACCTTGCGCTCACAGGAACCTGAATCCCATCGGGCCCATCCCAACCAGTCCGACCGCGTCCAGAATCGTTGGGAATCCGCGGAGTTTGCCGATAGCTGGTTTCACTATGTACCAGGCTGTCCCGGACCCTTAGAGCACGACCATTTCTTCACAGAAGACGGCGGGTTCGGTTCGCATGACGAAAACGGCGACGCAGTCGACGGCGGTGACTACGAACTCGTGGACGAAAATACGGTGAGCTTCCCGTCCCACGCGGCCGTATTCGGTTACGAGGATGACGTCGTCGTCGACTTCACAACTGATGGTGACGTCGCAACCTTCTCTGTGGTGTTACCTGAGTCCTGTATCGATCAGTGCGCCGAAGCCTATGCCTGGGCTCTTTCCGCGTTCGCCTCCGGACCGTGGGAGAGCGGCGAAGTGCCACAGTGACTCTCGCTCCACCCTCCAAGAGGCCAGTGTCGACAGTGTTGTGACGAACGACGGAATCCCCCCATAGCCCTCCCCCGGGGGATCCGCCGTCGTCTTGAATGGAGTTCACCGGACCTGGACGCCCTCGACCCCCATTCGGACACACCTATTTCCCGGACAATGGCCATGCGAAACCGCGGCCCATCGATCACCGTCCTAACCGCTCGTAACTCGTGGTCCGGATCTGTCAGTGCAACGCTTTGTCGAGGGTTGCAGCTCGCCATTGAAGCCGGAGTGCCGCCGTTGACTCCCACCACGCTGCACGGCACGGTTGGGCGACCCTGGCGCTGACTGCGGATGTAGCACCGAAACTGGTTCAGGAACGGGTCGCCCACTCGTCGATTTCGATCACGATGGACCGTTCCAGCATGTGATCCAGGGGATGGACCATGACGCTGCAGAGACTGTGGCCGCCCTAATCGAACATGCGTCCGGTTGAAAAAAAATGGTTGCAATCGGGTTGCAGTCGTAACTGATCGAACGGACGGGCCTTAAGAAACTAGTGGGCGAGGGGGGACTTGAACCCCCACGATCTTGCGATCACAGGAACCTGAATCCTGCGCGTCTGCCAATTCCGCCACTCGCCCGGAACGAACGAATCGTACCGCCGGCCCTCTAGTTGGGGTAGTCGGCGACACTGTCACAGGCCGACCGTAACCTCTCCTCGAATGAGCCTTGCCCGCAACCTGGAACGACGTCTGGAGCGCCTTCTCGAGGGCGCGACCGGGCGTGTCTTCTCCGGGCGCCTCCACCCGTCGGAGATGGCGGGGCGGATCGCACGGGAGGCCGACCTGGCCCGTTACCGTCACGAGTCGGGGCCGGCCACCGCCAACAGGTACCTCCTCACCGTGAGCCCGGCCGACCTCGATGTCGACCCTGCGGCCCTGGAGAGGAAGCTGGAGCTTGCCCTTGCTGACCATGCTGCCGCAGTCGGGCTGCTCTTCGAGGGCCCACCCACGGTCGAGATCCGGGCCTCGGAACAGATGGGCCCGGGACAGTTCTCGTGCACACCGTCCGTCGTGCCCGGGCCACTGGCGCCGTGGGCTCGTCTAATCGGGTCGGGGACCAAACTGGAGATCGGGGCGAATAGGGTGACGTTGGGTCGCTCGGCCGAGGCCGATGTAGTCATCCCTCACGACAATGTCTCGCGACGCCACGCCTTGATCTGGCGCTCCGATGGCAAGGCCTGGATAAGGGACCTGGGCTCTTCCAATGGCACCTCGGTGGACGGCACTGCCGTCGGTGATCGCCCGGTCCCACTGGGGAGTGGATCCGTCGTGAGCCTCGCCGGGCATCGATATCGGTTCATCGAGGCCTAGACCGTGCCCGACATCATCCTCGCCCTACTCCGCATCATCTTCCTCGGGCTCGTCTATCTCTTTGTGTGGCAGGTGGCCCGCGCCATCGGCACACATTTGGGGATATCCCTCCGACAGAGCCGCCGAGAGGGGTCCCGGGTGGTGATGATCAAATCCGAGACCCAGCAGGGAACCGAGGTCGACGTCCAGGACGTGACTGTCCTGGGACGCTCCCCCGAGGCCGACGTGAATCTCGATGATCCCTACGCTTCCGAGTTCCACATGCGGCTGGTGGCCCACGAGAACGGCATGGTCCTGCATGACCTGGGCAGCACTAACGGGACCTATGTCAACGGGCGAAGGGTCATTGCTCCAATCTCGTTGCGCCGTGGCGACACCATCCAGGTGGGAAAGACCGTGATGGAGGTCCGATGATCGCGGTGAGCGCCAAATGAGGTACGTCTGGGGCTCAGCCACCCATCAAGGAATGGTGCGGCAGAACAACGAGGATTCGCTCTTCCCTGAGAAGTCGGGTCAGTCCGAGGGGCCCACCGTCCTGATCGTCGCGGATGGCATGGGGGGCCATATTGCCGGCGAGGTGGCCTCGAGGCTCGCCGTAAACGCCGCCGCTTCGAGCGCGCTGGATCCCGACGACCGGGTCGCCGCTGCCAACCGCGCCATCCGCGAGGAGGTCGCCCGCCAGCCGGAGCTCGAGGGGATGGGCACCACGATGACCCTCGTCGAGCTGACTACCCAGGGGAGGGCCCGTTTCGCCCATGTCGGCGACAGCCGTGCCTACCTCTACCGGGGCGGCGAGCTGAGACAGCTGACCGAGGATCACACGGTCGCGATGGAGTACGTGGCCCTGGGCCATCTCTCCCCAGACGAGGCCGACGATCACCCTCAGAGCCACATGTTGACCAGGTGTCTCGGCCTCACCCGGTTCGTGAACGTCGATCGCATCGATCTCGAGCTCGAGCCGGACGATCGCCTGCTCCTCTGCTCGGATGGGCTGAACTCGATGGTGCCGGCAGAGGGCATAGCCAAGGCCTTGGCCAACCGAACCGCAGACGAAGCGGCGTGGCAGCTCGTGGAGGCGGCCAACAAAGCCGGGGGTCATGACAACATCAGCGTCATCGTCATCGATGCCGTCGACTGAGTGGCCCCTCATCAGCTCATGACTCGCAACACCGAGGGTGCACTCATCGTCGCCGCGTCCGTATTGGCCGCCTTCGGCGTCACCCTGGTCAACTTCGCACAGGATCGAAGTCTCGACGCCCAGACAGCACTCACTTTCCTGGTCTTCCTGATCGCCTTCGGCGGGCTGCATCTGGCGGTTCGAGCCTTCGCCCCGAAGGCGACGCCACTCCTGCTCGCCCCGGTCACGGCCCTCACTGCTCTCGGCTTCTTCCAGATTTATCGCCTCGATCTGGCCATGGGGACCGACCGAGCGAGCTTCCAGCGGTGGTGGATACTGATCGCGGCGACGCTGGCCTCCCTCACCCTGCTCGTCTTCAAGGGGACGACGATCTCGATCCTTCGTCGATACCGCAACATCACCCTTCTCATCTCCCTGGCCCTGATCCTGCTCCCCAACCTTCCCACCGATTGGGGGTTTCCGTTGCGCGGTCTATCGGTGAACGGGTCGAGGCTGTGGGTACTGCTCGATGTCGGGTTCACCAGCTTCCAGTTCCAGCCTGCAGAGCTGGCCAAGCTCGGCCTGGTCGCTTACGTGGCCGGCTATCTGGCCGATCACCAGCGGGCGCTTCGGGAGGCCAGGAGACGTATGGGGCCGATTGCCTTCCCCGAGCCCCGCCAGCTCATCCCGCTCCTGGTCACCTGGGGGATCAGCGTGCTCATCCTCATCTCCCAGCGTGATCTCGGGGCGTCTCTGCTCCTCTTCGTCGGCTTCGTGCTCCTGCTCTACGCGGCCACTGGGACGACTGGATACCTGGTCGCGGGTGGTTTCATGGGGCTGGTCGCCGGTGTCGCGTCCTATCTGGCCTTCGATCACGTCCAGCGCAGGGTCATCGCCTGGGTGGCTCCCTTCGAGCATTACGAGAACGAGGGCTTCCAGATCGCCCAGGGTCTATTTGCGCTCGGGACCGGGAGTCTCTCCGGGGCGGGGCCGGGGTTGGGGCGGCCCGATCTCATCCCAAACGCCTCGACCGACTTCATCTTCGCGGCAGTCGGAGAGGAACTCGGCTTCGCCGGAACGGTGTCCGTAATCGCCCTGTTCGCGGTGACGGTCGCGGTCGGGCTGGGAATCGCCTTCCGGAGCAGGGACACCTTCCGAAAGCTGTTTGCAGCCGGGCTGAGCTTCGTCCTGGCGGTGCAAACCATCCTCATCATCGGCGGCATCGTCCGTCTCGTTCCCCTCACCGGGATCACGCTGCCTTTCATGTCCTACGGGGGATCGGCCCTGGTGGGGAACATGATCCTGGTCGCGCTCCTCCTCAGGATCAGCCATGAGGAGGCGCCGTGAACGGGCCGGTGCGTCGGGTCTCGGTCGGTGTGTTCGCCGGGTTCTTTGCGCTGCTGCTCGCCGTCACCTGGATCCAGGTGATCAGAGCAGACTCGTTACGGGCCGATCCACGGAACTCGCGCCCGGCGCTGTCGGAGCGGGGGAAGGAACGTGGGCTGATCGTCGCCATCGACGGGACGGTCCTCGCCCAGTCGGTCCCCGATCCCGAGGACGAAAGATCATTCGTCCGTGAGTACCCGGAAGGTGAGCCGTTCGCCCACGTCGTCGGGTACAACTCCTTCCTGGTCGGGTCCTCCGGTCTGGAGAACGCCTTTGCCGACGAGCTTCGATCGCGTCGGGACCTGACCATCAGCGACCTCGTGGCGGTGATCCTGGGCCGTGACCTGCGCCCCGAGAGCCTCGAGCTCACCATCAATTCCGACCTGCAGCGTGCTGCCTACCAGGGGCTCAACGGGCTGCAAGGGGGCATCGTCGCCGTCGATCCGAAGACAGGCGCCGTGCTCGCCTCCGTCTCGTCACCGTCATACGACCCGAACACATTGCTCGGAGCGGACGCGGCCGCGATCTGGGAGGGACTGCTCGCCGACCCCAACGGCCCGTTGCTCGACCGGGCAACCCGGGAGATCTACCCGCCCGGCTCCACCTTCAAGACAGTGGTCACCGCCGCAGCTCTCGACACCGGGACTGCGGTGCCCGAAACGGTCTTCCCCGATCCCGAGGAATTTCAGCTTCCCGGGTCGACCGCGACGATCTCCAACGCAGGTGGAGGTGTATGCAACAACGGGGAATCGATAACCCTGCTTCGCGCCTTCATCGTGTCCTGCAACACCACATTCGCCGACCTGTCGGTCCAGGTCGGTGCCGAGGACGTCGGGATCAGCGCCGAGGGCATGGGTTTCAACGCCGATATCCCCTTCCCCTGGACCGTCCCCGAGGCGGTGTACCCGGTGGACGTCCTCGCCGCAGACCCGGCCGCCCTGGCCCAGAGCGGGATCGGGGAACGGGACGTGCGGGCCGCGCCGTTGCATATGGCAATGGTGGCGGCCGCGGTCGCCAACGATGGGATGACCCCGACCCCTTATCTCGTGAATCGCATCTTCGACGCCGACGGCAACACCGTGGAGGCCTTCCAGCCAGGGATCCTGAGCCAGGCCATGGACCCGGCCACTGCCGCCATCCTGAACGACATGATGCAGCAGGTGGTAGGCGAGGGGACCGGCCAGGGGGCGGCGATCTCCGGATACGCGGTGGCTGGCAAGACCGGGACCTCCATGGGCCGGGACGGGTTCCCCAACCCCTGGTTCATCGGCTTCGCCCCCGCCGAGGACCCGACGATCGCCATCGCGGTGTTCTTCGAGGGGGGCGAGGAGCTGGGCGAGAATGTGTCCGGAGGCGGAGTGGCCGCCCCGTTGGCCGGTGACCTAATGGAGCTGTGGCTGGAGGGATCCCCATGAGTTGGGATGAGACCATTCCTACAATCCACCGCGCTTCGATGGACGCCCCAACCGCCCTCACCGATCGTTATCGAATCACGTCCCACATCGCCCGGGGCGGGATGGCCGACGTCTACGAGGGCGTGGACGGCCTGCTCAACCGCAAGGTGGCCATAAAGGTGCTCCACGCCCAGTACTCGGCCGACGAGGCGTTCGTGAAGCGCTTCCGTCGTGAGGCCCAGGCCGCCGCCAACCTGAGCCACCCCAACATCGTCGGAATCTACGACTGGGGTCAGGCACAGAACACCTACTTCATCGTGATGGAATTGGTGGACGGGCGCTCCTTGCGGGATGTGCTGAAGTCGGAGGGTGCTCTCCTTCCCCGGCGGGCCACCGAGATCACCGGCGAGGTCGCCGCGGCCCTGTCGGTGGCACACCAGGCCGGACTGGTGCACCGGGACGTCAAGCCGGGCAACATCCTGCTTTCCAAGGACGGGACCGTGAAGGTGACCGACTTCGGGATCGCCCGGGCCTGGGACGACAGCCAGGAGTTGACCCGCACGGGGGCCGTGATCGGCACCGCCACCTACTTCAGCCCGGAGCAGGCCCAGGGGGCCGCGGCCGACGCCCGGAGCGACGTGTACTCCCTCGGCGTCGTCCTCTACGAGATGTTGACCGGGCGGCCTCCCTACACCGGCGACAGCCCGATGTCGGTGGCGTTCCAGCATGTCTCCACCGAGGCACCGTTGCCGAGCTCGCTCAACCCTGATGTGACACCCTCCCTCGACGCGGTGGTGGCCCGAGCGATGCGGAAAGACCCGGTTGCTCGCTATCAGACCGCCGATGAGATGCGCACCGATCTCCTTTCCGTCCTCAAAGGTGAAGAGGTGGGCATGCCGGTGCCGATCCCGGCCGCCGTTCCGGTCAATGGAGATGGGGCCACCCGGGTGATGCAGACGACACCAGTCCCGCCGGCCACGGTTCCACCCGACGAGATCTACCGTGAGCTGGAGGAAGAGCCGTCGTCGCAGATGCCATTCATCCTCACCGCCTTTGGCCTCCTGATCGCCCTGGGCGTGCTGATCTTCGTCTTGTTCCGGCTCGCCGGTGGCGGTGAGGAGGAGGCCACACTGGTCGAGGTGCCCAACGTGACCGGGGCCACCCAAGACGAGGCGCTGCAACGTCTTCAGGACGACGGCTTCCAGGTCAGGACCTTCTTCGAGCCCAGCGAGACCGTCGAGGCGGGCAATGTCATTCGAACCAACCCCACCTTCGGCACGATGGTGGAGGAAGGCTCCACGATCGAGGTCTTTGTCTCATCCGGTCCCGAGGAGTTCCCCGTGCCTCCTGTCGTGGGCCAGACCCGAGCCGATGCCGAGCGGTTGATCACCGACGCCGGGCTCTCGGTGGGCCGGGTGACCGAACGAGCCGATGCCACTTTTGCCGAAGGGATCGTGATCGAGCAAGACCCCTCGGCCGGAGTTCGGGTCGGGGCCGAAGCCCCGGTCAACCTCGTCGTGTCGACCGGCCCGGAGACGGTACTGGTCCCCGACGTGACCGGTCTATCCGAACGCGACGCCACCGCGGAGCTGACCGGCCTCGGCCTCCTGGTCAGGCCGCAGGACGAGTACTCGGACACCGTGCCGGTGGATCAGGTGATCCGCACCGATCCCGTGGCGAACACCGAGAAGCTGCTCGGGGACACAGTGGTGATCGTTGTGTCGCTCGGCCCGGCCCCGGTGGAGGTGCCCAATCTGATCGGTATGAACCAGGATCAGGCGACGGCGGCACTCTCCGAGCGTCGCCTCGAGATCAGGGCTACGACCCAACCGGTCGCCGACGCGGACCAGAACGGCCTCGTGATCGGTCAGGACCCAGCGGCAGGCGAGACACTCCTGCCCGGGAACACCGTCAACGTCACCATTGGGGAGTACATCGCGCCCACAACGACAACTACGACGGTGCCTCCAACAACGGCTCCCCCGACGACCGCCGCCCCTGATTAGCGGTAGTTGGTCGTCATCAGGAAGCCGGCAGCGATGGCCACCAGCCCCACGATGAGGACCGTCTGATCCCACTCGAAGACGAAGCGGAGCAGCACCAGCACGACTCCGAGAACCATCAAACCCGCCATCAGAGCGACATACCAGGTGGGGCTGGGGTCCTTCGCCTTGGCCGCGGCCTGAGCAGCCGCGGCAGACACGGGTGGGCTCTTCGGCTTCCGTCGTTTCGATTCGGGCACGAGAAGCGAGAGTAGTCATCGAGCGAGCGCTCTGGGCCAGGAGTTACACGCGTGTAGTTATCGACAGACTGTGGACAAACCCTGGGATAACTACATCGTTGTCATTCGAGATCCACATAACGGCGCCATCACGCCCGCCACACCGGGACCATATCCTCCCGGCAGTGGCGGGGGGGATTGTCCTCGGCCAAGTTCACCGCGGTCATGGTCAGCTCTGCCCCACACACGGTGCATCGATAGTCCTGATCCACCATGACGACGTCGTCGGGATCGACCTCAGGCGGTGGGGTGGAGAGCATCCGAATGACCGAGACCGAGATTCGCCAGATCAGGTAACCCAAGACCAAGGCGAGCAGGAGGTCGACGAAGGTGTTGCCGGTCAAAGACGCTCGATGATCAGGGCATTGGCCATGCCCCCGCCCTCGCACATCGTTTGGAGGCCGAATCGGCCCCCGGTCCGCTCCAGCTCCCAGACGAGGGTGGTCAGCAGGCGAGCCCCACTGGCCCCCAGCGGATGACCGAGGGCGATCGCCCCGCCGTTGACGTTGGTCCGACCCCAGAGCGCCTGCGGGTCTGACCCGCCGTGCTCCATACGCCAGGCCACGGTCACTGCGGCAAATGCCTCGTTCACCTCGAACAGATCGATATCGTCGATGCCCAGCCCGGCTCGTTCCAGCACCTTCTCGGTGGCGGGGATAGGACCGGTGAGCATGGTCACCGGGTCAACGCCTGCCATGGCGAACGCCACGAATCGGGCCATGGGCTTCAGCCCGAGGGAATTGGCCTTCTTCTCGGACATGATCAACACCGCCGCGGCCCCGTCGGAGATCTGCGACGAGTTGCCGGCGGTGATCACTCCGTCGGTCTTGAACGCCGGCTGGAGCCCGGCCAACTTCTCGATCGATGTGTCGCGGCGAATCCCCTCGTCTTCTGTGACGGTTCGCATCCGCCCGTCCTCCCCCGTGACGCCCACCGGGACTATCTGGGTCTCGAATCGGCCCTCGTCTGTGGCCTGGGCGGCCCGGATGTGTGATTCGAGCGAGAGCTCGTCCAGCTCCCGACGAGTGATACCCCACTTCTCGGCGATCATCTCCGCCGACAGACCCTGGGGAACCAGACCTTGCGAGTACCGCTCGAGCATCCGGGCCCCGAACGGAAGGCCGGGACCCTGATGGGCGGTGATCCCCATCGGGACCCTGGTCATGTTCTCCACCCCGGCGGCGATCACCACGTCTTGGGCACCCGCCATGATGGCCTGGGCGGCGAAATGGGCCGACTGCTGGGAAGAGCCGCACTGGCGATCGATAGTGACCCCGGGCACCTCCTCGGGGAAGCCGGCGGCGAGGGCGGCGTTGCGCCCGACGTTGTAGGCCTGCTCACCGGTCTGGCTGACGGTGCCCATGATCACGTCATCGATCAACGACGGGTCGAAGTTGTTCCGCTCGACCAGCGCCTCGAGCGGCCGGGAGGCGAGGTCGACGGGGTGATAGTCCTTGAATACCCCGTTACGGCGGCCGATCGGGGTGCGCACCGCATCGATGATCACGGCATGGGTCATCTCGTGCTCCTATGTCTTGGCGATGTGGAGACGATGGGACTCGAACCCACGACCCCCGGCTTGCAAAGCCGGTGCTCTTCCAGCTGAGCTACGTCCCCGCAAGAAGTCGATTCTATGACCGGGTTCGGTCCAAGACATCGTTGAGCGTGAAGCCACAGCCAGGGCATCCCCGACGAACGACGCCAAAGAGGGGGTGGTATGCACCTCCGTCCCACCCCCTCGGCGTCTGTCGCGTTTGGCCATGGCCCACCCCGTCGATGAGTCTCACCTCGCGCCAAGAACGAAGCCCTCAACGTTTCGCATCCGCACCACCTCGGGGCTGAAGACCTCGCCCAGGTTCGAGTCGGTCAGATTCGTGATACGCATCAACTCGGGGCTGAAAGCCTCCGTCTGGAACAACCCCCTGGTGTTAGTGATCCGCACGGCCTCAGGGCTGAAGGCTTCCCCCTGATACAGCCCACTGGTGTTCAAGACCCTCACGGCCTCGGGACTGAACCCGTCGGCTTGTTCGACGCCAGGGGCCGGCTCGGCTGCCGGCTGGGACTGCCAGATTCGTAGTCCCAGAACGATAAACAGGGCCAGGACGGCCAGGCTCACGACCCCGACCCATCTTCCCCGGATAGGGGCACGCTCATCGACCATCGTCGCCATCAGACTCTCCTTTCGGACGGTGGGCCCATCGCTTGGTCGAAGGCCCGTCTGATGGGCAAGGTATGGAAAGGGGGGACCGTTGACATCGGGGCATCTACGTAGCCCGATACGGATTCCCTCCAACACCGATCCGCTACGTGTCCTCTCCGTGGAGACCGGAATCGAGGACCCAGCGCGCTACTTGGGTCCGTGACGTGAAGCCGAGCTTCATGAGGATGTTCTCCACATGGGTCTCGGCTGTGCGCTCGGCCACATACAGGTTCTCGCCGATTTGGCGATTGGTCATCCCCTCGGCCACCAAAGCCGCCACCTCACGCTCCCGCGGCGTGAGAACAGGCCCCTTGGCCGCGTCCTTATCCCTTCTTCCATCTGGCGTCCTGCGTCTGGGCTTCGCGCCCAGCTCTGTCAGTCGGAGCTGTAGCCGCTCGGTCAGTACGGGCATGCCTAGGTCCTCCGAGATCCCAAGTGCGACCATCATCTGCTCGACCGCCTTGTCACGATCCCCTGGGCCGTTGCGCGCTGCGAGCAAGGTCGCATAGGAGTGATAGGTATGGGCAACCCAGGGCCGGGCCTGCATTTGGAGGCATAGACCAAGTGCGACCTCGAAATACGCTACTGCCTCCTCATGATGACCGAGTTGTGCGGCCAGGATTCCGAGAGTGAGTGCCACCGGCCCGACGCTCACCTCGGATGCAGCCAAAGCGACCAGGTCCTCGTAGGGACGAAGCTGCTCGTAGAGGACCAGGGCTCGGTCGTGGTCGTCGAGGATGCCTGCCGCCGCCGCAAGGAGGGTCGTGGCGAATAGCCACTCGTTGTCCTTGGGGAACATCGCAAAGTCATCTTCAGCAAGCTGATCGAACAAGACTCGGGCCTCCTCATCTCTACCCGTGTCGAACAGCACCATCAGCAACATGCCGCGGAGAGAGCGATACCCGGGATGAGTGACCAGAGCGCGCCGGATATCTTCTTCCAGCTCGTTCAACCGTCCTTGCTCGCGCCTCAAGACGAACAAGGCGAAGAGTCGGGAAGCTTCGGCGTCCCATGCTTGGGCCTGCCGTCCGTACTCCATCGTCTGCTGTATCAGTTTCTCCGCATCGTCGAATCGTCCGTCGCTCAGCGCCAGAACGGTTTCGATGACTCCCGCGTACCAGAGCTGAGAAGGCTGGCCGAGCTCGTGCGCCGCCCGGGCCATCAACTCCTGCTGGGCGCGCGCCTCCCAAATCTGCCCTCTGGTCATGAATCTGATGAATCGCACCCAACCTACGTCGGCGATGCGTTCCCGATCCTGCACCTTCTCGGCGAGCGCATTGAGCTCTTCGGCCACGATGATCTGCTGATCCACACCGTCGGGGCCGAGGAGGCTGGCCGCCCACTCGGCGACAAGGGCATAGAACAACGCTGCCGGATCCCCGATCCGACGTGCCATCTCGACAGCTTCACGGGCGAGCGCCGCTCGCGGTTCCAAGGATGGCTGGTCTCTCAGTGCCCCGGCGAGACGGCCGAGCAAGGTTGCTTTGAGCAGGCTGTCTTCGACGCCGAGGGCGTCCAGGGCTTGTCGCAAGAGAGGGATTACCTGTCGGTCCGTTGCAGCTCGAGCAAACGGGAACCTGCCCGCGTATCCAATAGCGGCTCGAGCCAACATCTCCGGCTGATCGATGCGAGTCGCGATCTCTGCGGCTTGCAGAAGGGTCTCCTTGGCGATCGCTGTCGCCCCGGATCGTGCTTGAGCTTCGCCCAGCCGGAGAAGCGCCTCACAGCGCTGCAGCTCATCCGGGTGATCCCTGAGCACACGCAAGGCCATGTTGAGCAAGCGAACGGCTTCTTCGAATGCGAGTAGGTCGGTGGCACGTTTGCCTGCGCTCATCGCATACTCAACGGCCTTCCGGACATCACCTC
Source organism: Acidimicrobiia bacterium (assembly GCA_025937235.1). Lineage (GTDB taxonomy): Bacteria > Actinomycetota > Acidimicrobiia > Spongiisociales > ZC4RG35 > JARDZU01. The sequence continues at coordinate 16,831 of JAICRU010000044.1, forward strand.
CAGGGGCGGCCTCGTAGAAGTGGTAGGCGAGCTCTTCGATATGCGGATCGGGGTTGGGGGCGTAGGTCGCCTCCAAGACTTGCCCGACCTCCCGGTGAAGACGGACCCGGTCGGCCGGCATCAGGTCCTCGTAGAGGGTCTCCCGGATGAGAGCGTGGGCGAACCGGAATCGACCGGGCTCCTCGTGCGTATTGCCGATCAATTTGGCAGACACCGCCTCCCGCAGGATCTCGAGTATTTCCGCCGCGGTGCGTCCCGTGATTCGTTGCATCACTTCGACGGAGAACTCGCGGCCGATGACGGCGCCTATCGTCAGGATGCGATAGCAGTCGGCGGGAAGACTGCCCAGACGATGCCCGATGACCTCGCGAACTCCTTCGGGGATCGGGATTCGTTCATCTCCTGCATAGGTCCAGAGCCGGCCCTCGGAAACCAGGAGTCGAACCACCTCCTCGATGAAGAGCGGGTTGCCCTCGGTCTCGTGACTTATCGAGCTGACGAGCTCTTCTGAAGGCGTCCGGCCCTCCATAGACATGATGAATCGAGCGACATCCGGTTCACTCAGCCCCGCGAGATCCATTCGCGTCGTTGCCTGACTGCGGGACAACTCGGTGAGGACGGGTGCGAGCGGGTGGTCCCTACTTACCTCCACATCCCGATAGGTTCCGAGGACCAGGACCTTTCCGTTGGCCAACTCCCCGGAGAGGAACTGGAGTAAGAGGAGCGACGGCTCATCCGCCGCATGCAGGTCTTCGAGGACGAACACCAGCAATCGGCTGTGAGAGATCCTCACGACGAAGCCGGCGAGGGCGTCGAAGAGGCGAAACCTCGCGGCCTCAGGAGACAACGAAGGGGGTTCCGGGAGATCAGGTAGGTAGTCGCGGAGCTCCGGCAATATCTGGGCGAGAACTCCTCCCTTCCCTGCTGCCGCGAGCTGCAGGGTCTCGGGGTCGAGCTCCGTCAGGAGACCCCGGAGCGACTGGATCCAAGGCCAGTACGCAGGTGCTCCACCTTCCTCCCAGCAGCGTCCCCACATCGCCAGGGCGTCTCGGGACTTCGCTACCTGTGCGAATTCGTCCGCGAGACGGGTCTTGCCGATCCCTGGCTCGCCTCCGACGAGAAAGAGGCGCCCCCGGCCTGAAGAAGCCTCGCTCAATCCCGCCAGAAGAAGCGCGAGCTCTCGTTGTCGCCCGACAAACACGCGACCCTGATCGTCTGAGATCACCTCGAAGGGAGGAGTGTCGCTAGTGGACATCCCCATGCCTCGCCTCCTGTCCCGCCGGCAGATTACCGGTGCGGCTTGATCCGGGTCTCCTCCGGCCACGCATCGAGGCGCCAGACACGCGGCCCACCCGGTCGGCGGCCTACACCAGGAGACGTCGGCGAGGGCTAGATGAGCTCGGCGATCATTTGGGCCGCCTTGCGGGCCCCGTCGGTCTCGACCTCGCGGTAGCTCACCTGACGGCCGACCTCGGCGGCGATGGCCTCGGCCAACTGATCGGGATCGGTGTCGTGATAGCTCATATACCGGCCCGCCCCGTACTGGGCGAGACGATGACGGACATGGAAATTTTGCTCGAAATGGTTGCGGAGCGGGAAATAGAGGAACGGCCGCTGGGCGGCGGTCAACTCCATGGTGGTGGTCAGTCCACCCTGGACCACGGCGAGATCACATACGGCGAGATGCCTGTAGAGCCGGTTCACGTACCCATGGACCTCGAGACCGTGGTGACGGGGCAGGCTCTCCGGTTCGATACGGGGCCCCGCCACCGCCACCATTCTCAACTCGGGGATCATCGTCTTGACCTTGGGGAACGCGGCGATCACCTTCTCCAACAGGTCCCGGCCCACCCCGGAGCCACCGACCGTCACCACACATACCTTCTCGTCCAGGTCGTAGCCCAGTTCTGACCTCCATTCCTCGCTCTGGGTCGGTGTCGGCGGGGTGAACCCGGTGATGTACCCCGAGAAGTCGAAATGCTCCTCGGTCCAGGTGCGGATCTTGGGCAGCCCCGGTCCGAACACCTCGGGATAGATGTCGTCCGGGTTGCCGACGAAGATCGCCCGGTCTCTGATCCGGGGAAAACGGGCGATGTGCTCGATCATCTCGGCGTTGTAATCGGCGGTAAGAAATGCCTCGTGCTCGCCACCATCGGGCATCGGTAGATAGCCCACGAAGTCTGTCAGCCAGACGTTCGACCCCCGTTTCAGCTCGGGGTTCTCGTGCCAGTAGTAGTCCACTTCCCAGGCCTCGTCACCGATCACCACGTCGTAGCCCCCCTCCTCCACCACCTCTTGGAAGACCATGAAGTTGGCGACGAGGATCTCGTCCATCCGACGCAGGGCCTGGAAGCAGTGCAGGTCGTGTCCAGAGGCCTCCGAGGCGATGTGGCCCGATTCGGAGGCGAGCCATTCACTGGCGGGATGAACCCTCTCGGCGGCGGTCTCCAGAACGGCGGTGACCGGGTGCTGGGCCAGCCACTCGATCTCCAGATCGGGCTCGATCTCCCTCAGCTCCTGGGCGATGGCCAGGTCACGACCGGCATGACCCAGACCGATGGGCGAGGACAGATACAGCGCCTTCTTCGTCCGATTCATGCCACGGGTCCAGGTCTGGCTGTGCATCGGTAGCTCCTTGTGCTCATCGACGAAGCGCCTGATGGCGCGATTGACCCGGACCGGTTCACGGGCAGGTGTCAGGTGGCCCGAGCCCTCGAAGACGATCATCTCACCACCGGTGACAAGGGCGAACTCCCTCCCCCGATCGATGTGCTGGCAGACGTCGAGGTCGCCGTGGATGGTCAGCGTCGGCACCTGGAGGGATCGGCACATGGCCTCCACGGATTCGCGGTCGGGGACACGTTCGTCGAATCCCTCCTCCCCGGTGGCGAGGATCTCCCCCGATGACTCCAGGGCCCAGTCCACCGCATCCTCGAACTGCTTGCTGGAATGGGCCTCCACCAACTGCTTACCGAAGAAGAACTCGATCCAGTCGCGATGCCGGGTGACATAGACGTGCCGGTTGTTCAGCTCCCAGCCGTTTGGGTCATCGAGGATCTCGTTCCAGTGGGGGGCGGTGTCCACCCAGTGGGGCTGGGGCCGGCCCAGATAGGGGACACCCGGTGCGATGGCGATCAGAGCGTCCACCCGGTCGGAATGCCTATCGGCCAGGCTCACAGCCCACCAGTTGGCGTGACAGTGCGCGACGACGACTGCGCTCTCGGTACCCGTGGCGTCGAGGACGGCGAGGATGTCCCCCACGTTGGCCTCCACGGTGTGGGCGGCGATGTCGGTGGGACGGTCCGACTTGCCGTTCCCCCGCCCGTCGATGGTCACCACCCGGTAGTGACGGGCCAGATTGGGGACGAGGCCTTTCCAGATGCGGGAATGGGTGATGGGCGACGGCGGGATCATCAACAACGTCGTCTCACCGCTCCCGAAGACCTCGTAGTGGATCCCGACACCTCCCCGGTCCACGTCCCCCTCAATCACCGGGAGTGCGGCCCTCACGACGCCAGCCGATCTACGAAATCGCGCAAGAGGAGATTGACCTTGACCGGATCCCTGACATTGGGAATGTGGCCGGAGCCGGCCAGGGCGGCGAGGGTGCCATCGGTGAGACGGGCGGCCTCCTCCCCGGCGGTGTATGGGGCGATCCGGTCACCTGTGCCGTGGATGACGAGAACCGGACAGGTCAAAGCTGCCAGTGCCTCCCGGTCGCCAAGTTCGGGCTCGGGAGACCTGGACTCGGCGTCGAGTACATCGGGTCCGGTCTCTCCGGCCCAGCCCACTGCGTCCTCGCGCGGCTTGGTGGAGTGGGGCTCGGAGAAGCACTGAGCGAAGAAGAACTCGGTGAAGTCCGCGTAGTCGGTGTACCAGTGGTCGACGTTGTACTTATCCCAGCCCTGCGCATCCTCGACCGACGGCTCGAAGAGGCGGGCAAACACCGCCTCCCGCTCCGGGAGGCCGATGTCGAGATGCAGTGAAGGCCCGATCATGACCAGGCCCAGCGTCCGCTCCGGGAACATCCAGGCGAAACGGGCCCCGTACTTGGCGCCGAGCGAGAGCCCAACCAGCACAGCGCGGTCGACGCCACATGCATCCAGGACGGCCGCAGCATCATGGGCGTATTCCTCGGATCGATACCGCTCTGGGTCGGTGGTGCGATCCGATCGCCCGTTCCCCGGTCCGTCGTAGGTGATCACCCTGTGATGCCTGGAGAGATAGGGAGTCTGCATCTTCCAGAAACGGGAGTGGATGATGGTCCAGGTGGGGAGGAGGATGATGGTGGGATCGCCATCACCGAAGACCTCGTACCCAAGACGGATCCCTGATCGCTCCACATACCCGGATGAGGTGGGCTCCACCGCCCTCATGTGGTCTCCTCCAATATCCTCAGCACCTCGCCGAACTTGCGTAGCGCCGAGCGGAGCGGGACTTCATCTTCGGTGAATCCGATCAGGATCATCGCCTCAGCACCGAGGAAGGGGCCCCCGGCGACGAACGCAGCCTCGGCCGGGGTGAACGGGCCCAGTCCCCCGATGCGGGTCTCCGCCTTCCTCGCCACCTCGCCGAGCACGGAGAACCATTCGCCCAGCATTGCCTTGACGGCGACTGCGATCTCCCCGTTGGACCAGCCGGCGGCCATCAGCTCTTGGAGGACCCGCACATACCCGGAGTCGAGGTCGTCCTCGAGATAATCGCAGGCCTGCTCCCACTGCTTCCAGAGGGGCATGTCGCTGGAGTACATCGACTCCTGGCGATTGAGGAGCTTGCGGTTCTCTTCTTCGAGCACTTCGAGGACGAGGCCTTGCTTGGATCCGAAGTGATAGTGGATCTGGCTGAGCGGTACCCCGGCCGACTCGGCGATCTTCCTCGTCGACAACCGGGCATATCCCACCTCGAGCAACGCCTGCTTGGCGGCGCTGAGGATGGTGGACCTGGTCTCGGGCTCTACGGTCAGGCTCTGCCGTTTCGGTCGATCGACCGAATGATGCCACGAGCGGTCCGGGCTGTCAAGAGCCGGACCTCGGAGGCCTGGTCATGTCGCCGGCACCTCGAGATCGTCGTCCCGAGCCAGACCCAGAGGGACCATCAGCAACAACGCGATCGCCAGATAGCCGAACACGGCCACCAACGGGAAGAAGTAGCCGATCACGATCACCGCCACGTAGCCCGCCAGACTGGGGGTGAGACGCCGCGTGAGGACCTGGACCTCTTCGTCTCGGGCGTCGGGTCGGACCAGCCGATGATCGACGGCATAACGCCACATGGTGGAGACGACCACCGCCACCAGAAGCAGGTTTATCCCGAGGATGACGGCGGCAACGCGCTCCGCCTCGTAGTCGTCGATGTGTTCGGCCACCAAGGCGGTCGGGAAGGGGAGGAAGGAAACCAAGAGGAGCAAGAGCAGATTCAGCCGTACGAAGGTGGTGTCCACACCGTGGAGGTAGTTGGTGATGGCGCTATGCATCAGCCATGCCACCCCGATCGTGGCGAACGTGACCAGATAGGCCAGATAAGAGGGCCACTGTGACAGAAAGGCATCGAGCAGCTCATCGCCGCGCACCGCCGGCACGGAGAGCTCCAGGACGAGGATCGTGATGGCGATGGCGAAGACCCCATCACTGAAGGCCTCGAGGCGTCCGGTCTTAAGCCTGGTGCTCACGACGTTCGGGTCGTGACGTTATCGCACGGTGTGACGAGATCGGGGTCAGGATGTCTGATCGAGTGCGGCGAACGCGCCGAGGATCGATTCGGTGTGATCGAGGATCAGTGGCCCACCCACAGTGGCCAGCTGGACGATCACCAGGTCGTGGTGAGGGTCGACGGTGATGACCTCGCCCCGAGCGCCCACGGCATACATCACACCTTGACGCTCCAGATCGAGCCACCAATGAGCCCGTATTCGGGATTGGCCGGGCTGGGTGTTCGGCTGTATTCGATCCAGCCTCGGGTAGGACCCGATCGCCATCCCATCGCCCGCCCCGGAGATAGAGCAAGCCGAACTTCGCATAGTCCCGCGCCGTGGTGTCGGCCGAGAACCCGCCTAGCCACGTGCCGGCGGGATCGACCTGGGTGCGGACCGGGTCCATGCCGATCCGGTCGAACAGCTCTGTTTCCAGGTAGCTCCGGTGAGTCTGACACCCGAGCGGAGATACGGTCGTTGGTATGCCCAGAACCCCACTTCGCCTGATCGCGGGGTGCGGATACAATTCGTGCTTCCTTGACTACCAGTCCGGGGCCCATAGCTCAGCCCGGTTAGAGCGCATCCCTGATAAGGATGAGGTCCGTGGTTCAAGTCCACGTGGGCCCACAATTCATTGACCTCGTGGTGACGCCGGATGGTGTCCGACCAGAAGAATTGCTTGATCCGACACCCTCAACTCGCATCACACTCGCCATTAACGGATCCCTGTTCGAGGATGACCGGGAAGACCTCGCCGACCGTCCGAGAACGCCACGAACACCACGGCCACCCCACCCCTTGGCGGAAAGGCTTGCTGAGCTCCAGGAACCGCCCCCGGATTGATTGAGGCTTTTATGTTGCGCCGTTTCGATCTCATAACGACGACGTCCTAATAGTGCCGGGGGATGGGCCGGTGTTCGGCGATGTCGACGATGCGCTGGGCCGTTCGCTTGAAGATGAATAGATGGAATGGAAACATCGCCCACCAGTACAGACGCCCGAGCAGTCCCCGCGGACGGAACAGGGCGGTCTGCGTGAGGACCGAGCCGTCTCTCCCGTTCGGCGTCTCCTCAGCCCGGAAGGAGAGCCATGCCTCTCCGGGCAGCCTCATCTCGGCGTAGAGGTCCAGCGACCGGCCGGGTACTACCGAAGCAACTCGCCAGAAGTCGACTGAGTCGCCTTTCCGCAACTGCTCGGGATGACGACGCCGCCGTCTCAGGCCGACACCGCCGACGAGCGAATCGAGATGGCCGCGCACCTTCCACGCCCAGTTCATGGTGTAGTAGCCGATATCACCGCCGATGCGACTGAATGCCCAGAACAGGTCCTCGGGGCGGGCGGTGCTGCTGACAACCTGCTCGTCGATCTCGACGGTGCCTCCTGACCAGTCCGGATCGCCGGGATAAGGGACCGCGGGATCTGACGAGGCTCCTGTCCAGCGGGTGGCAACCTCGAGGTCGTTGACTCTTGTCAGGGCACGAGAGACGGCGTCGCGGTATCCGATGAGGGGCCCGGCGACCCCCTCGGCAAAGGAGTTGTCGTCGACGGTCACCTCGACGGTGAGACTGTCGACGAGCGGCTTGGCGACTGCGGTGGGCAGTGGGGTGACCAGACCGATCCAATGGCTCGATAGACGCGGGCTCAGGGCCGGCACCCTGATGATCCGCCGCCGGGGAAGACCGGCCACTTCTGCGTAGACCCGCATCATCTCCTCGTAGCTGAGTCGGTCGGGCCCGCCTATCTCGTGTATGACATTGGGCCCATCCTCCATCATCGAGGCCAACAGGATCTCGAGGACGTCGCGGATAGCGATCGGCTGACAAAGCGTCCGCACCCACTTTGGGGTCACCATCAGGGGTAGGACCTCGGTGAGGTACCGCAGCATCTCGAAGGACACCGATCCCGATCCGATGATGACCGCCGCCCGGAGCTCGGTCACCGGGGTGGCGCCCGAGGCGAGGACCTGGCCGACCTCCTGTCGGCTGGCGAGATGAGGGCTCAGCTCGCCCTCTCCCAGCCCGCCCAGATAGACGATCCGGCGTAGCCCGGCTCGATCGGCTGCGGCGCTGAAGTTGGAGGCGGCGCGGCGGTCACGCGCGCCGAAGCCCTCACTCGATCCATCCATCGAGTGGACCAGATAGAAGGCCCTATCGATGCCATCGAATACAGCGTCCAGCGATTCCGGGGCGAGGAGATCTCCGACTACGACCTCGGTGCGATCACGCCACCACACCCCCTCCAGCTTGGCCGGGTCCCGGGTCACGCAGCGAACCTCGAAGCCGGACTCGAGAAGCCGGGGAA
>JAICRU010000134.1 GCA_025937235.1 Acidimicrobiia bacterium
GAGGCGACGACCGGAATCGAACCGGTGTGACGGGTTTTGCAGACCCGCGCCTAACCACTCGGCCACGTCGCCGAGACCGGGCGTCGGAGCGGAAGACGGGATTCGAACCCGCGACCTCAACCTTGGCAAGGTTGCGCTCTAGCCAACTGAGCTACTTCCGCACGGGTGACACATTCTAACGGTCCCCCCATTCCAGCCAAACGGCGTCAGGATCCGGTGGAGCCGAATCCCCCATCGCCACGACTGGTGTCGTCCAGGCTCTCCACCTCGACCCAATCAACCACCGCGACCGGTACCACGGCGAGTTGGGCGATCCGCTCCCCCTTTCTGAACACAACCTTTTCCGAGCCGTGGTTGATCAAGAGGACAGACACTTCGCCTCTGTATCCCGAGTCGATCAGCCCTGGACCGTTGACCACCCCCACGCCAAGGCGCTTGGCATGACCGCTCCTGGGCAGGACCAGCCCGGCGAAACCCTCGGGGATGGCCAACGCGAGCCCGGTGGGGACGGTGGCTCTCTCCCCTGGCTCCAGTGAAATGTCATATCGGGCCTGAAGATCGACTGCGGCGTCGCCGATATGTGATCTCGTGGGAATTGACACTTCCGGATCGAGTCTGACGAAGCTAGCTTGCATCACGGGGTCGCGGGGTTTCGGGCGGGATGACCTGACGACTGTAAATAGGTGCCTCCGATGACTGCCACCACCCGGTCCAGACGCGGCTTCATCCGCATCCCGTCGATGGAGTCTCTCGGCTTCATCGATGCGCCCTCGCGTGCATGGACCACCCCGCCTTCGCACGCCCCGGGAACTACCGAGTCCAGTTCCCAGGTCTCCGCACTGGTCCCGGTGCCGCTCGGTCGCCACAGCAGGAATGGGCATCCCACCGGAGAGCTGGTGACAGACATGTGGAAGACAACCGAGCTCAACGCTCCCTCGCTGGAGGACTGGGCCCCTCAAGCGTTCGGCTCCAAACACATGGGCGGTCGCCGCTTTCGCTGGCCCATGCTCTCGCTCCTCCTCACGATGACCTTGGTCGTCGCCGGCGTCGGCTACTGGCTCTACCGCCAGCCGGCAGACGAAGCGGCGGCGGCCCTCGGGGTTGTCCGGTCGGAGGCCGAAGCTCTGACCGGAGCCCTCGACCAGGTGGCACCGCTGGTGGATGACATCGATCTCGATCGGCTCCCCGAAGCCAACCGGGATGCATCGGCCTATCTGCAGTTGGGTGACCGGGCCCGCTCCATGTTCGCTGCCTCCGCCGGCCTGCCATCCGCGGACTCGTCAGGGCGGTCCGTGGCCGCCGAGGCCGCCGGAATCGCCATCGATGCGTCGAAGCGACTCATGGACATCACCACGTATCGGACAGCCCTCGAACCAGCACTCATCCTGCCGCTCCTCGAGACCGACCCCGACCTCACCGACCTGACCACGGCAACCGACGCATTCACACAGTGGAGAACCGGATTCGAGTCGGTTCGTGAGGCACTTCCGGCCGAAGTGGCCCCAGAGGCGTCGGCAGCGCTCGATCGGCTCAGCGCCAACCTGGAGCAGACCCAAGCGGCTTATCTCGATGCCATGGGGACCGGCAATCGGACGGCCGCCGTCGAGGCGCTGGGAACGCTCCGGGCCGAGCTCCAGGAGGTCCGACACGCCATGATCACCGACCTCGGGACAGTATCGGAGGCGGTGTCCTCCCTCATCGACCAGGCCCGGGACGATCTATCCAGGCTGCTCGGCTGAATCCAGCGCAGCGACTTCCTTCTCGAAGTCCGCAGCTCCCTGGAATTCCTTGTACACGGACGCGAAACGCAGGTATGCAACTTCGTCGAGATTTCGAAGACGGTCGAGAACGGCCCGTCCGATCTCCTCCGAGGTCACATTTGACCCCGAGCCCCGGAAGGAAGCTTCCACCTCCTCGACTAGCCGCTCGATCGCCGAGCCGGATACGGGCCGGTCGGCCAGGGCTGCCGAGATGCCTGCGGACAGCTTGGAGGGTGAGAAGGGCTCGAGACGACCGTTCCGCTTCCTTACCATCAGCTGCGGCTCGAGACGCTCATAGGTGGTGAAGCGCCGGCCACAGTCCTCACATTCTCGTCGTCGCCGGATCGCCAGGCCACCTTCGGCGGGTCGGCTATCGATCACGCGCGTGCTGGGTGCGCCGCAGGCCGGGCAGAGCATCGGCCCAGGGTATACCCCCGGGGCGAAGGTTGGCTCAGCGGGCGGGGATGAGAAGAACCTGACCCGGCTGGAGGGAGTCGGCGTCGATACCGCTGAGTCGGGCGATGTCGGCTATCAGACGGCGCAGGTCCTCGCCGGGGTCGGCGGCGGCCGATGCGATCGCCCAGAGGGTGTCGCCGGCCTCGACCACGTACTCGGTGGGCTCCGGTGTCGGGACGTCGGCTCCGGCAGGTCCGCCGATCATGAGGAAGACCACGCAGAGGGCGGCGAGAAGCAAGGACAGCCGGACGGTCAGCTGCAGTTTCGCCTTCTGCATTTTGGTCTTCCTCCTGATCGGGGCCCCTTGCGGGATTGCTGGATGCTGTTCCGGATCGAACATGCGTTCGTCACTCTATCGAACATTTGTTCGCTGTCAAGGGGACAACGAACATATGTTTGGCGGCGAACTCATGTTCGATTAATGTGAGACGTGACGGAGTCGATCGAGGGACCCGGGAAGGAGTCACCGTGCTCAGCGAACGTCAGCAGCAGGTGTTGAATTTCATCAGGACGACGGTGGCGGACCGGGGCTACCCGCCTTCGGTGCGTGAGATCGGGGAAGCCCTCGGCCTCTCCTCACCCTCGACAGTGCACTCCCATCTCACGGCCTTGGTGGCCGCGGGCGCCTTGCATCGCGACCCCTCGAAGCCCAGAGCGATCGTCGTCGTCGGCGAGGCCCCGGTCGACAACACGCCGGATGCCACCGCCGACACTCCCTCCCGTGCGAGTCGTGTTCGCGACGTACCGGTGCTGGGCCGGATCGCGGCCGGCACTCCGATACTCGCCGCCGAGCAGGTCGAGGAGGTCATCCCGCTGCCCGTCGACCTGGTGGGAAGCGACCCGGTGTTCCTGCTCGAGGTCAAGGGTGACTCGATGATCGAGGCCGGGATCCTCGATGGCGACCTGGTGGCCGTCCGCAGTCAGAAGGACGCCAGGGATGGCGAGATCGTGGCGGCGCTGATCGATGGAGAAGAGGCCACCGTGAAGCGACTTCGTCGGCGTGGGGGCAAGGTGATCCTCGAGGCGGAGAATCCCGCCTACGAGCCCTTGGTCTATTCCGATGGGGTCGAGCTGGTGGGGAAGGTGGTCAGCGTCCTCCGCCGCTATCCCTGATCGACCACGCCTTCGAAGACGTATTCGGCGGGACCGGTCAGCCAGGCGCTCTGGCCGTCGACCTCGACATGACCGACGCCACCAGGGGTCGCCACCTCGATGCTCCCGTCCTTGCCATCGAGCGCGACTGCCGCCGCAGCCACCATGCCGGTGCCGCAGGCCAGGGTCTCCCCTATCCCCCGCTCCCACACCCGCATCGTGACCCGACCATCGGCGATGGTGATCATCTCGACGTTGCACCCTGCGTCGAATCCCGCCTCCCGAGCGACCTGCGGGCCCAGCGTCGCAAGATCGATTCGCTCAGGGTCATCGACGACGCGCACGGCATGGGGGTTGCCGGTGTCGACCAGGTGATAGACCTCACCATCGATCGTCTCCTGGCCCTCGATCAGCACGGGGCCGATCTCGACTTCGATCGCCCCTCCCCCAACCCTCACCTTGCGCAGCCCGATCGGCGTGTCGACTTCGAATTCCGCAGCGTCGGTCCAGCCTCTGTCACGGGCGTACCGGGCAACACAGCGAAGGCCATTGCCACACATCTCGGCCGGGCTCCCGTCGGCGTTCCAGTAGTCCATCACCACTGGTGGGCCTGGGGACACCACCAGGACGCCGTCGGCCCCGACGCCGAAGTGCCGATCGCAGAGACCGACCACCTCGGAGCTGTCGGGCTTGTCAGGGCCCTCGAGGACGATGAAGTCGTTGCCGAGCCCCTGCATCTTGGTGAACTGGTACCGGCTCAATCGAAGGTCTCCAGTATCCGTCTCAGACGTTGGTGAGGATCGTCGATCCACGGTATCCAGCGTATCCGCGGATCCCTCTGAAACCAGGTGCGCTGTTTGCGCGCCAGCCTCTTGGTGTTCACCGAGGCGAGATCGAAGGCGTGATCCATCGAGGTCTCTCCGTTCAAGGCGGCCAAAACCTCCCGATATCCCACCGCGCCACTGGCGGTTCGTCCCATCCTCGGAGCAAGTGAGCGCACCTCGTCGACCAGGCCGGCCGCTCTCATCTCGCCAAGACGGATGTCGATTCTGGCTTCCAGAGCGGGGCCCGGGTCGAGACCGACCGCCTCGAATGCGACCTCGGGGACATATCGCCTCACGTCCTCCGCAGTCGCGGTGGCGGCGCGCATGCTCGGTGTCTCACCGGTGAGCTGGTAGATCTCGACAGCCCGGATGACCCGCCTCGGATTGGCGACATCGACGAAGTCCCCGGCACCCGGGTCGGCCTCGAGCAGCTCGGTGACCAGCCGATCCATCTCCCGGCTCTCCAGCTCTGCCCGGAGCTGCGGGTCCGTCGGGGCGAAGCTGAGTGGGTCCATCAGCGCCCTGAAGTGGAGACCTGATCCCCCGCTTATGACGATCGTCGGCGCCTCGGTCTCGCTCAGGGCCCGGCGTCCCAGACGCCGGAAGTCGGCCACGGTGAACTCCTCCGAAGGGTCTGCCACATCGATGAGATGGTGAGCGATCCCCGCTCGTTCCAGGACTGTGGGCTTGGCGGTGCCGATGTCCATCCCGCGGTACACCTGCATCGAGTCTACCGAGACCAGCTCCCAGCTCCGGTCCCGGCGAGCGAGGTCGAGGGCGAGGGCCGACTTCCCGGAGGCGGTGGCTCC
>JAICRU010000046.1 GCA_025937235.1 Acidimicrobiia bacterium
CGATCGACATCCGTTAGGACTCGTGCAGGTTCTTGGGGACGTGTGATCTCGCCGGCACGCCGAGCAAACGCCCCATGTAGCCCAGAGCCATCGCCGTGTTGCCGGGGCTCGTGGTGGCGATGCGGGGCCTTGTCTGGTCAGCGGTCAGGCTGAGGGCCCAGTTCCCGACGCCACGGATTTTGAACGAGCCGACGGGTTGAAGCACCTCGGGCTTGAGGTAGATGTCCGCCGTGGCGTCGTAACTCTGGAGAGGCATGAGTGGAGTGGGGACCACCACCCCCGAGATGCGGGCTGCGGCTCGGGCTACCTCGTCGAGATCAGGTGGCTCCACCGGGCTACCACCCCATCCCGTCGGCAGGTCGGCGATTACTACGTTCCTCCTCTCACGCGGGGGACCCTATTTGATCAGGAGGTCGACCCATGGAGAGGATCCCCATTCAGAGGACCATTGTCGAGGGACTGGCACGTGTGCCCGCCTTCAGCCACGCCGTCATCGCCGGCGATTATGTCCACGTCGCGGGCAGTCTGGGGACCGTCGGCGAGACGATGGAACTGGCCGAGGGAGGTGTCGGACCCCAGACCACCCAGACAATCTCCAACATCGAGCGAATTCTGGAGGCTGCCGGCCTCGGTCTCGGCGATGTGGCGAAGACGATCGTGTACATGTCGGACATGGCCGACTTCGACGAGATGAACCGGGCTTACACCTCGGCGCTCGGCGACTCGCCTCCGGCCAGGATCACGGTCGGCGGGGTCGACCTGGCCCTGGGTGGAGCGGTGGAGATCGATTGCATGGCCTACCGCGGGGGCCGATCCGAGGGTTGACGCGGTCAACTCGAAGACGCCTGCCGCCGATACTCGGTCATGAGACGGACCGACCGGCCGGTCATGACACCGCGCTTTCGCACTGCGGTATTGGTCGCCGCCCTCGTGGCCACAACGTTCGGTGTGGTCGCCGAGTACCGGTCCTGGTCAGGCGTCTCGTCCTGGGTCGAGTTACGTCTCCTCGCATACGCCGTGGTCGGGATCACGGCCGCATATCAACTGCTCCGCCATCGGCGGATCGAGGCCGTGGCCGCCATGGCGGCTATGGCGGTCTGCGCCCTTAGTCTGACCGAGGCCTGGCGGACCACCGGGTTCGACAGCGGATACACCCTGGCATGTCTGATCTTGGTCTCGGTGGTCTACGTGGCAACAAGGGAGAGCAGGTCGGTGGTCCCCCTCGTTCTCGTCGCCGGACTCACCGCCACGTTCACGATCGCCTCAGTGATCCTCGACCAGCCCCCCGCCACCGTGGCCTTCGCCCGACTCATGATCGGCATCCCCGGCCAGGCTCTCGTGATGTGGATCACATGGCAATTGATCCAGTCTCTAGGACAGGCGTCGGAGCATCAGGCGAACAGCGCGCGGATCCAAAAGGCACTGGCCACGTGCTCGCAGGCCCTGCTGACCGGAAGTGATGACGAACCTCTCACCGCCGCCCTCGAGGCGCTCCTCGATGCGACGGAAGCCGATTACGCGTACATCGACATCAATCGGGCCGGCAAGGAGGGCGATGTCGCCTGGGAAATCGTCGCAGAGGCGGTGGGGAGCAACGTGCCGCACGGGCCCGACACCTTCGACGAAGGGGATTACAGCCAGTTCCCCGAGATCATCGACATCCTGTCTTCGGGACTGCCCGCCCGGATCCGTGTCAGTGACCTGCCCATGCCGGTTCGGGCCCGTTACGAGGCGGAGGGGATCCGCTCGGAATTGATGGCGCCGATAATGATTCGAGATCAGTGGGTCGGGACGCTCGGCTACTCGGATTTCTGGCGAGATGACATTTGGACCGACGTGGAGGTGGATGGCTTGATGCGGGCGGCCGACATGGTGGGCGCCTACTGGGAGCGTGAGTCGGCCCGTGAAGGCCTCGTGGAGCTGGCGGCGGCCAAGGACCGATTCATCGCAACCGTGAGTCACGAGCTCCGAACGCCGCTGGCTGCCGTCGTTGGCTTCTCCGGTGAGCTGGCCGAAGGCCTCGATGCCTACGAACGAGACGAGATCGTGGAAATGGTCGGGTTGATCTCGGGCCAAAGCAAAGAGGTCGCCCAGCTCGTGGACGATCTCCTCACCGCGGAACGGGCGGCCTCGGGGAACTTGACGGTGAGCCCTGGCAGCATCGAGCTACTCGACGAGTGTCGGTCGATCGTCGGCTCGCTCGGGCTCGATCTGGATATCACTCTGGTGGGAGGGCCGACGGTGGCGTGGGCCGACACGCTGCGCACCAGGCAGATCCTGCGCAATCTGCTCACCAATGCCCATCGGTACGGCGGTGCACACGTGAAGGTCGAGGTCTCCCGGCGTTCCGACGTGGCCTCGCTGGTTGTGAGCGACGACGGGCCGGGGGTCAAGGGGATCGACGCCGAGCACATCTTCGACCCGTATTACCGCTCGCAGTCGGCCGCGACCGACGCCCGGCCCGACTCCGTCGGTCTCGGCCTCGCGGTCGCGCGTCAGCTGGCGCGCATGATGGGCGGCGACCTCGTCTACCGGCGACGAGCGGGTTGGACCCGCTTCGAGCTGACCCTTCCCTGCAGCCCGGAGACGGTCGCCTCGCTGGCCGGCTGAGTCAGACGAACAACTGCACGTCGGCGTCGGCGGCAAAGTCCAGGAAAGCGGCCGCACCGGCGATCTCGCAACCCTTGATCAGGTCGTCCTCCTCCACGCCCATGACACCCATCGTCGTCGAGCAGGCGAAGAACCGGACGTCCAGCCCCTGAGCCATTTCGATGAACTCGGGCACGGTGGGCATACGGGCATCGGTCATCCATTTCTTCATCATCTTGGTGGCGGCGGCGGTCGCTCCAGGCAGCGCCCCGAGCAGATTGGGCAGCTGGATCGGGCCAGCCGGGTTGGCCAGGGAGGCCACCTTCAGGCTCTTGAGCCTGTCGTTGTGAATGATGTCGAGCCCGTAGAACGTGAAGTAGACCCCCGCCTCCCAGCCCAGGCTCGCGGCCGTGGTGGCCATGATCAGTGGTGGGTAGGCCTGATCGAGCGTCCCTTTCGAGGCGACGAGGGCGATGCGGCGTCGCCTGGCTTCTACCGCGGTGTCGTCCTCGGCGCGGGTGACGGCCGTGTTCACGAGCGAGATCCCTTCTCGATCCAGAACCTGTGGCGATCTTGCCCCCGCTCGACTCCGAGAAGGACACTGCCCGTCTGACGGGCCAGGGCCGGGATGTCCTCCAGGGCCCCCGGATCGGTCGCGATTACCTCCAGCACCTCACCGGGTGACAACTGGTTCAGGGCCAGGGACGCCCGGTACACGGGAAGCGGGCAGAGCAGCCCTGAGCAATCGAGCACAACATCTATTCGCTCGGGGGCCAGGCTGGTGATCTGTGTCGTCATGAGTCGGTCTCCTTCTTCGGGCCCGGATGCCGCCCATTACAAACAAAGGCCCGCATCCGGTGCCGGTGCGGGCTTCTGTCTTCGACTGGTGTCTTCAGGACATGACTACCGACACGGCACGACGGCACAACGACAAGCGCAGCAGACCGTGGCGGGGCGGTATCTCATGTCCGGAGCGATGGTAGGCGATGCGCAGCCCCGGTCAAGAAGGATCGGACGAGATTTGCGAGGCCAGTGGAGCATTTGAGGAGGAGAAGGATCCGCCGGAAGGAGCGGAATGGCTCCACTGGCCCTCGCAAAGTCTGAGACCTTGTGATTCTCTTCACATGATACAAGACGTTCCCAGCCCGGTTTATTCCCCGCTCGACCGCGCCTTCTCCCCCAGCGCCAGCCGAATTTGCGGAGATTGGCGGTACTGGCCCCACTCGAGGCGCCACCTTCCGGGCGACGAAATCAGCTACTGAACGTGACCGAGAAGGCCGGGGCCCATCGGGCGACGACACGGCCATAGTTCTCACCGGCGGTCATCATGTCGCCCTCGGCCAGGGCTTCGATCGAGCGGCGCACCAACTCGACCGAATCGTCGAACACGAGCTCCTGTGGATCGAACAGCTCAGACACCGAGCCGTAGTCGAGCTCGAGCATCGACTCGGCGGGAAAGCTCTCGATCCACTCGTGAAGCTGAGCCAGTTCCTCCGCCGGGCCCTGGAACACCTCGAGATTGCGCAGCGTGGCCAGGGCGTTCCCGATCCGATTCCGGCCGACACCCAGGTCCACCCGGAGCCTGACCCTGGGTGATCCCCCGACCTCGTATACCTCCTTGTCCTCGGGCTGGAAAGCGGTGAACCATCTCACGGGCACATGCCATGCCGAAGTCAGGACCTGAGACCGATGGCCTGGGTGCTCCTGGTGATAGCGCCGGAGCTCGCTGTCGGCCGTGCGCGCCGCTTCCTCCGGGATCAGGCCGGCCCCGAGCCCTCGGAAGGCATTGGCGAAGGCGACCGTCGACTCCAACACCCGGAGCCGGAGATGCCGAGGGCAGACCACCCGTGCCCCGTGCCACTCCGCCACCCAATCGGCTGCTCCCTCCGTTTCGGAGAGCAACCCGTAGGACCTCACGAAGCCGGGCACCGGATCGCCATCGTCGGCGCTGTTCGGCGTATAGACGCGGAGGTGGGCGGTCTTGGTCACACTCCCATCCTGGCATGCGTCGTTGCCGAGGTCAGCACGGGCCCTGCCGGAACTGGCCGGGTATCATCACGGTCAGTGAGAGCCTTACCTCGGGTATGGAGGAGCGGTCTTGGGCGTATTCGATGAGGTAGCTCGCGGAGGTCACGAAGAGGTCGTATATGGATACGACGAGGTATCGGGCCTCCGGGCCATAATCGCCATCCACTCCACGGCTCTCGGTCCCGCCCTCGGCGGGACTCGCTTTTTTCCGTACCAGACCGAGCAAGATGCCCTGGCAGACGTACTCCGACTCGCCAAGGGGATGACCTACAAGGCGGCCGCCGCCGGTCTGGATCTCGGCGGAGGGAAGGCGGTGATCATCGGCGACCCTGCCAGTGACAAGTCAGAGCTGCTCCTCCGGGCCTATGCCCGCCTCGTCGATTCACTTGGTGGCCGATACATAACCGCGGAGGATGTCGGGACCACCACCGCCGACGTCGACATCATGCGGCGTGAGACGCGATGGGCCCTGGGATCCTCGATAGCCGAAGGCGGGGCGGGAGACCCCTCGCCGGTGACGTCTCGCGGGCTGTTCGCCGCGGCGAGAGCTGTGTCCGAATTCATCTGGGGGGACGCCGACCTGGCCGGGCGCCGCTTCGCCGTCCAGGGGGTGGGCAAGGTGGGCTCGGCCTTCGTCCAGCTCCTGGTTGAGGCACGGGCCGACGTGATCGTGGCAGATTCGAGCGATGAGGCGATGAGGATCGCCAGTGAGACATATGGGGTGAAAGGGGTCGATGTAGAGGACATCCACACCGTGGACTGTGACATCTACTCGCCCTGTGCCCTGGGGGGAGGGCTCAACCAGGAGACCATCCCCCAGCTCAATTGCCAGGCCATCGTGGGCAGCGCCAACAACCAGCTGGCCGAGGAAGAGGACGCCGACCGAATCGCGCGACGGGGCATCGTGTACGGCCCGGACTTCGTGGTCAACGCCGGCGGGCTCATAAACGTGCACGACGAGCTACACGGCTACTCCAGGATGCGCGCCCTGCAACGGGTCGACTCCATCTTCGATGCAACCAAGGCGATCCTGGAAATCTCGAAAGAAGAAGGAATCAACCCGAATCAGGCTGCCGTCATTCGGGCCGAGGACAGGATCCGTCACATCGGTGATCTCCGTCGCTTCAGGCGCAGCGGGGAGGAGACGGGTTGACCTCGCACCGGACCTACGGCATGGACTTCGACAGGAACCTGCACCACGGTGAGCTGGGGCTGAGCGACGATCAGGTCATCGAGATGTACCGGCTCATGTTGACCACGAGGCGGATCGATGACCGGTTGTTCGCTCTACAGCGACAGGGCCGCGCCCCCTTCGTCGTCGGCTCCTCGGGTCACGAGGCGATCCAGGTGGCCTCGGCGCTGGCCCTGGACCGTGAGCGGGACTGGGTGCTCCCCTACTACCGCGACATGGGGGTGGCGTTCGCCTGGGGCTTCACCGCCGAAGAGATCTTCCTCGGCGCCTTCGCCAAGAAGACCGACCCGATGTCGGGTGGCCGCCAGCTACCCGGCCACTGGTCCAGCCCGGAACGCAGGGTGCTCACTCAGTCGTCGGTGATCGGGACCCAGTACCTCCACGCCGTGGGCATCGCCCAGGCGGTGGCCAATCGGGGCGACGACGCGGTCGTGGCGGTCTACGGCGGGGAGGGATCGACGTCTGAAGGTGACTGGCACGAGGCGATGAACTGGGCCGGAATCCGCAGGCTCCCGCTCATCTTCGTCATCGAGAACAACCGATATGCCATCTCGGTCCCGGAGGAGGAACAGGTGGCGGGCAGTCTGGCCTCCAGGGCAGAGGCCTACGGCTTTCCCGGAGTCGAGGTGGACGGCAACAGGACGCTTCGGGTCTACAAGGTGATGCAGGAGGCGGTGCGCCGGGCCCGTGCCGGGGAAGGGCCCACCCTCATCGAGGCCGAGACCTACCGTTACTACGCCCACACCTCAGACGACAACGACACGCTGTACCGAAGCCGGGAGGAGGTCGAGACCTGGCGCAAGCGAGACCCGGTGGCACGCGTTCGTCAGTATTTGATCGAGAACCGGCTCCTCACCGAAGCCGAGGAGGAGCGTATCGACAACGAGGTCGTCGAGACGCTCGCTGCGGCCGTGGAGAGGGCCGAAGCAGCCCCCAACCCGGACGAGCCAACCAGCCGGGTCTATGCCCGGGTCATCGAGCCGGGGCCGGCGGTGATGGAGCCAGAGCAGGAACCGGGCGGCGAAGTCGTCAACATGATCACCGCCATCAACATGGCCCTGCACGAGGTGATGGAGGCCGACGACGACGTCGTGGTATTCGGTGAGGACGTGGCCCGACGCAAAGGTGGGGTGTTCAAGGCCACACAGGAGCTGACCGATCGCTTCGGGCCCGATCGGTGCTTCAACACCCCGATAGCCGAGTCGTCGATCATCGGCGCCGCCATCGGGATGTCGGTGGCCGGGTTCAAGGTGATCCCGGAGATCCAGTTTGCCGACTACATACACCCCGCCTTCGACCAACTGGTGTCGGAGGCCGCCCGCATCTCCTACCGCTCGGATGGCCGGTGGAACGTGCCGATAGTGGTGCGAACCCCCTACGGCGCCGGGATCCACGGCGCTCTCTATCACTCACAGTCGATCGAATCCTTCTATGCCCACGTCCCGGGGCTCAAGGTTGTGGTGCCGTCGACCCCGGCCGACGTCAAAGGACTGCTGTTCGCCGCGGTGGATGATCCCGACCCGGTCATGTACCTCGAGCCGAAGAAGCTCTACCGCCTTGCCAAGGGCCCCTACCCGGCAGGTGCACACGAGGTGCCCCTGGGGCGTGCCGCCATTCGTCACGCTGGGACCGACCTCACCATCATCGCCTACGGGGCAATGGCCCATTTCGCCACCGAGGCCGCCCTCCACCTGGAGGAGCTCGACATCAGCCCTGAAGTGATCGATCTGCGCAGCCTCAAGCCCCTCGACTGGCTCACCATCGAGGAGTCGGTGAAGAAGACATCGCGGGCTTTGATCGTCTACGAAGACAACGAGTTCGTCGGCTACGGCGCCGAGCTAGCGGCCCAGATCGCCGACAAGACGTTCGAGTGGCTCGACGCTCCCGTCCGTCGATACGCCCTGCCCGACGTTCCGATCATGCCCTACGCCGGGTCACTCGAGAGCGAGCTCTACCCGACACCGGAGAGCATCGTCCAGAAGGCCCAAGAACTGGCGAAGTACTAAGCACTGCACATCCTGTGAGGTGTGTACAGACCGACCGTCCAGATTCGAGTCGAGGCTTCCCTAACCTCGGGTGCGATGTCCCTTCTCACCCATCTCTCGGAGATAGCAGGCCAGGTCTTCGCCGACCTCGGCTTCCCTCCCGAGATGGGCGAGACCGTTCCCTCGCAACGACCCGAGCTCGCCCAGTTCCAGATCAACGGGGCCATGGCTGCCGCCAAAGACGCAGACCGCGCCCCGAGGGAACTTGCCCAGGAGGTGGCGGACAGTCTGTCAACTCATCCCGACCTCGCCCGGGTCGAGGTGGCCGGGCCGGGGTTCATCAACATCACCCTCACCGACCAAGCCATCGCCCGGGTAGCGGCCGCGGAGGCAGCCGACCCCTACCTGGGCTTTCCGGTCACCGCCACGCCGGAGACCATCGTCGTCGACTACGCCGGCCCCAACGTGGCCAAGGCGATGCACGTGGGCCATCTCCGCGCCACGATCATCGGCGATTCCCTGGCCCGGCTGTTCGCCTTCGCCGGGCACAAGGTCATCCGCGATCCCCACTTCGGTGACTGGGGGTTCCAGATGGGCCTCCTCATCGCGGCGCTGGAGGAGGTGCAGCCACAACTCCCCTACTTCGACCCGAAGGCCGGCGAGTACCCGGCCGAGTCGCCAGTCACTCTCGACGACCTTCAGCGGATCTATCCCGAGGCCGCGGCACGGGCCCGGAACGACGCCGATTTCGCCGACGCGGCACGGTCGGCCACGGTCCGGCTCCAGCAGGGTGATCCCGGCTACCTCGCGCTCTGGGGTCACATGAAGACGGTCTCCGAGCAGTCACAGCGACGTGACTTCGCCGCCCTCGGAGTGACCTTCGACCTGTGGTACGGGGAGTCCGACGTCCACGACAGACTCGGCCCTCTCGTGTCGGCCCTGCGGGATTCGGGCGTCGCCGTTGAGTCGCACGGGGCTCTGGTGGTGCGGGTCGCGGAGGAGACCGACAATCGGGAGATACCGCCTCTGATCGTCGAATCATCCTCAGGCGGCTTCCTCTACAGCACCACGGACCTGGCCACCGTCCAAATGCGGGTCGACGAGCTGCGCGCCGATCTGGTCCTCTATGTCGTCGACCGGCGTCAGGCCGATCACTTCGTCCAGATCTTCCGGGCCGCGCGCAAGGCGGGTTTCGTCCCCGATCGCACCCGACTCGAGCACATCTGGTTTGGCACCATGAACGGCCCTGACGGCAAGCCGTTCAAGACGAGAGAGGGCGGCGTGGTCCGGCTCGCCGATGTGATCGACATGCTCACTGACGCCGCCCGAAGACGGCTCGATGAGGCCCATCTCGCTGAGGAGTACCCGGAGGAGGAACGGGGCCACATCGCCGGGATGGTGGGGATAGCCGCGCTGAAGTTCGGAGACCTGATCAACAACCGGACCTCCGACTACATCTTCGACCTGGACCGGTTCAGCTCGTTCGAGGGCAAGACGGGGCCCTATCTGCAGTACGCCGCGGTCCGGATCAAGTCCATCCTGCGCCGCGCCTCTGAAGCGGCGCTGACGCCGGGACCGCTGCAGCCGCCGACCATCGACAACGAGCGCGACCTCATGCTCGAGTTGTTGCGCCTTCCCGAAGTCGTGGGCCGGGCCATCGACCTCCGGTCGCCCAACCATGTGGCCGAATACGCCTTCGAGGTCGCCGGTACGTTCAACCGCTTCTACGACACCTGTCACATCCTGTCCGAGACGGATGAGACCCGTCGCGGTTCCTGGCTGACACTCTCCACATGGTCCCTCTCGGCACTGGAGCGGCTCCTCGACCTCCTCGGCATCGAAGTCCCCGATCGGATGTAGTCGTGTCGTTCGTCATTCGACCCGCTCGGGCCGACGACGTGCCAGCCATCGAGCCCTGGACCCGGGACACCTTCTCCTGGGGTGACTATGTCCCGGACCGGCTCCCGGGCTGGCTGGAGGAGCCGGGCTCGCTGGTCATCGTCTGTGTCCTCGAGGACGACGTGCCGGTGGCGCTGTCCCGGGCCGAGCTCCTGTCCCCGTCCGAAGCCTGGCTGAGTGCGGCACGAGTGCATCCAGATCATCGCCGGGAAGGCATGGGGATGGCCATGAACGACTTCGCCATCGAATGGGCTAGAGACAAGGGGGCTCTCGTGTCTCGTCTCGCCATCGAGGCCGGTAATCGGGCCGCCATCGGCCAGGTATTGCGGTCGGGGTATCGAAAGACCGGCGAGTGGGTGCATGCCACCGCCCCACCCACCGCCGGGCGTCGCCTCGATGGCGACCTGGGGCTGCGCCCCGGCGCCGTGGTCGACGCCGACGCCGCATGGACGTTCTGGTCGCAGAGCGATCTCGCCCAGGCCGCAAGGGACCTGATCTCACTCGGATGGCGATGGCGAAAGGCTTCACATCATGACCTGGAGGCGGCCGTCGAGACCCACCGGTTCCTCCACAGCCCGGGAGGGTGGGTCATCACCGAGAGTGACGATGAAGGCATCTCGGTAGGATGGGTAGCAACCACACCTGCCGACGCTCCTCTCCTCCTTCAGGGTCTGCGCGATGTGTTACCCGAGGGCTCGCAGCGGCGGATCGAGGCGATGGTGCCGGTGACGGCGTGGGCTGTCGAGGCCCTGCAACGGGAGGGATTCGAGATGCAACCCGTGAACATCTACTCGAAGGGGCTGTGAGCCTCCATTCTGCGCGGATCTACCGCGCTTGGAGCCGCGCCGATCCTCGCGGAGCGACAGAGCGGGGCTAAGACACCATGGCCATGGTGGCGACGGCCCACACCACGAACATGATGGGGAGGTCGGCGGAGCGAATCCAGACCGGGCCTGCGGGGTACCAGCGTGCAGCCAGGGAGACGGGCACCCCGATGAGGGGCATCACCGTCATCCCAGCCACCCCTACCGCCCTGATCCCATCGACTCCGGTCGTGATCGGCACCGGGAGTCCCCCGGCCGGCCCGTCGATCAGCCCGTGGATCAGGACGAACATGAGACCGACGACGAAGACCGCGATGATGCGCCCCAGGCCGATCTCCCAGAGCTTGAACCCGACGAGGTGACGCCCCCGGCCCAACGGGCCTTCGGCCGCGACTCCGACACAAAAGAGGCCGATCACCGTGAGCACGAGCGACGAAGCGAGCATCGCACCAGTGGACAGGTCCTGGATGACGTTCACCAAGTCGAACCCGGCGAGCACCACCGAGATGGCCAGGCCAACCAGCAGGCTTCCCAGGACCATGAGGCCGACATCGAGCATCGTCCCGAACGAGCCGTAGGCCAGGATGGCGTAGCGACGCGCCATATCCCTGTTGTCGGCGCGGGCGATCTCGTCCGTCATCTCGCTGTCCTCACCCCGGCGACCCTACCGCTCTCGTCCGCCGCCATCACGCCCCTCAGATACCACTCGATCGGGTGGGCAATCTCATACCGAGCACCCAACGCCGACCTGAGCTGCATCTCACATCCGGGATTGGCCGAGGCCACTCTGGTCACGCCGGTAGAACGAATCTGGGTGGCCTTGCGGTTTCCCAGTTCCGTCGATGCCTCGGGCTGCAAGACCGAGTACAGGCCCGCCGCCCCACAACACATGCCGGCCGGATCGATCTCGACCACGTCGAAGCCGCCGGCCTGGAGGATCGACCTGGGCTCGGCGGTCACTCGCTGGGCATGACGGAGATGACACGGGTCCTGGACCGCGATGGGACCCGAACCGACCCGGAGACGAGGAAGCAGCCCGATCTCGATGGCCCGAGCGACGACAACGGTCACGTCCACGGCCCGCTCGCCGACCTGCTCCCCGGCCGGAGCCCAGTGCCCGTACTCCCGGACGTGGGCCGAGCATCCCGCGGAAGTCACCACCACCTGGTCGTATCCGGTGAAGACCGGCATGTTGCGCCGAGCCAAGGCCCGGGCGGCGTCCGCCTTGCCGTCGTGAGCAGCTAGGGCCCCACAGCAGGTCTGCCCAGCCGGCACCTCCACGCGGTAGCCCGCCATCTCCAGGAGGGCGATGGCGGCATGGTTGACCGGACGGAACCACTCGTCCTGGATGCACCCGGCCAGCAGGGCCACTTTCCCCGACTCCCCGCTGCCACCGCTATGCCCCACCGTGGCTCGGGGACGCCCCTGGAGAGGGCGTAAGCCCGCTGCCAGCCGCCGAAGGCGGGTCGGAGCCAAAGACGTGGCCCCGGTCGACTGTGCCGCGCGGAGCGCTGCGCTCCCGGCTCGAAGCGATCCCCTGGAGCCGATCACGCGACCGAGCAGGACGGACCGAGCACGGTGACTGAAGCCGGGCCGCTGCGCCGCGATCTCGGCCCGGGCGCCCTCCAGCGCTCGTCCGTACGGCACCATCCCCGGGCACACCGGCTCACACGCCCGACAGCCCAGGCAGAAGTCGATCACGCCCTGGAACGGCTGGTCGACCTGGAGGATCCCGTTGTGGACCGCCTTCATCGCCTGGATACGGCCACGGGGCGATGCTGTCTCCCGACCGGTGAGCCGAAAGGTCGGGCATGCAGGCAGACATAGCCCGCATTGCACACACGCATTGAGCTCATCGGTGGTGGGGTGGTATTCGGTGACCCAGCCCATCACAGCCCTCCCGGCAGTCGGCCCGGGTTGATGACCCGAGCCGGGTCGAAGTGGGCGATCAGACGTCCCTGGATCTCGAGCCCTGGCGGCGGTCTGCCCCAGGGGTCCATACCGTTGATGCCCCCACGGGGTGCTTCGACGACGACCAACGAGCCGCCCATGCCTTCGGCCCAGCCCCTCAGGTCCTCGGCCCCGTCGGGGGCGTCGGAGGCTGCGCGGATCTCACCGGCGCCGTGGATGGCGAGGTGACTCCACGTGGCAGGGAGCCGGGAGACTCCTTCCGAGGTCGAGGCCGGGGGCAGGCGAAGCGACCATCGATATCGCCCGTCAGGATCGGCCGGCCAGTGAAGGCCCTCACGCATCTCTCCTCCGAGACGGGCTGCCGAGGAGAACACCTCCTCGGGTGTCCCCCAGAGGAACACGTCGGTCGCCCCGTCATGCTCCAGAACCGCGAGCGGTCTCCGCACTCGGGCCGCCGTCTCCGCATCGCCAATGGCGACAGTTGCCGCGGCGGCCGGCTTTGGCCAGAGTTTGAGGCACATTGATGTGATCACGCCGAGGGACCCGAAGGCCCCAACGACCAGGCGGGGCAGGTCGTAACCCGAGACGTTCTTCACCACTCTCCCCCCACCCCTGACCACACGGCCATCGCCGGTGACGAGACGCACCTCGAGCATTCGCTCCCGCGTCCCGAGGAGCCGGGCGCGACGCAACGAGGACACTCCGGCCGAAATGACACCGCCCACCGTGGAAGCCCCGGGGACCTCGGGGAGGACGGCCGTCTGTGAGCGACCCGACAGCTCCGCCTCGAGATCGGCCACCGGTGTCCCCGCCCCCACGGTGACGGTCAGGTCGTCGGGGTCCCACTCCTCGATCCCGGAAAAACCAGTCATGTGCAGCGCGATGTCGAAAGGAGGCGGCGACCCATATCCCTGCCGCGTCCCGCCACCCACGACCTGGACCACCGATCGGGAGGCGCTTGCCTCGCGCAAGACCGAGACGAGGGCGTTCACGTCGGGCGGGGCGACCTTTTGCTGGAGCCGGGGCCCGCCGCCGGCAGCTTCGGTCATACCCAGGCCCCATCCGGTATCTCACGCCTCACTCCCCCGAAGTCGAAGCAGCGGGAGCCCTCGGGGAGGACCTTGGCCGGGTTGAACAGGCCGGACGGGTCGAACGCCTCTTTCAGCCGGGCCTGGGCGTCGAGGTCGATGTCGGTGAAGTCGTCGCGCATCATGTCCCGTTTCTCCAGGCCGATCCCGTGCTCCCCGGAAAGAGCCCCGCCCCGGGCCAGACAGGCAGCCACCATCTCCTCACCGGCCCGATGCACCTTTTCCAGCATCACCGGATCGGAGGCGTCGAAGGCCATCAGGGGATGGAGGTTGCCGTCGCCGGCGTGGAAGACGTTGTAGACGTCGAGGCCATGACGGTCGGCGATGGCCTGCACTTCCTCCATCGTCTCCACGAGGCGAGACCGTGGCACCACAGTGTCGTGGAGGTAGTAGTTCGGGGAGACTTGGGCAACAGCGCCGAAAGCGGACTTGCGTCCTTTCCACAGCATGGCTCGTTCCTCCTCGTCCCGGGCCACCTGGACGTTGCGTGCCCCGTTCTGCATGCCGATTCGCGACACCAGCGCCGCCTCCGCTTCGACCGCCTCGGGCTCGCCCACCACTTCGGCGAGGAGAATGGCGGCGCAGTCGCATGGAAGCCCCGCCCGAAGCCAGTTCTCCACGGCAGTCGTCATCTTCTGATCCATGATCTCAAGGGCCGCCGGAACCAGCCCGGCCGCGATGACATCGGATACGGTCCTGGTGGCCGCGGAAAGCTCTTCGAAGTCGAGAAGCAGCGTCCGCACGTCCGCTTCGATAGGCAACAGGCGCACCAGGGCCCGGGTCACGACCCCCAGTGTCCCCTCGGACCCGACGATCAGGCCTTTGAGATCGAGGCCGGGCATGTCAGGCGCCTGACCCCCGAGGACGAGCACCTCGCCGCCCGCCAGGACCACCTCCAGCCCGAGGACGTGGCTGGTGGTGGCGCCTTCGGCAAGACAGTGGGCCCCGCCCGAGTTGTTGGCGACGTTGCCGCCGATGGTGCAGGCCGATTGGGACGAGGGGTCGGGGGCGAAGGACAGGCCGTAGGGCTCGGCCTCCTTGGTCAGGTCGAGGTTGATCACTCCGGCGCCGACCCATGCCGTCCGGTTCTCAACGTCGAGCTCGATCTGATTCATCGAGGTGGTGGAGAGGACGATCCCTCCGTCGATCGGGATGGCGCCGGCCGCCAACCCGGTTCCGGCGCCTCGGGGGATGATGGGGACACCATGAGCCTCGGCCACCCTCACCACGGCGGCGACCTCCGCCGTCGTGTGGGGGAAAGCGACACAGGTCGCCTGGCCTTGCATCAGGGAGGCGTCGCGCGAGTAGAGGTAGAGCTCGACCGGCTCCTCCAGAACCCGGTCGTCACCGAGCACGGCGCGTAGGTCCTGGACGAGGCTCACGATGTCGATCGTAGTTTTCCCTGCCTGACCTTCACGCCGGGCCCCAGCCCCCACCACCCGGGGTGAGGACGAGGAGACGATCGCCGGCGCGGACCGGAAGCGTCGTCTTGGCAGGAAGTCTCTCCCGACGCCCATCCCGGCCGATGAGCCAGTCCTCACCCGGTGCTCCCGGCTCCCCTCCGGCCAGGCCCCAGGGACGATGACGTCTGCGCTCACCCATCAGAGACAGGGTCGCGTCCGCCAGGAACAGGATCTCCCGCTCGATCCCCTCGCCACCGCGAAATCGCCCGGCTCCGCCACTTTGCCGGCGCAGACGGTACCTCTCGACACGGAACGGATAATGGGCGTCTAGGGCCTCGATCGGCGTGTTCTCGGTGTTGGTCATCCCGGTGTGGATCCCGGACTGTCCGGGGCGCCCCGGACGGCCCCCCTGACCACCACCGACCGTCTCGTAATAGGCGAAGTCGTCATTGCCCACCAAGATGTTGTTCATCGTGCCCTGCGAAGCTGCCGGCACCCGCTCGGGGGCGGCCTGGGCCAGGGCCCCGAGCAGCACATCTGCGATCCGCTGGCTGGTCTCGACATTGCCTGCCGCCACCGCGGCCGGAGACGAGGCGTTGACGACCGAGGCTTCGGGGACAATCAGCTGCAAAGGCCGATAGCAGCCGCCATTGGCCGGGATGGTGGGATCGGTCGCCACGCGCACCGCGAAATAGAGACAGGACCTGGTCACGGCCTCGACGGCGTTGAAGTTGGCCATCACCTGTGGGCCACTTCCGGTGAAATCGGCGGTGAGGACGCCCTCGGCGACCGTCACCGTGACCGTGATGGCAACGTCGTCTTCGCCGTGCTCCATGAAGTCCTTGAACCGATAGGCGCCCTCCGGCAGGCTGCCCAGGGCTGCGGCCATCCGTCGCTCCCCGTAGTCGAGGAGGTCGGCAGCCAATGCGTCGAACTCGCTTTGGCCGTAGGCGGAGATCAGTTCGATCATCCGCGCCGTCCCCACCGCGTTCGAGCCGATCTGGGCTGCAAGGTCACCTCGGCGCTCCCAGGGGGTCCGGGAGGCGGCGATGAAAGGCTCGGCGAAGCCCTCCACCCATCGCCCATCCTCCACCGCCGGCATCGGGCGGACCCGGTGACCCTCCTGGTCCACGGTGATGGCCCAAGCGGGCATCGAACCCGGCGCCTCACCTCCCACGTCGGCGTGGTGGGCCCGGTTGGCAACCCACCCGACGTGCCGTGAACCGATGAACACCGGTGCGACCAGGGTGAGGTCGTTGAGATGGGTGCCTCCTTCGAAAGGGTCGTTGACCGCGTACTGGGCGCCCGGAATAGGCTCGAACCTGGCCAGGCAGGCGGCGACCGAGGCGGGCATGGAGCCGAGATGTACCGGAATGTGCTCAGCCTGGGCCAGCATCTCGCCATCGACGGTGAACAATGCCGCGGAACAATCCGCCCGCTCCTTGATGTTGGGGGACAGCGAGGAGCGCCTCAACACTGTCCCCATCTCGTCGGCCACGGACGCCAGTCGATGACGGGCGACCTCGAGGGCGATCGGATCGGAGTCGTGCCCCTGCGCCGCGGTCATCGGCGGCAGCCAGAGAGAAAGGTTCGTCCATGCCCAGCCATGCAGCCCACAACATAAACGTCACGATCGAGCGGCCTCTCGAGGAGGTGTACGACTTCGTCAGCAAGCCGGAGAACTTCCCCCGGTGGGCCTCCGGGCTGGCCGCGGCCATCGAGGCCGAGGGCGACCACTGGGTTTCGGAGACCCCGGAGGGTAGGGTCGAGATCCGATTCACCCCGAGGAACGAGCTGGGAGTGCTGGACCACCGGGTCACCATGCCGAGCGGGCTCGAGGTCTACGTACCGATGCGAGTGGTGGCGAACGGCGAGAGCAGTGAGGTGATGTTCACCTTGTTCCGGACCCCGGGAATGACCGACGAGGTCCTGGCACGGGACTTGGAATGGGTGCAAGGTGACCTGGCCACCTTGAAGCAGCTACTGGAGGGGGGCGGATCGGAGCCGGCATAGCGAGGGCTGTCGCTATGCGATCAGATGCCCGATGTGCTTGGTCGCCTCCCGATAGGAGAGCGCCGACAACTCCCCTTCATGGCGGATCACAAATCGGGCCACGGATTCCGGATCGGTCCTGGCGTGCTGGCGGAGCGCCCAACCGATCGCCTTCCGAATGAAGAAATCCTGCTCGAAGGCCCGCTGAGCGCAGAACCGGAACAGGCGATGGGTGTCGGTGCGCTCCTTGGCGCCCACCTGGCAGATGATGGCGCTCCGTCTCAACCACATCTCCTCCGAATCGATCCAGGTGTCGATGATGGGCCAGACCGCGGACGGGTAGCCGACCACCAGGTCACAGATGAGGTGGGTGGCGACCTCGTCGACCAGGTCCCACCAGGCTCCCTCGACGATCAGCCGCCGGTAGAGCGGTAGCGAGACGGGTGTGACGAATGTCGTGAAATGCCGGGCCACACCCAGGGCCAGGTATTTCTCCTCCCGATGAGGGAGAGCCCACAGGGCCAGAACGGTCCCTTCGTAATCGGCCTGATCCGACGGTGGGAACATCCGGACCAGGTCACGCAGGATCGGAGTGCGCTCGGTCTTCTGAACCCCGTAGAAGGGCATGTCGGTCTTCATATAGGCACGCATGCCCGCGGCTTTCTCCGGGTCGGCGACCGCTGCGAGCGCCTCCTGCGCGAACTGGACCGGAGTCGAATGGAGGCGGGCGGGCCCAGTCACCGAGGCGAGGGTAACGGTGGCTCGGAACGGCGGTTGATGAGGACGGCGGCCCAGGCCGTCCTTCTTTGCCGTCGGACGGCTCGGATCGCCTGCTTCCCTGGGGTAGGACTAGAAGGGCGATTCGGTCTAAGGTGCCCGCTCCGGGGTCTCGGGCTAGCGCCCTTCGACACCACGACGAGCCGCAGCCCAGTGACGAGCCGATGAACCATCGTCTTCCAACAATTCGCCGCACCATTTGGCGTGGAGGCATCGGCGCGCTGGTCGTTGCGATCGCATCGACCCTCTCTTCCTCTCCGGCACAGGCCATCAGCAAAGCCCAGGTCGATGAGGCATGTGCCGACTCCCAGGCGGCCTACGACACCTATCAAGGAGCCCGAGTGGACTTCGAGGAAGCCGCAGTCGCCCTCGAGGCCTCCAACGCAGAGCTTTGGGACGCCGAATACCAGGAGCAGCGCATCCGCGATGCCTACGGGTCACGGGTCGACGAGCGGGCTCAGGTCCAGGAGCAGGTACAGTCCCAGGCCGTCGAGCTCTACATGCAGGCGGCGTCGGGTCCCTCGATGGGGATGATGAGCCTCTCCTCACCCGCCGATGCACTCACCGCCCTCGAGTTCCTCCAGTCCAGCACCCACGACAGCCAGCAATCGGTCAGCGACCTCGGTGCTCTGTCCTCTGAGCTCGATCGACTCGGGACCGAGCTTGCGGCCGCGGTCGTCGATCTCACCGCCGCCCGCGACGAGCAACGGGAGCTGACGGCCGCCCAGGAG
This sequence comes from Acidimicrobiia bacterium, assembly GCA_025937235.1. Taxonomy (GTDB): domain Bacteria; phylum Actinomycetota; class Acidimicrobiia; order Spongiisociales; family ZC4RG35; genus JARDZU01. The sequence continues at coordinate 18,420 of JAICRU010000046.1, forward strand.
TCGGCGATGAACACTGCGCTCGATTCCTACGACCAGCTGAGCGAGCGCTGCAAGGAGATGCAGTCCCAGTACGAGGCCGAGCAGGCGCGGATCAGGGCCGAGGAGGAAGCGAGACGGCAGCGTGAGGCCGAGGCTCGTCAGCGTGCCGCGTCCAGCCCGACCAGTGGCTCGGGGTCCTCGGGCGGGGGAAGCCGGGTCGTCGACGGGATCATCTGTCCCTTTGCCCCCGGTCGGACCCACTTCACCGACTCCTGGGGGGCCCCGAGGTCCGGGGGTCGAAGCCACCGTGGGACTGACATGATGGCTCCGCACGGCGAGCCGATCTATGCCGTCGTAGCGGGCAGCGTGCGGACCCGCAACGGCGGTTTGGGTGGCAAGACCATCTGGCTGAGCGGGGGCGGGAACTCCTACTACTACGCACACCTCAGCGACTGGGCCGTCGGCAGCGGGCAGAGCGTGTCCCAGGGCGAGCTCGTCGGCTACAACGGGTCCAGCGGCAACGCGGCCGCAGGGGCACCCCATCTCCATTTCGAGATCCATCCCGGTGGGGGCGGGGCGATAAACCCTTACCCGACTGTGGCCTCGGTCTGCTTCTGACCCCGGCCTGGCCGTCACCAAACGATCTCGAGTGTCCCGTCCTCGCCCACCGTCAGGAGGTCACCTGGCTCGAGCCAGACCGCCGAGTCCGGCTCGATGACCGCGGCCGGGCCTTCGACCTGATCCTCCGGTCCCAGATCCCCCCGGGAGACGACTTGGGAGGCGAGCCTGCGTCGCTCACCACGCACCTGCAGCGGTGGGACGTCCGCCCAGGTGATCGGTGGAGGGGCGGTGACCATAGCTCTGACGTTCACGACCTCGATCGACTCATCGGGTCGAGCGAAGCCGAACCGGGCCTGATGCAGGTGCTCGAATTCCGCCCGCAACCGGCGCCAATCGGGCTCGAGCGCGATCGAGAGCTCATGGGACTGACCGACATACCGGACATCGGCCCATGTCTCGTCGTGGTTGGGGCCCCGGTGCCCATGGTCGGCGGCGAACACCCTCCGGGCCGAGGCCAGGATCTGGTTGCGGCTCATGGCCAGCCCACCGGCGTGCTCTTCGAGCATGACTGTCCTCGCTGCGTCGCTACTGGGCGGGGCCAGCAACAGCCCGAGAGCGGAGAAGACACCTGAAAGCGGGGGGACGAGCGTTTTCCTTATCCCAAGGCTCCGCGCCAGACGGGTGGCATGGAGGCCACCGGCACCCCCGAACGCAACCAGCACCGAATCCCGCGGATCCGCTCCCTCCTCCACCGAGACCGCCCGCAGCGCTCTCTCCATGTGAGTGTCGACGACCTCGATGATGCCCTCCGCCACGGCCTCGGCCTCGAGCCCGAGCCGATCGCCGATCGACTGGAGGGCGTCGCGGCCCGCATCGACATCGAGTTCGACGCTCCCCCCAAGGGGAAGCGACGGCGGGATGCGTCCGAGAACCAAATTCGCGTCGGTCACGGTCGCCCCCGTCCCACCCCGGCCATAGGAGGCGGGGCCAGGATCGGACCCTGCCGAGCGCGGACCTACCCGGAGGGCACCACCCTCATCGACCCAGGCAAGACTGCCACCCCCGGCGCCGATCGTGCGCACCGGAAGCGACGGTACCCGGTTGACCCTGCCGGCCACCGGTTCACGTCGGGCCCACGAGCCCCCGCCGTCGATCCGGCAGACGTCGGTCGAAGTCCCGCCCATGTCGAAACTGATCACCGAGGAATAGCCTCTGGCCCGCCCCAGCGCCGTGGCCGCCACCACTCCGGCGGCGGGACCGGAGAGAACGAGCCGGCCGGCGCGCCTGGCGGCCGCGTCGAAGGGGAGGAGCCCGCCCGACGAGGTCATGGCCAGACGCTGGCCGGCAGGGAGGCTGTGGTCGAGTCGGGATAGGTATCTGGCCAGGGCGGGGGTCAGATACGCATCGAGCACGGTGGTGGCGACCCGCTCGTACTCTCGAAACTCGGGGGAAACAAGGGCGCCGACCGAGACAGGCACCTCGAACTCGGTCTCGAACCGATCGGCCAGGGTCATCTCCTCCGAGGAATCGATGTGCGACCGCACCAGCGCCACCGCGATGGCCTCGGGTGCCTCCTCCCTCAGCAGCCTCACGAGGTGGGACAGGTCCCCGTCGTGCCCAAAGCGGAGATGCGTTGAGACCAGGGCGGGCGGCCGGTCGGCGAATGAGTCGTACAACGAGGGCCGCGCCTGGCGGCCGATCTCGATCACATCCTCGAAGCCCTTCGTGGTCACCAGTGCAGTCCTGGCCCCCGACCCCTCGAGCAGGGCGTTGGTCCCGGCAGTTGTCCCGTGCAGGAACACGTCCCCGGTCCGCAACCGGAGTGACTCCATGTCGGTGATGACACCCTCGGCCTGGTCCCTCGTGGTGGGGATCTTGTGGGAGTTGAGGGAGTCTTCGTCGAGCACCACCACGTCGGTGAATGTCCCGCCCACATCCACCCCGATGATCCGGGGCACTGGATTACCCTCCCGGGTCAATGGCCGTGAACGTCGCCCCTTCGCCCAATCCCAATGCGATGAAGTTCACGGTTGGAACCGACGTCGGCGGACCGGCGACCCATGTGGCCGGAGCGTCGCCAGAGCAGGATTTCGTGCGTGATCTCCTGGCGTTGCCGGGTGTGACCAGCATCTTCATGACCGCCGATTTCGTCACCATATCCAAGACTCCTGATGCAGGCTGGGACTCGATAACCCCTGAGGCCACGGCGATCCTAGAGAGGCAGTTCGGGGCCTGATCAGGCCGCAGGGACCGGGATCGTGACCGGCCTCACCACCCCATCGGCTCCCGGCGCCATCACGATCACCTGCCAAGCCCCGCCGGCGGCCTGGACGCCGCCTACCACCTCGGTGCCGCCCGAACCCTGCAACGCCGAGGCCGCGACGTCCTCGGGGACCTCCGTCATCGGGAGTGGATGGGCCTCCCCGACCGGTGTCGATCCGATCGTCGGCGGCGCGATCACCTGCGGACCCGCGTCCGTGACCGAGACGTCGACCTCGAGCCGGAGGGGAGTCTGACGCACGTAGTCGTCTCCGCCGGCCGCGGCCAGTGAGCGGGCCAGGACCGTGACCCGGTACGTGAGCTCACCAACCTCTTCGACCCCGATCGAGCGCACCCACTCGACGAAGACCCGCGACCCATCCGGGGCCACCGGCATGGGCACGCCCGCCGGCAACAACGCACTCAGGGTTGCCCGACTCTCCTCGCTTCCGTCGACTGTCAGGTACTCGGCAACGAACCACTCGGCGTGGGCGGTGGCTTCGTCGATGGCCCGCTCCGGGTGCACCGCGTAGAGGTCGGCCTCGGCGGTGACCACCGGCGCCTGGGCCGGCGCGGCGGTCACGGCCACCGCCGACACCGCGGGTGCGGACGCCGCCGCCACCGTGGATGGAGCCGCCAGAGCGGGGGTCGTGGTGGCCGGGCCCGGCGCCGCGCGGCTGCTGGTCCAGGCGTAGGCGAGGGACCCGAGCACGATGGCCCCGGCCACCGTCAGCATCAGCCACTGGCGATCCGGCTTCTTCTCCTCGAGTGTCTCCCAGGGGATCCGCTCGTAGACTTCGTTCCTCTCCGGCTCCATGTCGTGAACGTATGAGCGTGGATCGGGCAGGGCAAGGGGTCTGTCGGCTGACGCGGGAAACTACCAGGCAACAGCTATCGTTTCGCCCGTAATGGCAGTCAACCCCGACCCGAAACCGGGCCGCTGGATCCTTCCCCTCGTCATTCTCGGAATGATCGCGTTCACCTATTTCTTCGTTCGGTCCCTCCCCGAGGCCTCGCCGGACACGACTCTCGCCGCCGGCGGCACGACTCCGACCACAGCCGGCGAAGAAGGGCCGACCTCGACCACCGCCCCCGGTCAGGGCGGGACCATCCCCGACGAGGCCGCTGCCTACATCAGCGAGCTGGATCGCATAAATGGGGAGTTCCAGGCTCTGAATGCCGAGCTCGTTGCCGTCAACACCGGGTTCGACGCCGACCCGCGTGAGATCGAGTTCGGGGACGCCGAAGCGAGGATGACAGCGGTGGCCGCGTCGGCCCAGAGCCTCTCCGATCAGACAGCTGCCCTGGTGCCACCGACCGGGCTGGAGGCCAATCAAGAAGCACTGGCCGCCGCAGCAAGCCTGGCGGCGAGGGCAGCGGGCGAAGCCGTCACCGGCCTGCAGTCCGCCGACCCTGGTGACCTTCGCCGCGCCGCCGTGACTGCCTTCACCGGCGCCGTCACCGATTTCGACGTCGAAGTCGAGAACGCGCGCACCGCCGCAGGGGCAGCCCCGGACGCTTGATGACAGCCGCCTGATGTCCCCAGACGCCTGATGGTCACGGCGATCCGGGCCATCGAGCCCTGGGAGTTCGACGACATGCGCCGGGCGATGGGCCTGGTGTTCGGATCCGACCCTCCCCAGGGTGACAGCCGGTTCGAGCGGGTGCTCCCCTTCGACCGGACCCGATGTGTCTTCGACAACGGGCAGATCGTCGCAACGTCCGGTGCCTTCAGTTTGACGATGACGGTCCCCGGGGCCCAGGTGCCCTGTGGCGGGACGACGGCAGTGGCTGTCCTTCCCACCCATCGGCGACGGGGTCTGCTCCGGCAGATGATGCGTGCCCATCTCGATGACGTGAGGGAGCATGGAGAGCCGATAGCTGCCCTCTGGGCCTCCGACAGCGCGATCTATGGGCGGTTCGGGTACGGGTGCGCCTCGATCTGTCACGATATCGAGATCGAAGCCGGACAGGTCCGCTGGAACCGGCTCGCCCCAGATCCTGGGCCGGCCCGTCTCGTCAACCGGGCTGAGGCATTCGACCTCGCCCCACCGCTGTACGACCGTCTCCGGGCCGTGGTCCCCGGTTTCTTCGGCCGAACAACAGAGTGGTGGGAGGACCGCTCTCTCAGGGACAGCGAGTCCCACCGGGAGGGAGGGACCGCCCTGCGCTACGTCGTGGTCGACGGCCAGGATGGCATCGATGGGTTCGCCACCTACCGCACCAGGCCGAAATGGGACCAGCATGGGGCGGGACGGGTGGTGTTGAGAGACCTGTTCGCCGTCACTCCCGAAGCGTGGTCGGGTCTCTGGTCCCTTGTCCTCAACCAGGACCTGATCAGGACCACCGAAGGCGGGCTACGCCCGACCTGGGATCCGGTGTTCGACCTCGTGGCCGGCACCCGTCGGGTCAGGGCGACCCGACTCGACGCGCTCTGGGTGCGTCTCATGGACGTCCCCCTGGCTCTCGAGGCGCGGTCGTACTCATCGTCGATCGACGTCGTCATCGCTGTCTCTGATCCGATCGGTGACGTGTCGGGCTCCTACCGGTTGCATGCGGGCTCCGAGGGGGCCGAGTGCACGCCCACCACCGAGGGGCCGTCCGTTTGGCTCGACCTCGAAGACCTGAGCTCGGGGTACATGGGCCACGCCCGGTTCCGCGAGCTGGCCCGCGCCGGCCGCGTCACCGGCGACCCCTCTTCGATCACCGCCCTCGACGCCGCCTTCTCCTGGGACCCGCGGCCCTGGTGCCCCGAGATCTTCTGAGCCCGGTGGCGATTCACTGGTAGGGCCAGGCGGCAGCTGAGGCGACACGAGGGCCCGTCTGCCGACGGACCCTCGGCCTACGCGCTACGCGGAACGTAGGACGTAAGACGTGAGATGGGGCCAGATGGCCCCATCTCAGATGTCGTAGTAGAGATGGAACTCATGGGGATGAGGGCGGAGCCGGACCGGGTCGACCTCATGCTCGATCTTGTAGTCGATCCAGGCGTCGATCAGCTCCGGGGAGAACACCCCGCCCTGGAGCAGGAACTCGTGATCGTCCCTCAGCGCTTCGAGCGCCTCGGGGAGGCTGCCCGGCACCGATGGCAGACCGGCCAGCTCGGCGGGTGGCAGGTCGTAGATGTCCTTGTCTACC
>JAICRU010000131.1 GCA_025937235.1 Acidimicrobiia bacterium
CCGGGTTTTCCGTGAGTAGCGGGGGCGGGATTTGAACCCGCGACCTTCGGGTTATGAGCCCGACGAGCTACCAGACTGCTCCACCCCGCGGCGATAGAGCAGAGATTTTACAGCCAATGCCATTCCTATTGCCAATACGGCAACGAGACGACCTTCGCCATCGAGGAACAGACCCCAGGAGACCCAGCCAACGTCCGGGTTCTCTTGGGCGGCGGAACTGAAGAGCGCTCCATCACGCGGCCGCGACCAGGAGAAGCCCCGAGGCGAGATATCCAACGCGATCGTCTCCGCCGACCCTTCCATCTCAGCGGCCCGCAGGCGACCCCGATTCGCCCCCGGTTCCCAGCGATCCGATTGTCATGGCTGCATCCATCACAACAGGTCGGTCGGCCTTACTCCCGAATAGGGCTGAAACCCGAATGGCCTCAGGTCAGTTCGCGGTGCGCTCTTCGACCAGGCGCTCCAGTTCGGCCCAGACGTGAGGCATCGAGCCCTTCAATGCGGTCAACTCCGGCCCGTACATGACTATCGCTTCGATCGGGCTGGTGGCGATCACCGTCGCCATCCGGGTATGGGTCTTGAGCACGCCGACCTCCCCCACTACGTCTCCGGGTCCGACCCGGGCGATGACCTCCCCGTCGTGCATGACGTTGGCGGTGCCGCTCTTGATCACGAACAGCTCATAAGCCAGGTGGCCTTCGTCCACGATGTGGGCTCCCTGCTCGAGACGCACCTCGTCGGCATGGGCGGCCACGACGCTCCGCTCCTTGCGCGGCAATGCAGCGAACAGCGGTATCGAATCCAGGCCCGACGGGTCCATGCGCCGGGAGGCTACCCGTCAGCTGCCAAGGACGCTGATCTCCGGCCAGGCCACCCGGGACGGAGAGGCGAGGGTCTCCACCCCGATGTAGCCGATCGCTTCCAGTGGATGCCACAGGGCAAGCCCGACCCACGGCACCGGTCCCACCCCCCGCCCCCGACACGGTATCCGGCTGGCCGTCGACGGCGTTGGGCCCGCCACTGCCGGCGGACGCTCGCACCGAGGCGCTCGGTCAACCCACGAGCCACGAGCTTCGTCACGCCGATCATTCCTTCCGAAGCGGGACCCGAAGTCATCAGCCGACCCTTGATGGGAGCCGAGTCACGGTCCAGCCCACCCCTGTCCAGCGGGAGATTCGCCGTGTACGTCAAGGGGTAAGCCGGGAGTCCAACGGCCCTATCCCCTCGGGCTGTGATCGGGGATCATCGGAGGAGTCTCTACAGACAGGAGGTCTGACATGGCAACGTACGACTGCAAGGACAAGGTGGCGCTGGTCACCGGTGCTGGCTCCGGCATAGGGGAATCCTGTGCCCTCACCTTCGCTCGGGGCGGAGCAAAGGTCGTTGTCGCCGACTACGACCCGGATGGTGGCAAACGTGTCACCGAGGCGATCACATCCGATGGCGGGGACGCCACCTTCGTCGAAGTCGATGTCTCCGCGGCCGATCGTGTGGAGAGCATGGTGGCCACAACGGTCGATACCTACGGGGCCCTTCACATAGCGATCAACAACGCCGGCATCGGAGGTGCCCAGGCGCCCACCGGGGAGTACCCGGTAGACAGTTGGCGGCAAGTGATCGAGGTGAACCTCAACGGGGTGTTCTACGGCATGCGATACGAGATCCCGGCCATGCTGGAAGCCGGCGGCGGGTCGATAGTCAACATCGCTTCCATCCTGGGTAGCGTCGGGTTCGCCAACTCCCCGGCATATGTGGCTGCGAAACACGGCGTGGTCGGCCTGACCAAGACTGCGGCCATCGAGTATTCCGCTCGCGGGGTGCGGGTCAACTCGGTGGGCCCGGGGTTCATCGACACCCCGTTGCTCTCGGCCAACCTCGACGAGGCCACACTGAGCGCCATCGCCGGGATGCACCCCATCGGCCGGCTGGGCAAGCCGCAGGAGGTGGCCGACCTGGTTGCTTTCCTCGCGTCGGACGAGGCCGCGTTCTGCACCGGCGCCTACTACCTGGTCGACGGGGCCTACACCGCCAATTGACGAGGCGACAGTTGAAGAAATCGGTTTAGGACCGCGCACCCCCGGGTATCAACCCAGCCTTGGGCCGTGGGTGTCCGATGCCGGACGCCGCGTGTCTCTGGAATGGAGGAAACATGAACCGCAGACTGCGCAAGACCAAGACAATCGCCGCAGCCCTGACCCTGATGTTGGCCGTCGCGGCCTGCGACGATGGGGACACGGATCCAACGGATCCGGTTGATGGCGTCACCACCACTGTGCTCGACCTGACCACTACTACTGCTGCCGGCTAGACGCCGCCGGTAGCTGCAGGAAGGGCGCCATGGCAATGGCGCCCTTCCTCCGCGTTTGGAGTCAGGTGGCCGTCCCCTCCACCCACCCGGTGACGCTGGCTGCGTGCCCATCGGGGTCGCGAAAGTGGGCGGCGAGCAAAGTCCTCTGACCATCCGAGCTCACCGGGCGCGGCTCGATCTCGAAGGGCACACCCCGACCTTTCATCGCGGCGTATGCCTCCGCCACGTCCTCGACCTCGAACACCACCTCGGTGTCAGAAGTCTGAGCACGAAAGACTTCAGGCTGGTTGAGGGCGAGTTGGTTCTCACCGACGGCAAAGAACGCGAACTCCCCGCTGGCGAAACTCAGTTCGAGGCCCACTCGATCGCGCCAGAAGGTCACGGACTGTTCGAGATCCGAAACCCGGAGAATGACCGTGCTCAGCTTGATTCGCCGAAAGCTACCCGACGGAGATCAGGTCAGATCGTCCCACCAGAGAGCGGCGATGGCATAGCCCCCGACCAAGATCATCAAGGTCGCGGCAGCCCCGGCCGCCAAATTCAGCATCAGCTCCACGGGCGCCATCATGGCGCGCAACCCTGACAGATTCCATAAGGCGATCGGCCCGAGGGGGCCATGATCAGCGATAGCGCCAGACGATTCGACCCCTGGTGGGGTCGTAGGTCGAGACCTCCACATCGACGGTGTCGCCGGGCAAGACCCTGATGCCACGACCCCGCCGCATCCGGCCTGAGGGCTTGGCCAAGAGCTCGAAGCCGCTGTCCAACTTCACCTCGAAGGTGGAATCGGGCAGCATCTTGAGCACCGTGCCCCTCATCCTTATGTATTCGTCTTCGTCTTTCGCCATGTCTTCCCTGAAGGAGGGGCCAGTGTAGGAGGAGCCGAACGGCTGTCGGCAATGGCTCGACCGCAGCTCGCAGACCGGAGACACACCGAGCCGCACGGCCTCCTCGTGCAGCCGTGGTGCTGCATCGGCTTCTCGACCAGCGGTCATCAGGAGATAGCTGTGAGTGTCCCCGCCTCCACCGAGTCCTCGAGGATGCCTTGGGCCTCTTCGACCAAACGTTCCGCCTCGTCGATGAGCCGCTGGTATTCGGCCAGATCGCCCTGGGTCAGCGCCTGGTCGGCGGCGGCGAATGCGGCAGCGGCCTGGGCCAACAGCTCGGCCGCGGTGTCACCGTCCGGGCCCGGCTCGGTCGGCTCACCACCTGGCTCTGCAGGCTCGGGCCCAACCCCATCGCCGAACACCTGCTCGAGGGCGCCGTCGAGGGTCTCCGCCCACTCGACCTGGTCGCCATAGACCACGATCACACGACGAAACTCGGGGATCCCCCCGCCCTCGGCCTCGAGGAAGATCGGCTGGATGTAGAGGATCGAGTCTTCGATTGGCACGACCAGGAGGTCGCCCTTGATCACCCGGGAGCCCTGGTTGTCCCACAACGTGAATTGCTCGGAGATCTCGGCGTCTTGGTCGATCCTCTGGCCGACCTGCTCGGTCCCGTCGACCAGTTCACCCTGCGGCATTCTGAAGTCGACCAGCCGCCCGTACCGGCCCGGGGTCGAGTCGGCAACGAGGAAGGCCGACATGTTGCGTCGTTCCCTGGGGGTGAAGGGTTGAAGCAGTAGGTAGGACAGGTCGTCTTCCCCGGGCAGTCTGGTGAGGAGGTAGTAAGGCAGGATCTGGGCCCGGTAGGAGTAGTTGTTGGTCGTGGGGTCGAAACGGTCGCCGAGCAGCAGGTCGGCCCCGAGCGAAGCCGGGTCACGGCTGATGGTGGCCGGGTCGGCCGGGAGCGACCAAGCGTCGTTGCCGCTGAACAGCTCGTTGGGATCGGTGACGTGGTACTCCAGGTAGAGCTGGCCCTGGACACGGAACAGATCCTGCGGGTAGCGGAGGTGGTCGACCAGGCTCTCGGGCATCTCCGACCCGTCGGTGAACAGACCCGGGTAGGCCTGGGACCATGCCTGGGCAACGGGATCATTCGGATCGGTCAGGTACAAGGTCACATGCCCGTCGTGCGCGTCGACCACGCCCTTCACCGAGTTACGCATGTAGTTGACCCCGGGCTGGAGATCGGTGGAGCGATCGAGGCGCCCCATCGGGCCGTCCGGGCCGCCGGTCAGAGGCTGTGAATAGGGATACCAAGAACTGGTCGTGTACAGGTCGACCACCCACAGGATCCGCCCGTTGTCGATCACCGGGTACGGATCAGTGTCGAGGCTGAGGAAGGGGGCGACCCGGTCGATGATGTGGCTCACGTTCCGCTCCACAAGCACCCGGCTGTCGGGGCGGATCTCTCCAGAGATGAGCAAGTTGAGATCCCGGTAGCGGAAGGCGAAGGCGATCCGCTTCCAGATGTTGTCCAGCGTGACCCCGGCCTCCCCGGCATACTCGTTGTAAGCAGTCCCCTCGTCGGCCAGGGGGAAGTCGACCTCCTGGGGGGAATCACCGGTCTTGACGATCACCGGCCGACCTTCCTGATAGGTCTCGCCGAAGTAGACCCTGGGCTCCTCCAGCTCGAGAGCCGGCACCGCCGCCTCGGGCGGCACGTCACGGAGGAGGAAGTTGGGCTGGCCGTCGTCGGCCACCTGGTTGGCGACGTTCACCACGGCGCCGAACCCGTGCGTGTAGAGAAGCCGCTGGTTGAGCCAGTCCTCACGGGGCAGGTTGACCTCTTCCAGCTCACGCACCGACAGCATGACCTGGACCGGGATTCCCTCGTTCAGATAGCGATCGGTGTCGACGACCGAGAGCGTGTAATAGTTGCGCAGCTCCTGGAAGCTCTGGTA
>JAICRU010000050.1 GCA_025937235.1 Acidimicrobiia bacterium
GCTCGCCGGGATGGGTCTCGGTGGACGTGACGTAGAACTTCGTCCGGTCCGGCGAGTCCATGGGAGTACGGGGACTCCAGAGCGAGAGCAAGACCGCACAGATATTCGACCTGCGCCTCGTGTCCAAAGCGTTCTGCCGCGTCGTCCACATCAGGGATACCCAACGTGGCCCACAGGGCTACCTGTCCATGAGATGTAGCGGTTGAACTGAGGTGAGCAGGTCTTTCAGTTGTTCGGTGGCGACGCGAACCTGCTCTTCCGCCTCACCGACCGCTAGAAGATGCTCTCGGAGGACTCCGATATTCGTGTTGCCGTCGTGGCGGATGTAGATATCAGCTCCGATGCTCGACGACCATTCCGTACAGCTCGAATCGCTACACGTCAGCGTCGTCATTCCTCCTCGCTTCGGTTCGTCGGGAGTCACCAACTCGCTACGCCCACTATCAGCCTCGTTGGTCGGCACGTCACACCTATATCAATCACGCTTGCTTGCGAGCTTGCAACGGTCCATGGATGGGACGAATCCGAGTTGACCACCTTCACGCTGAGTGTTGGTTGCTGTTGGATTTATGTCGGCGACGATGCCCAACACACCGAGTCGCCAAAGGTCTTGATGTTGGCCTCGGGGTCGGCTCGCTCCCGGTCGAGCATGGCCAAGGACCCGACGAAGATGATGAGCGCCGACCCTCCCGCCAAGTAGATGCCGACCCGACCACGCAACGATGCCCCGGCTTGACGTTGAACGGACGTAAGCACGGTGAGCAGGCGTAGCAGGCGGAACGGTCGTAGCACCGGAAGGATCACCACCAGGAGATCAAGAACGTGCCGTCGCACCCAAGGCCAGCGGTCGCGGGTCAGGGTCAGACGGACCACGTAGTCCACAGCAAATAGGCCCCAGGTCGTCCACTCCACCCACCTGGCGAATTCCTTGGCAGCATCGGAAATTTCGGGGTTGAGAATGGGGATGGCGAAGGCGGCGAGGAAGATCAAGGGGGCGATGCTCAGCGGCCAATCCATCGCCCGCTCCCACCGCTCGCGGCGATCCTCGCCCAACGGTGTCTTGATCACGGTCACCATCCTCGGCCATCCGAGGTCGAGAGCCGGACATTTGCGTGGCCGACGCCTCTCGGAAAGCCTGGTCAAAGAAATCTCAAGCACAGTTGCGCAGGTGGGCGGAAACGGCCCAACGCGGAGAACCCCCGACCGGTCTGATCTGCAGTGATTCGACAGCTCGCGGGTTCCCGCTCCTGCGTCGAAATCGAATAGGAACCGTTGAGATACCAAATTCAGATATGGATGGGTCCCTTGGTGAAGCGCCGCCATGCGGCCTGCCCATCGCCATGCCGATCTCCGTCCATGAATGACCTTGAGCCCTAGCCGCCCCCCACCAGGTCGCGCAGACCCTTCTCGATCTTGATGGGTTCCCGACACAGCGCCTGGATGCCCGCGATGGGCTCTCGGTCGTCCGCGGTCACTCGCACCCGTAGCGGACCTTTTCCATCAGACCTCCCCTAGTTCAGCCGAGTCAACACTTATTGACTCTGCCACGTAGCTACTCTCCTGCCCTCATGCGTGGCGCTCCTCAAGTAGCTCCGTGATCCATGCCCGCAGAGCCACTCCGCACCAAGGCGCGTCTCATTCCCGTCTCAGGTATCGGATCAGTCCAAGAGGCCGAGCAACGGGCGACCTCGGCTCTGCTCGCTGTCCTCTCAGTGGTACGCGATCTGTCCCTTGACCTCCTCACCCCGCTGGGCGCTTCCAAGGCTCAGAAGGCGTTGGTGGAGTGTTTCATCGAGGTCAACACTCCGGGAAAGCGGGTGCGGCCCGATGGGCTGATCCAAGTCAGTTTCGGCAAGAACATGTGGAGCGCCTTTGTCGAGGTCAAGACCGGTACGAACACCCTCACCTCGGAACAGGTCAACGCCTATTGGGATCTGGCCCGGGAGTACGACGTGGATCACGTTCTGACGATCTCCAATGAGCTTGCCCCACAGGACGGGGTTCATCCCACCGAGGGCTTGAAGTTCACCGCGAGGTCCCCGGTCCAGGTCTCGCATCTCTCGTGGAGCGCCGTGGTCAGCGCCGCGATACGGATCAAGAGACACAAAGGGATCACGGACCCCGAGCAGGCGTGGCTTCTCGATGAGTTGATCCGATACCTGCAACACCCCGCCTCGGGTGCCCTCGACTTTGGCGATATGGGGTCGGATTGGGTGGGAGTCAGAGATGGCGCCAGGGAGGGCACGCTTTCCCGGCGCACCGCGGGGATCGGCGACGTAGCCGCCCGTTGGGATTCGCTTCTCCGCTTCGCCGCCCTCCAACTCTCCGCCGAGATTGGCGGAGACGTGGACCCGGTTTACCCGCGCGGGCAGACCGACACCAAGACCAGACGCGGGGCGCTAATCGACGCGTTGGTTGGTGAGGGCCGACTCACCGGGGCGCTGCGCATACCGAACACGGCGGGCGATCTCATGATCGAGGCGAACCTCCGCTCTCGGAGACTCAGCGCCTCCTTGGATGTAGGAGCTCCCCAGGACAAGGGGGCAAAGGGTCGGGTGTCCTGGCTGGTGTCCCAACTGGGCGATGCTCCTGGCGGGATCGTGATCGAGACTTACGCCCGCAACGCCCGGGTTCCGAGCATGGCGACGCTCGAGCAGGCTCGTGAGGACCGGATGGCCCCACTCGATGAGGATAGGAAAGATCCGCATCGGTTCCGTCTCGTTCAGCGTGCCGAGATGGGGATGGGTCGATCAACCGGCCAGCGGAGCCCAGGGTTCATCACCACCGTCCTCAGCATCATCAACGACTTCTATGGGAACGTGGTGCAGGAGATCACGCCGTGGCAGCCGCCAGCACCCAAGCTGACCAAAGCTACCGTTCTCGGCGCCACCGAGGATGAGCGTGAGGAGGTCCGAGACGACCCGCAGGTATTCAACTGGCCGCCGATGGTGGAATACGCCGAGGAGGAATGAAGGCCGCCTACGACCCAGCGAAGTGGACCTCGGATTCTTACTCGTGAATGATCCCCCCGAAGACGCGTCGAATCACTGCAGAAACGGCCAGCCGTCGGGGAGGTAGAAACGCGTAGAACCCGATAGAAGCTAATGGCAGGATAATTCCCCAGGTCAAAGCATGGAAACGGCGCATCACCCCAGGTCAGCGGATCGCACGTTTCAATACGAGGAGTACTGGACCGATCGATAGCGCCTGTCAGGCCCCCTGTGACGCCCGCTCCCTGCGTTGGGCCTCGGCAACGGCGATGGCGGTCATATTGACCACATCAGTGACGGAGGCGTCGCGTTGCATGACATGAACCGTCTTGGAGAGCCCGCTGAGGATGGGGCCGATCACCTCCGCGTCACCGAGCCGATTCAGCAGCTTGTAGGAGGCATTGGCAGAGGTCAGGTTGGGGAAGACGAGGACGTTGGCCGCTCTGCTCAATGGGCCCTTGGGCCGGCGGTCGGTGAGGAGCTCCGGGATCACCGCCGTGTCGGCCTGCATCTCGCCGTCGACGGGCACATCGGGCCTGGCCAACCGGAACAGCTCCACCGCCCGGCGAACCCGCGCCGGCTCGCTGCCCCCCGCCGAGCCGAAGTCGGAGTAGCTGATGAAGGCGACTCGAGGACTTCGCGAGAAGTCCTCCTCGGCCGTGGTGGTGGCCGCCAGGGCGATCTCGGCGAGCTGCTCGGCCGTCGGCTCGATGTTCACCGCACAGTCGGTGAAGAAGAACGGTCTCCCCCGCACGACCACCAGATAGACGGAGCTGACGATTGACCGCCCCGCCTCGACCTGGAGCACTTGCAGGGCTGGGCGGATGGTTTCCGGGTAATGGCTGTTCAGCCCGCCGATCACGGCATCGGCCGCCCCTTCCCGGACCATGAGGCACGCATACATCGCAGGGTCCTCCGTGTGTCTCTTCGCATCCTGCAAAGAGAGGCCCTTGTGCCGTCGCAACTGCTCGAGGATCAGGGCGTACCGCTCGCGCTCGGCCTCCTCTTTGATGTGGTCCACCACCTCGATGCCGTCGATCGAGATACCCGCCTCTTCTGCCATCCCGAGTATCCGCGCGCTGTCGCCCAGGAGGACGACGCTGCCGATGCCTTCGTCCGTCACCCTGCGGGCGGCCCTGATCATCCGGATATCTTCGGCATGGGGATAGACGATCTTCTTCGGTTGCTCCATCGCCCTGGTGGTGATTGCGTTGATCAGCCCGAACGAGGCGTTGAACCGCGTCTGCAGCTGGGTTATGTATTCGTCGAAATCGGTGATCGGGGCCCGGGCCAGACCTTCGTCCATCGCCGCCCTCGCCACGGCCGGGGCCACGCGCCACAGCACCCGAGGGTCGAACGGCTTGGGGATCAGATACTCGGGCCCGAACTGGAGCCGATCCAGGTCGTAGGCCCGGAGCACGGAGTCGGGAACCGGCTCCCTGGCGAGGTCGGCCAGTGCGTGGACGGCGGCGATCTTCATCTTCTCCGAGACGGCCTTGGCCCTCACATCCAGGGCGCCCCTGAAGATGAATGGGAAACCAAGGACGTTGTTCACCTGGTTGGGATAGTCACTCCGACCGGTGGCCATGATGACGTCGGGACGGGCGGCCAGGGCATCGGCATAGCTGATCTCGGGGTCGGGGTTGGCCAGTGCGAACACGATCGGCCGCTCCGCCATGCTCTGGACCATCTCCTTGGTCATGGTCCCGGCGATGGAGACCCCGATGAAGGCGTCCGCACCTACGAGAGCGTCCTCGAGAGTCCGGGCATCGGTGTCCAACGCGAACTCCCGCTTGATCTCGTTGAGATCGTCGCGGCCGCTGTGGACCACTCCGACCGAGTCGACCATCAGGATGTTCTCGGGGCTCATGCCGAGCTCGATGAAGAATCGTGCCGTGGCGATTCCCGCCGCTCCGGCGCCGGCGAATACCACCTTCACCTTGGAGATGTCGCGCCCGGTCAGATCGAGCGCATTGAGAAACGCCGCTCCCCCGATGATGGCAGTCCCGTGCTGATCGTCGTGGAACACCGGGATATCGAGCCGTTCTCGAAGGGTCTGCTCTATCACGAAGCACTCCGGTGCCTTGATGTCCTCGAGATTGATGCCTCCGACAGTTGGGGCCAGCATCTCGCAAAACCTGATGACGTCCTCCGGCTCGGTGGCGTCGATCTCGAGGTCGAACACGTCGATGTCGGCGAAGCGCTTGAAGAGGACACCCTTGCCCTCCATGACCGGCTTGCCGGCAAGCGGACCTATGTTGCCCAGCCCCAGGACCGCGGTCCCGTTGGAGACGACCGCTACCAGGTTCCCGCGATTGGTGAACCGGAAGGCGGCGTCGGCGTCCTCGGCGATCACCATGCAGGGCTCGGCCACACCCGGGGTGTAAGCCAGGCTCAGGTCGGCCTGGGTAGCTGTCGGCTTGGTCGAACGGATCGCGGTCTTGCCCGGAGTCGGCTTCTCGTGGTAGTCCAGGGCCTCGGAGAAGGTTGTTTTTCGAGACATCGGTCCCTGAGCCTAGATATCGAGAACGGGCGAGATTCCGTTGCCATCCGCGCATGCGACAATTACGGGCACGGATGATGTCTGCGAACCTGCCCATATATCAGGACAACGGCTACAAGGTGATGGCCGGTTGGAGGGTTGGCCACGCCCCCGAGGAGTCGACCACCCGATCCGGGCTGCTGGTGCCGATCGGGACCAAAGACGGAAACGACGCCCTCGCCCTGGTCGACGTCAAGACGGGCCAGCGGTTCTGGGCGGTCCCGACCGGCGCCTGGCGCTTCATCTGGCCCGCGACTGGCAAGCCGGTGATCGCGGTCCGTGAGTCGCAGATCATCGCCGAGGAGGAACTGGATCACGTTGGGGACGAAGGCCAGTACCTCTGAGCCGGTTGCCCCCAGGTCACAGGAATTCACCCGCACCCGCGGCTCGTAGCCGCCACCATTCCCTCTTCGCCGCTCCGACCCCATGACTCAGGAACACGCCTCCAGACGCCGCCGTCGCCTGACCGCGACCATCACCGACCTCGAAGTCGCCATACAGCGAGCCTTCCTGGTCGGTGTCGAGCTGCCCGGAATGGCCACCATCGACGCCGAGCGAAGCCTCGACGAGCTCGCCCTGCTCACCGACACCGCCGGATCAGAGCCGGTTGATCAGGAACTGGTACGACGACATTCGATCGAGCCGGCCACCTACATCGGGTCGGGCAAGGCGGAGGAGCTGGCCACGTTGACCCAGGCGCTCGACATCGACGTGGTGATCTTCGACAACCAGTTGACTCCGGCCCAGCAACGCAGTCTCCAGAAGCTCTTCGGGTGTGACGTGGTCGACCGGGAGGGTCTCATCCTGGACATCTTCGCCCAGCACGCCCACACCAAGGTGGGCGCCCTCCAGGTCGAGCTGGCCATGAATCGCTACAACCTCCCCCGTCTGCGCGGCAAGGGGACCAGCCTCTCGCAGCAGGGCGCCGGAGTCCTCGCCCGTGGCCCCGGTGAGACCAAGCTCGAAACCGACCGGCGCCGGATCCTGGAACGCAACTCGAAATTGGAGCGCGAGCTCGCCCGAGCCGTGCAGCATCGTGAGACGCAGCGGAAGTCGCGTCGGCGAACCGAGATCCCTCAGGTGGCGATCGTCGGGTACACCAACGCGGGCAAGTCCACCCTCCTCAACGCCCTCACCGACGCCGATGTCCTGGTCGAGGACCGGCTGTTCGCCACCCTCGACCCCACGGTGCGCCGTCTCGAGCTGCCCAACCAGCGCCCCTTCCTCCTGGCCGACACCGTCGGCTTCGTGCGGCGGCTGCCTCACCACCTGGTCGAGGCATTTCGCTCGACACTCTCCGAGGTGGCCGAGGCAGATCTCCTCCTCCATGTCGTCGACAGTTCCGACCCCGATCCCGCAGGTCAGATCGCCGCAGTCAGGGAGGTCCTCATGGAGATCGGGGCCGCAGAGCTGCGCGAGCTGATGGTCTTCAACAAGTCCGACCTGATCGGAGAGCATGCTCTGGTCCGGCTGGCCAACCTGTACCCGGAGGCGCTCGTCGTATCGGCGCTCGAGCACGAAGGGCTCGAGCTCCTGGTCGAGCGGATCGGGGAGCTGCTGGAACGGGCCATGGTCACCCTCACCCTCGAGATCCCCTATGCGCGGGGTGATGTAGTAGCCGCGGCGCATCGGTTCGGGGAAGTCATAGAGGAGAAACACGACGACAACGGGATGGTCCTCGAAGTGAGGGTCCCCGAGACCTCGCGATCCAGATTCGCCCAATTCAGTCGCTGAGGTTCAGTCGCCTGCGGCGAGGGCCGCGGCTCCGACGATTCCGGCGTTGTTGACCAAGGCCGCCCTGGTCGTCTTCAGATCGTCGAAGGTGACGTGCTCGGAGAACTCCTCCCAGAACTTCGAGACGCCGCCTCCGATGACGATCAGGTCCGGGGTGAACACCTCGTTGACCAGTATCAAGAACTCACGCGCCCGTCTCCCCCACTCATCCCACCCCAAGTCCTCCGCTCTGCGTGACTTTGCCGAGTAGCGCCTCTCCGCGGGACGAACGCCGTTCAGTTCGAGCTGGCCAAGCTCGACATTGGCGACCAGCGCCCCGTCCACCAGCAGAGCGCTCCCGATGCCGGTCCCGAAGGTCAGCACCAGCACCTTGCCATCGACACCTTTGGCCGCGCCGTATCTCGCCTCGGCGAGGCCGGCCGCGTCGGCGTCGTTCAACAGCCTCACCTCCCTCCCCAGCGCCGCCTCGAACAACTCGAGCGCATTCACACCGATCCAGGACGGATCGATGTTGTTGGCCGTCGCCACCCATCCCTGGCGGATAACCGAAGGGAAGCCGATTCCGACGGGTCCGGGGGCGTCGAGCCGGCCGACCAGATCGGCGACGGCACCCGCCACCGCATCGGGGGTCGAAGGCTCCGGCGTGTCCAGCCGGAGCCGCTCGCTGACGAGCGTCCCCTCCTCGACGTCGACGACACCGGCCTTCACACCGGACCCGCCAACGTCTACACCGATCCTGGACGTCACCGCGGCCGAGCCTAAACCGGGGCAGCGGAGTGGTGCGAAAAGCGACGACGGCTACGCTCGATTTCGATGACTGAGACCGCAGATATCGCTGTCGCCGGTCTCGGGGTGATGGGAGCGAATCTGGCCCTGAACCTGGCCGATCGGGGTCACCGCGTCGCCGCCTACAACCGCACCACCTCGGTCACCGACGAGTTCATGGCAGGAGAGGCGGGTGGTCTCGGGATCACCCCGGCCGCAACGATCGAGGAGATGGTGCGATTGCTGAAGCGCCCACGCGTCGTCCTGGTGATGGTCACCGCTGGCAAGCCGGTGGACGCGGTGATCGAGTCACTTCTGGGATATCTCGAAGAGGGCGACATCATCATCGACGGGGGGAACTCGCTGTACGCGGACACCGACCGCCGCCAGGCTCTCGTCGAGTCACGAGGCCTCCTCTATCTCGGCATGGGGGTGTCGGGCGGCGAGGAGGGCGCCCGCCATGGCCCTTCGATCATGCCCGGGGGGAGCCGCCTCGCCTGGGAGCACGTCGAGCCCATGCTGAAGTCGATTGCGGCCAAGGCTCCCGACGGCAAACCCTGCTGTGAGTGGATGGGGCCGGGGGGAGCCGGTCACTTCGTGAAGATGGTTCACAACGGGATCGAGTACGGCGACATGCAGGTGATCGCCGAGGCCTACGACCTGATGCGCCGGGGCATGGGTATGACGCCCGCCGAGATGTCGAAGGTATTCGCCCGATGGGACGAGGGCCGGCTGCAGTCCTATCTGATCGAGATCACCAGCGAGATCCTGTCCACCGAGCTCGACGGTGGGCCGATAGTGGACCTCATCCTCGACGCGGCCGGCCAGAAAGGCACCGGGAAGTGGACCGTCGTCTCCTCGATGGACCTGGGTCAGCCAACGACTCTGGTCGGCGAGGCGGTGTATGCGCGCATCGTCAGCTCCGATCCCGATGCCCGGAAGCGCGCAGCTCAGATCTACGACGGTGCAGTGGGCCAGCTGAGCGAGGTCGGCCCGGACGACGTGGAGAACGCGCTATACGCCTCGAAGATCATCTCGTATGCCCAGGGGTTTCGTTTGATGCGTGCCGCGTCGGACGAGTTCGGCTGGGACCTGGACCTGGGCACGATTGCATCCATCTGGAGGGCAGGCTGCATCATCCGGGCCGTGTTCCTCGAGGACATCACCGCCGCCTTCCGGCGTGACCCGGGGCTGCCCGACTTGATCGAGGACGGTTTCTTCGCCGAGGCGTTGAAAACAGCAGGGACCTCGTGGCGCGAAGTGGTGGCCGGGGCGGCCCATGCCGGGATCCCGGCCCCCGCCTACTCGAGCGCCCTGTCCTACTTCGATGGGATCCGCTCCGAGCGACTGCCCGCCAATCTCATCCAGGCCCAACGGGACTTCTTCGGCGCCCACACCTTCGAGCGAGTCGACCGACCACGGGGCGACTTCTTCCATCACGACTGGAGTGGTTGACCTACCTTCTGTGCGGATTCTCCGGGGGCAAGCCGCGCCCATCCTCGCGTAGCGATCAGATGGGCGGTGTCCCCGGGACCTCGATCCGCCTGCCCACCTCGAAGGTGGGATCCTCGGCGTCCGCCTCTTCCACGTGCTGCCGGCGGATGCCCATCGTGAAGAGGATGGCGTCCAGATAGGGCACGGAGATGGCGGTGTCGGCCCGCTGCTTCACCACCGGCTTTGCGTTGAACGCGATGCCGAGCCCGGCGGTGGCGAGCATGTCGAGGTCATTGGCTCCGTCGCCGACTGCGACCACCTGGGAGAGGGGGATTCCCTCGGCTTCGGCTATCGACCTGAGGAACGCGGCCTTTCGCGCTCCGTCGACTAGCTCGCCGGCGAGCTGGCCGGTGAGGAGGCCGTCTTTCATCTCGAGGGTGTTCGACAGTGAGTAGTCGATGCCCAGGTCGGCGGCGAGGACATCGGTGAATCGGGTGAACCCGGCCGACACGATCGCCGTCACCATGCCCAGGCGCTTGAGGGTGCGGATGAAGGTTCGGGCCCCGCTGGTCAGTGTGATGTTCTCATGGACCCGGGTTATGGCGGTCTGGTCCAGGCCCTTGAGCAGAGCCACCCGCTCCCTGAGCGCCTCTTCGAAGTCGATCTCACCGTTGAGCGTGAGATAGGTCAACTCGGCGCAATGCTCCTCCGCTCCTGCCTCCCTGGCCAGGAGGTTGATCACCTCTTCCTGGATCAAGGTCGAGTCGACGTCCATGATCACCATTCGCTTGCCCCTTCGCTCCAGCCCATCACGCTGGATGGCGATGTCGATCGGTCGCTCCGCCGCGGCCCGGACCAGGTTCTCCCTCATCTGATCCAGGTTCCCGTTGCTGACCAGCAACTCGTAGCTCACTACGGGGTACCTGGAGAGCCGGAAGATCCGGTCGATGTTGCCGCCGGCATCGGCAATGGCAGCGGCGACCGCCCCGAAGTCATCGGGACCGACGGCCATGCCGATCACTGTCACGACCGACATCGGCCGCGTCGGAGTAGGAGTGTCGTCGACCTTCTCGAATTCGACGTTCAGACCGCGCTCCCAACCGAAGAAGAGCAGGTCCCTTATGGTGGCCCTTTCCCCGGACACGCCGATCAGGACGTTGAGCGTGAGCCGGCCACGCACCACGATCTGCTCGACGTCGTAGACCTCGACCCCGGCGTCGGCCAGAACCGACATCAATCCGGCCGAGATGCCCGGCCCGTCAGGGCCGTGGACCGCAACCAGGATCGTGGAGTGTTCACTCACGGTGCTCAGGGTAAAGGGACACATGCCTTGAGCAATGTCAGGTCGGTACCATCGGCCGGTCCACCGTCGATCGAGAGGCTCCCCAAATTGCCTGAGAACCCGTTCCGACTGCCCCGGACCGTGCTTCCGACCCGCTACGACCTGCGTCTGGAGCCCGATCTCGACACCTTCACGTTCGACGGCAAGGTATCGATCGAGGTCGGAGTATCGGAAAGCATCGACGAGGTAGTCCTCAACGCCGCCGAGATCGAGCTCGGCACCAGCAGGCTGCGAGGCGCCGAGGGGGAGATCGCGGTCACCGACATCACCTACGACAAGGAGTTCGCCCGCGCGACGCTGAAGCTGGAGACCGTGGCCCCACCCGGCGGCTACATACTCGACATCGCCTACACCGGCCTGATCAACGACCAACTACGCGGGCTCTACAGGTCGGTGTACCGGGACGGAGAGGGCAACGAGCACGTCATCGCCACTTCACAATGTCAGGCGACCGATGCCCGACGTGTCCTTCCCTGCTGGGACGAGCCCGACCTGAAGGCGACCTTCAAGACGACGATGGTGGTCGCCGGCGGTCTCGAGGCATTCTCCAACGGTGAGGAGGTCGCGCGGACCAGGCTCGAGGACGGTCGGGTCCGATTCGAGTTCTCCGAGACGATGAAGATGTCGACCTACCTCCTCGCCTTCATCGTCGGGCCATTCCAGGCGACCGACCCGGTCCTGGCCCACGAGACCCCGGTCCGCATCGTCGTCCCCCAGGGCAACCTGGAGCTCACCGCACTCGCCCTGGACAACGCGGTCTTCTGCTTCGAGTATCTCTCCGACTACTACGGGATCCCGTACCCGGAGCGAAAGCTGGACCACGTCGCCATCCCCGATTTCGCCGCCGGGGCGATGGAGAACGTCGGGCTGATCACCTACCGGGACGCCTATCTCCTGCTCGACGAGGCGAGGGCGAGCCAGAGCGAGCTTCAGGCCTGTCTCGACGTCATCGGGCACGAGATCGCCCACCAGTGGTTCGGAAACCTGGTCACCATGCGATGGTGGGAGGGTGCCTGGCTCAACGAGGCTTTCGCCAGCTTCATGGAGTTGAAGGCGACCGATGCCAGGAAGCCGGACTGGAAGAGATGGCTGGCCTTCGCCAACCTCGAGGTGCCTTGGGCGATGAGCACCGACCAGTTGGCAAGCACCCGACCGATCGAGTTCGAGGTCAACTCCCCGGCCGAGGTCGAGGAGATGTTCGACTCGATCACCTACGGCAAGGGCTCGGCGGTGCTGCGAATGATCGAGCAGTTCATCGGGGAGGAGGAGTTCCGCACCGGCGTCGGCAACTACCTGCGGAAGCACGAGTACGCCAACACCGTCACGAGCGACCTCTGGGAGGGCCTCGACGGCGCTTCGGACTGGCCCGTGGGCGAGATCATGGATAGTTGGGTGAATCAGAGAGGCTTCCCCCAGATCGATGTCGTAGTGGTGCCCGGCGGGGTGCGATTGAGCCAACGGCGGTTCCTGGCCATCCCGGATGAGACAGACACCACGATCTGGAAGGTGCCGATTCACCTGCGTGGCGTCGTCGACGGGGTGGTCTTCGAGAAGAAGGCGCTCCTCGACACCGACGAGATGGTGCTCCCGATCAACGGTGGCATCGACTATCTCGTGGCCAACGCCGGCGGCCACGGGTTCTATCGCACCCGATACTCGGATGAGCTGTTCCTCGGGCTGATGGGCAACCTCGACGGCCTCGACGACATCGAGCGATACAGCCTTGTCTCCGACACGTGGGCAATGGTGCGGTCGGCACAGGTACCGACGTCGGACTTTCTCGACCTGGTCGGGAGGTTTGGAGATGAGTCGGAGCACGCCATCTGGTCGGTTGTCCTCGGCGGGCTTCGCTCCATCGAGCATCATGCCCTGGCCCCCGAGACCCGGCCTGCCTTCGAGACATTCGTTCGGGATCTGGTGCGCCCCGCCCTCGACCGGCTCGGTTGGGAGGCGAGGGCGGGGGAGACCGATCTGACCCGCAAGCTCCGAGGTGATCTCATCGCAGCCCAGGGCAACCTCGGCCACGACGAGGGGACGATCGGAAAGGCACGAGCGATCGCCACAGCCGTCCTCGAGGGCGACGAGTTCGATCCGGAAGTGTGCACCGCCGCGCTGTCTGTCTACTCCAGGCATGGGGGCCGCGATGAGTACGAGGCGCTGTGGCAGGCCTACCAGAAGAGGACCGCCCCGACCGAGAAGGTGCGGTTTCTGCGCTCCGTCGCCGGGGTGGAGGTCGAGGACCTGGCTCTGTCCACCATGGACAAGGTCGTCGACGGCGACATCCGGACCCAGGATGGGTTCTGGGTATTCGCACGCCTCCTAGCAGGCGACGCCGGGCCCGCCGTTTGGCGGAACGCACGGGAACGCTGGGATGACGTGCTCGAGGTCATGCCCGGCATGACGAAGAGACGTGTTGTCGAGGGCGTGCCCGCCTTGTCCCAACCCGAGGTGGCCGCCGACGTTAAGGCGTTCTTCGCCGAGCACCCCATCCCCGAAGCCTCTCGTTATCTGACCCAGAACCTGGAGCTCCTCGACACCAACGTGCTGCTCCGGGAACGAGAGACACAGGTGGTGACCGGGTACTTCGCGCCGAATTCCTGACGCCGAGCGTGACCCATACGTGACGGCTGCATAGCGAAGAAGACGGCCACGGGGCCGTCTTCTTCAAAGCAAGCGAGTGGTCGCTACTTCAGCTCGACGCTGGCACCGGCGGCCTCGAGGACCTCCTTTGCCTTGTCCGCCGTCTCCTTGTCCACCCCTTCCAGCACGTTGGCGGGAGCGCCGTCGACGAGATCCTTCGCCTCCTTCAGCCCGAGGCTGGTGAGCCCGCGGACTTCCTTGATGACCTGGATCTTCTGAGCGCCGGCGCCGGTGAGGACTACGTCGAACTCGTCCTTCTCCTCGGCGGCGGCAGCACCACCACCACCATCGCCACCAGCGGCGGGGGCGGCAGCGACGGCCACCGGGGCGGCGGCAGTTACTTCGAATTTCTCCTCGAAAGCGTCGAGGAACTCCTTGAGCTCGAGGACCGTCATGCCCTCGAACGTTGCGATGAGCTCATCGGTGCTGAGCTTGGTCTTCGCGGCCATTGATCACTCCTCCTCGGCCTTGGCGGCCGTGTCGGTTTCAACAGGCTCCTCCGCGGGCAGGGTGGCGTTTGGCTCGCCTTCTGCCGGGGCGAAGTCGCCCGACTCTTCTTTCTTGTCCATGAGCTGCTTGAACATCGATGCCGCGTTGCGGTTGAACGAGGCGAACAACCCGGCCGCTTGCACCAGCGGGGCCCTGGCAGCGCCTGCGATCTTGGCCAAGAGGACCTCTCGGGACTCGATCTCGGCCAGCCGGGAGACCTCTTCCGGGCTCAGGATGTTCCCCGAGAGCACACCGGCCTTCATCACGAAGACCTCGTGCGTCTTGGCGAAATCCTTGAGCGCCTTGGCAGTGGCCACCGGATCGCTCTTGGCGAAAGCGAGCGCGGTCGGGCCGAGCAGGTGCTCGTCGAGCCCGGTGATCCCCGCATCGTCGGCGGCCAGCCGGGCCAGGGTCATCTTGACGACCTTGTACTCGGCGCCGCTGGCACGAAGACTTGCCCGCAGCTCCTGTACCGCCTTCACGGTCAGGCCGCGGTACTCGGTCAGGAAGACCGCTTCGGATCCCTCGAGACTCTCTTTGATGTCGGCGACAGCCTGGACCTTCTCTGGTCTCGGCATTCGCTCCTCCGTCGATAGACAACAGAACCCCTCGGCATCATGACAAGGGGCTCACGAGGAGCGACCTGCGTTGGCGGGAGAGCCCTTTGAGCCCCGAGGGCACCGACGGTCTTGGGCCGAGGTATGGAGTTGCACGCGGGATTGTACCGGGCACCCGATGCTGGGCAATTCGAAACTTATGATTCCTGCCCTAGTCGAGCAGAGCCACCAACGACTTGGGAGCGATCATCCGGTAGGCGTCTTCGACCAGGATTGCGATCTGGTCCCAATCGACCGGGACGTCCAGGTACACCCCGAGCCACCCCCGGTGCCCAACGTAAGGCGGCCTGAAGAAGAGATCCGGTGACATGGAGACCCTCTCCTCCTGAGCGCCCGGCGGGGCGGCGCACCAAAATGCGAGACGGTCGTCGTGATGATGGTCGGCGTAGGTGGCGAAGACCTTCTTCTCCCGCACGAACCAGGTGGGCTCGCCGTGACTGAGACGTTCCGTGGTCTCGGGAAAGGAGAGACAGATCACCCTCAGCTCGACGAGAGCGCCGCTGTTCATCGCGCCGATTGTGCCAGGCGTCTCCACGCACGTAGGGTGTCCGGATATCGACGACCAACGGCTTTGCTCCTTCGGGCGGCGCCCGCATCGCCTACGAAACGGCGGGTGAGGGCGCCGCTGTGATGTTCATCCACGCCGGCGTGGCCGACCGTCGTATGTGGCGTCACCAGCTCACATCCGTTCCGGAAGGCTTTCGCTTCGTCAGCCTCGATCTGAGAGGTCACGGCGCCACGGAGCTGGCCGAAGAGAACTTCACCAACCACGACGACGTCCTGGCCGTGATGGACCACCTCGGCATCCATGAGGCGGTGATCGTCGGCTGTTCCATGGGCGGCGGCACCGCTATCGACCTCGGCCTGGCCGCGCCATCGCGGGTGACCGCGCTGGTCCTGGTCGGCGCCGGCGCCCCGGGTGCTGATCTCGATGACTACGAGCCCCCGCAGTGGGCCGAGATCCTCGAGTCCTACGAGAGAGGCGACTTTGACCGGGTCGCCGAGCTCGACGCCGAGGTCTGGGTGGTGGGTTACGGGCGCGAGAAGGACTCGGTCGACCCGTCGGTGATCGCCGAACTGATCGAGATGGACCGCGCCATCCTCGCCACTGAAGAAAGGCGGGACGAGCTGGTCGTGGTGATCGAGCCGCCCCGGGCGGAGCGCATGGGCGAGATCGCCATGCCTGTCCTCATCATGGTCGGTGAGAACGATCTCCCCGATGCGCGCCAGTCGGCAGACCATCTGGCCGCCACACTGAGTGATGGGCCCGCAGTGGTAATCCCCGACGCCGCTCATCTCCCCAGCCTGGAGCAGCCCCGGGCCTTCAACCAGGCCTTGTTCGGTTTTCTGGGTCGTTTTCGCTACGGATAGCGGCCGTATCTCGCCCTGAAACCCCTGGAGATGGCGAATTTCCAGATTCTCCCTGGACACCCATCAGAGGTCGCGCGACACTACGAACTATTGAGAACAGGGGGTCTCCGTGACCTCGGGTGGGTTCCCTGACCGCCCCCACCCGCTCTTCGGGCCCCAAATATTCGAGGGTCGCGTGACCGACGGATGAGACCAGCCCCTACCCTGGTCCACAGACGAATTGTCGGAAGCGTGCGGACGGTGGACCTGGCAGCCGAAGCCCTCAAAGCCCACGGGATACCGGAGCGCGGAGATCCCCCCTGTTTCAACTGGAGAGCCCCCGGATGGGGGCTCTTCCAGTTTCTGATGCACCGCGCCACGCGTGCTTCTTCGAGGCGGGAAGTAGACGCTCAGCTTGCGTTCTTGGCGAAGTCCTCGATGGCGCCGACGTCGACCTTGACCCCAGGACCCATGGTCGAGGACACCGACATCTGACGGAGGTAGCGACCCCGCGAAGCGGCCGGCTTGGCCCTGATCAGCTCTGCGGCGAGGGCCGCCAGATTCGAGGACAGCTGATCCAAACCGAAGGACACCTTTCCCAACGGCACATGCACGTTCCCGTAGCGGTCGTTCCGGTATTCGATGCGCCCTGCCTTGAATTCGGAAACGGCCTTGGCCACATCAGGGGTCACGGTGCCCGCCTTCGGGTTCGGCATGAGACCGCGCGGGCCGAGGATCTTCCCCAACTTGCCCACCTCGGCCATCATGTCAGGAGTGGCGATGGCGACGTCGAAGTCGAGCTCACCACCGGCCTGCAGCTTCTCTACCAGCTCCTTGCCCCCGACCAAAGAGGCCCCCGCCTCGGTGGCCTCTTTCTCCTTGTCCGCCGGGGCGAACACCGCCACCTTGACATCCTTGCCGGTTCCATGCGGCAAAGAAACGGTCCCGCGCACCAGCTGATCCGCCTTCTTGGGATCGATGCCGAGCTTGAAGACCGCCTCGACGGTCTCGTCGAATTTGGCCGGAGCCAGCGTCTTGACCAGCTCCAGGGCCTCCTGCGGCCCATAGGGGGTCTGCTTGTCGTACCGCATGCTGGCCTCGCGGTACTTCTTGCCATGTCTGGCCATTTTCTCTCCTTGTGGTCCAGGCGGCCTCACGGCCTCCCACTTGCTGTGCGGTCGGTCGCCGAACGTCAGCCCGTCACCGTTATGCCCATGGACCGGGCAGTGCCCTCGACGATCTTCATCGCGCCCTCGATGTCGACGGCGTTGAGATCGGGCATCTTCGTCTCGGCGATCTCCTTCACCTGAGCCCGGGTGACGCTCCCTACCTTCTCCTTGTTGGGCTCGCCCGAGCCCTTGTCCACCCGGGCGGCCTGTCTGAGCAGGGCGGCGGCTGGGGGGGTCTTCATCACGAAGTCGAAGGACCGGTCTTCGTAGATCGAGATCTCGACCGGGATGATCTGGCCGCGTTGGCTGGCGGTGGCGTCGTTGTATGCCTTGACGAACTCCATGAGATTGACGCCGTGCGGGCCGAGCGCGGTGCCGACCGGGGGGGCTGGGGTGGCCTGGCCGGCGGGCAACTGCAGTTTGAGCGTGGTTACGAGTCTTCTTCTACCCATTGATTCTTCCTGTCCCAGTACCAGGCACCAATACCCGGCACCTAACTCTTCTGAATGTCCTCGAAGCCGAGCTCCACCGGTGTGTCTCGGCCGAAGATGTTGACGAGGACGACGATCTTCTGCTGGTCGACGTTCATGTCCTCGATGACGCCGTTGAAGTCAGCGAACGGGCCGGTGACGACCCTGACCTGCTCGCCCACCTCCCACTCCGGCCTGAAGCGTGGCTTGGCCTTCTCCTCTTCCTCCTGGACGCCGAGGAATCGCTCTACCTCACGACGGGAGAGAGGGGTCGGCTTCTGGGCATTGCCGGCGACGAAGCCGGTGACACCAGGTGTGTTACGCACTGCGTACCAGGAGTCATCGTCGAGCGTCATCCGGACCAGGATGTAGCCGGGGAAGACCTTCTTGGGGACCGTCACCTTCTTGCCCCCCTTGAACTCGACTACGTCCTCCATGGGGATGTGGACTTCGAAGATCCGATCCTCCATGTGCATCGACTGGATCCGGGTCTCGAGGTTGGCCTTGACCTTGTTCTCGTAGCCCGAGTAGGAGTGGATCACGTACCAGTCGCCCGGCATGTCGTAGGGACTGGCCGGGATTGCCGACACCGGGGCGACCTCATCTTCCCCGCTTCGTTCGGGCGACTCCGTCTCGTCTCCGCCCGACTCGGCCTCGGTGGTTTCGGTCTCGACCGGCGTCAGCTCCACGGTGTCGAGCTCGGTGATGTCGACATCCCTGCCCGGCGCAGAGCCCTGCGAGGTCTCGGATTCCTCCAGCTCGGGAGACTCCGGCTCGGGAGCGTCGGAGTCCTCCAGTTCGGAGTCTTCCCGCTCGGGAGTCTCCGCCTCAGGGGCGTCCTCGGATTCCTCCAGGTCGGAGTCCTTCAGCTCGGGAGTCTCCATCTCGGCGGTCTCCAGATCAGGCATCAGGATCTGTCCACGAGCCAGAACACGAACTCTTTCATGACCACGTCGAGGCCGAACACCACGGCGGTCAAGACAACTGCGGTGATGACGGTCACCGCCGTGAAGGCAATCATCTGCTCTTGGGTCGGCCAGGTCACTTTGCGCAGCTCCTGGCGAACCTCGTGCAGGTACTCGCGCAGGCGTCCCCAGAGGGACTTCCGCTCCGCGGCAGGCGTCTTGGTCATGGCTGCGGCGCGGCGACTGGCCTTGTCTCGGCCGGTGTCACCTTTCTTCTGCAGACGCTCTTCGCGTTCCTGCATGCGGCGCATTTCTCGGTTCATCAGTTCTTCCTGATCGTATCCACGGTCAAAGACTGGCAGGGGCGGAGGGACTCGAACCCCCAACCTCCGGTTTTGGAGACCGGCGCTCTACCAATTCGAGCTACACCCCTAGGGGGTTCGCGGGATGACCAAGTATAAGGCAAGCCGGGTTGGTGTGGAAACTCCTCGCCGGGAAGCGCGGCCGAATGCGGCTCTGCTCGAGCCGGCGCATCGGGCGGGTCGTCTCAATCGCCCACTGTGGCGAAGGCGCGCACCGGGAATGTCCCGAATCCGCTCACCTTTGGAGGAACGGCGAAGAAGAGAAAACCCTCCCCACCAGCGCCTCGAGACCCGTGAGGTGCTCGACGACCTGGATCCCGGGGGCGAGGAGGCCACTGTGGGAAGGACGGTCGCCGCCCCGGGTGTCGTCGATGTTGACCGAATCGATTCCCACCAACACCGCCCCACCCTCGACCAGGCTCGCCGCCAGGTCAGAGTTGACGAACGGGTGGTTCGGGTCACCGTAGGTGTCGGTCCCCCAGTGCCGATCACAGCCGGTGCAAAGAGGACCGCCATGCCCTCAGCTGCAGTCGCTCACCACCTCCGGCCCGATCTCGGGCCCGGCGGCCTCGATACACAACCCGGCAGGTCGGCGACATCTTCGAGGGGAAGTCCTGCGAGGTCGGACCCACTGTCGTAACGGTGAAAAAGGTGTGTCCAGATAGGTGCCCGTGTTTCCCACCATGTCGATCCTGCCGATTAGGAACTCGGTCCCTGGGGCATAGTTGGCCCTGGAGTCGGCCCGCGACAGATACTCGCTGATCTCCGGCCCGGGCAGCCCCCGGATAGGTGACCATCCCCGCATCGATGGTGTGGGACAGGTCGACGAGTGGCGCGATCCAGCGGTATCGTTCAGACAGTCCACTGCAACTGCCTCGACGATCCCACCGGGTCGGTGTCAGCCCTGTCCCGGAGTCCCATCGGCACGTAGGAGACTCTGCCTCGACCGTCGCCGCCGACTGTTCCCAGTCGATGGGCGGGGTCAGCGACCTGGCGGGGCCGAGTGGGAGGCCTTCAGGCGTCCATCAGCGGCTGCGCCGTTGACGGACCACATCGAACGTCAACGCGAAAGCGGACACACTGACAGTGACGGCGAGCCACACTACCCACATGCCGATGTCAGGCATCGGGAAGTCTGCGGGGGCCCGGTTTTTCGCCAATGGTTCGTCTTGGGGCGCCGAGTCCGAGGACGGCTCCGGTATCGGGGTCGCAGCATCGAGCGGGCCCGTCACCAATTGGTCTTCCGAGGAGGTCGGAGGGTCGATTGAGAATACACCACTCATCACCGCATCCAGAATGGGGGTGGGAGGGTCTGCATCGGACCCAGCACCCAACTGAGCTTCGTCCTCCCCCTCATCTTGATCCCCTTCACCCAGGTGATCCGTCGTCCCGGTGATTGCCGGCAGCGACGTGGTCGGGGCTCCAACGGGAGATGGGCCGACGAGAGTGGTGTCAGGCCCTGCTGTCGATGTCGGGAAACGTGACGGCACGCTGGTGGTAGCACCAAGAGACGTGGTGGTTGTAGTCGCAGCACTGGTAGTAGGGGTGGTCGCGGGGGTCGATGTAGTTGGAGAAAGTGTTGTTGACGTAGTTGGAGAAAGTGTTGTTGTGGTCGTTTCCGTGGTCGGCGTCGTTGCGGTGGTCGTCGTAGTCGTATCAGAACCGATCACCTCGATCACAGCGGAGGAGCAGCTTCCGGATTGGCAGGCGTAGATCGAATGCTGCCCGGGGGCAGCGCCTTCTGGCACGATGATGTCGGTGGTGAAAGTGCCAAGCACCGGGGTGTCCTGTCCTAAGTTGGAGCACCCGGCCCTGTCCCAGCAGAGGCTGACACGCACATCTTCGAAGCCGGAGCCAGTGACAGTGGCGGGCAGCCCGCCGATCCCGGTCGGTTGGACGAACAGCACAGAAGCCGCGGCGGGGGCCGCGGTAGTAGCTTGAAGGACCAAAATCGTCACGACGAGGCCCAGAGTCGATACGCCGGCTGTCAGCCGACCCCGGTCAGATCCTCGTGACAAATGAAAGCCTCCCGACGACAGGTTACCCGGCCATTACCACTACACCCCTCGCCTTATGCGCCTGACTGGAGATTTCCGAGCTGGAGATTGCCTTCGCTTGCGGTAAGCCCATCTTTCTTCTGAGCAAGACCCTACGTGTGTCTTTGCCGGGCCGGAGCCAGATGGGCAGTGTCGCTCGTGTGGTCGGTACCTCAGGTTTGGGTGCGAGGGCGGAGACGCCAGATGAGGACCGCAGCGGCCATGGAGAGGACTGCTGCGGTCACGGCGACAGGAGTGCGCCAGGAGCGGGCTACCGCCAGTTCGCCTTCGAGGGCCGACATCACCCGCCACTCCAGGTCGAGAGGGGCGGCGAAGGTCTCGTTCGACATGGCGGCGAGCTCGCGTGCGGTCCTGGTCATCGCGGCATGCCGGGCTTGGCACTTGAGACACTCGTCGGCATGCCCCCGGAAGGGTCGAGCGACAGATCGGCCCTCTACCGCGCTGTTGGCGACGAGCGGCGCCGCCACCTCGCAGATCACGTTCATGCCGATTGCTCCAGCTGCCGGGCGAGCCGGGCACGCGCCCGATGCAGCCTCACCTTGGCCGCCGACACCGATATACCCATGGCTTCGGCGATCTCGGCATGTGACCAGTCGTACACGTCTTTCAGGACGACCACCTGACGCTGGGCCTCGGGAAGCGAATCGAGCGCGTGACGAAGCCGTCCACGGAGCTCGAGCATCTCACCGGCCACTTCGGGGTGGTCGGGTCCCATGGGGGCGGCCACATCGATGAAATCGTCCAGCGGTGGGCCGCTGTGACGACGAGCGCGCCGGCGCTGGGTCCAAGCGGCGTTGACCGTGATCCTGTGCAGCCAGGTGGAGAGGGCGGCATCCCCCCGGAAGTTGGGCAGCGCCCGCCAGGCCCTGATCAGGGCCTCTTGGGCGACGTCCGCCGCGAGATGCGGATCCCCGACCAGTCGTCGAGCCAAGGTGTACACCTCATTCCCATGCTCACGAACCAGTGCGCCAAAGGCGGTTCGGTCGCCCGCCTGCGCTCTTGCGATGAGCTCTCTTTCCTTGTCCGATTCGACCCGAGGCATCTCCATCTGGTTACTACTCCGACAACTCGATTCGCGCACTCACATACTCGACCCCGTCGCCTTCCACTGCAATGATCACGCCCTCGCCGGACTCCTCGATTCCGACGGTCACGGGCGTGGCGGGGGGAAGCGGATTGCGGAATCGGACTTTCGCAGAACGGAGGGGCGCATCTCCCTCCCTGAGCCGGGAGGCCGCCGCCAGCGCCCAGGAGCTCTGGAGCAGGCCATGGGCCACGACTCCGGGAAGACCGGCGGCGACGGCTGCCTCGTGATCCCAATGGATCGGGTTCCAGTCACGGGTCGCCGCCGCATATCTGACCAGACCGGCACGCGAGACGCCCACCTGTCCCGGGCCCGGTTCCCCGTCGTCCTCCGGGGCCGGCTCGTCCCGCTCCTCGACCTGTTCGGAAGATGTATTCGGCGAGACGAGGAAGAGCGATGATGCATCTGCGACGGGGCCGGTGTCGTCGATGACCACCACATCGAAGCTCACGAACTCGACCCCTCCCCGCTCTCGCACCCGGCTCACCTTGCCGGTCACCTCCAACTCCGACTCCATTCCGAGCCGCCGATGCCAGCTGAAGATCTGCTCTCCGTGGATGACCGAATGGTCTGCAAGTTGCTGAAGCAGGTCGGCGGCAACGACGAACAACGTTGCTGCCATGAAACCGGGCGGGGCAGCCAGCTCCCATCTCTCCGGGTCGTCGCCTGTGGCCTTGACGAAGTCGGCCACGTTCTCCACACAGACTCTGAACAGGCGGGGGCCAAAGGCTCGGTCGATGAGGTCGCTCGGGCTCAAGGGCC
>JAICRU010000015.1 GCA_025937235.1 Acidimicrobiia bacterium
CCCACTCATTCTGACTTTGACCTTGGTTCAGGGAATCCGGTTGTCCCACTCGGGCTGATCGAGCTCTGCCGGCTGCCGGCTCTCTTCCTGAGCCCGCACCATGTCGAGGTTGCCGTTGCTTCGCGACCCGACCACAGCCGGGTCGGAGATGCTGGGCACGTAGATCACCTCACCGAGCTTCTCGGTCAGATACTCCATCCGGGTCTTCTCCGGGGAGATCCCGGGGTGCTCGACGAGCTGTCCCGCCAGGTCCATCTTGGTCTTCTCGATGTTGAAGGCAGGATGCTGGGCCCTGACCTGGAACGCCAGGTCGTTGAGCCGCTCTAGCTCGGCGGCCGGGTTGGGCCTGGTGGAGGCCTGGTGGGCCGCCTCGAGCTGTCGGACCATCTCGTCGTAACGGTCGCTTGCGATCTCCGCTGCGCGGGTCGAGGCGTTCGACACGCTGGCCTCGTCGCCCTGATTGAGGGCAAGAACGAAGCCGGCGGCGATCACGACTGCCAGGGCAGCCGCCGCGACGCCGAGCCCCTTGCCGGATCGGCCGACGCCGGTTGTGGTTCCCGGCTGGGTGGCACTCGTAGACATGTCTCTCCCTTTCTGTAGTCAGGGACCCTTTGTCCCCCACTTGCGGAAAGGAGCGGCCCCCGGGAGCCCTGATACATCTGATTCACGGACGGTCTGGCGTGGGAGGGAAATGAGAGAAGGGCCGTCATCCGACGGCCCTTCTCTTTCTCCCTCGGTCGTGAGCTATTCGCCCTCGACTGCCCCGAAGGTCTCCTGTCCCGCTCCTGTCGGATGTACGGGTTCTTCCTGTCCGCTAGGAGACTGCTCGAGGTCTCCTGATACCCACGACCACCGATCCAGCCGGCCCCCGGCCTCGACTTCACCTGCTCCTTCTGGAGTCTCATGGTCGTTGCCATCCTGGTGGCGCCGGCCAACGCCATCGTCAGCGGCTGGTTGACTGGTCATACCCGACCAACCCTGATCCTGATGGGATGCGTCGCGAAACCGTGACGCACCGCCTCGAGGATGGTCTACCAGGCCCGGATGCGATCGAGCCTCAACCGGATCAACGTCGAATAATCGGCGGCGAACTCCTCTGGGGTCCAACCCAGACGCTCGATCTGAGACCGGTACTTGGTCAGATAGGCCGCATCTTCGTGGGCGGGGGTCGGTCGTTCGACAATGGTCGCGGTGGCCTCGAATGTCGCCACCATGTCTGCCTCCGGGTCGCCACGCAGATTGAACGCCACCTTCGGGTTCGAGGCGATATTGGCCAGCTTGGTGGCGTCAGGCTTGCTGTAGACGAGCAGGTCGTCACCATGCCGCAGGTACCAGACGACCGAGCTCTGTGGTTGCCCGGACGGGGTGACGGTGGTGAGCCAGCCGACGAGGTCTTCGTCGAGACGGCCGGCCAGTTCGGGGCGGTTCTCCAGCATCGGTCGGCAAGTTAGCGATTGTTGGCCAGCACTCCGACCGGCCCGATCATCTCCAGCATCTCAGTGCCCTCGGCTGTGGAGAGGATTTCGCCCGAGGCCAGCTCCAGGGCGTGCAATCGCGGTGAGTCGACCCAGGTGGACGCATAGGCGATCGACCCGGATTCGGTGAAGGACAGCGGCCCCCAGAATTGATTGGGTGACTCCGGGGGGTAGTGGACCCGGACGCTGAGATCGGAGGGATCGATCAGATAGAGGCCGGTCGACTCCTCCAGAAACACCGTCTCCGATTCCTCAGTGGAATACCCGGATCCCAGCACGCCACCATTTGGGGAGACCCATATCATCGAGATCGGCTCATCGGTTCGTACCACCATCTGCCAGGTGGTGGTGTCGATGGCCTTGATGCCGGAAGGTGAGGTCCGCACCGACCAGTCGTCGTCATCCTCGATCAGTTCGACCGCGGTGGTGGCGATGTAGAGAAGGCGTCCGTCCGGGCTGATCGCGCTCAATCGCCGACTGCCCCACTCGAGGTCCACGGTACCCGCGATCGTGTGCTCGACGACCTCGCCCCTCACCGGATCGACCGCCGACACCACGTCTTCATCGGCATGGGCGACGAGAAGGCGTGATGCCATCGGATCCCAAGTGAACGATGGCACGTTGTAGAGATATGACGCCCACGGTCCTTGGCTGACCGGGTCCACGGTCCCGATACTCACTCCGGGCAGCGGGATCTCGGCCAAGGCGCCGTCGTTGTCCACGTCGATCGTGGCCACGAAGACCTGCTCCGGGTTCCCCGACCCTGGCTCGGCGGGTTTGACGCCGTAGAGGATGAAGTCGCCGTCGGTGGCACGCTCCGCCCCCCAAACCGAGTAATGCAGGGGAAGCGAGACGACCAGGCTCGATTGGGTTCCGCCCGCCCAGGCAATTCGAAACTCGGGCCCCGACCGGTAGCTGATGTAATAGACGTTTCCAGATTCGTCCACGTGGACGATGAGATCACCGGATTCGGGCCAAGAGGCCCGGGGCGCCCACGACTGGAGGTCGACGAGGCGCAATTCGGAGCTTCCAGTGTCGTCCTGGTTGACCGTGGCCGCCAAGTAGCGACCGTCGGATGAGATCTTCGAGTTCCACATGTGATCGCCCATCGGGATCGGCTCGAAGGCGGTCATCGGCTCCAGCGACACCGGATCCACCCTCTGCAGAACCACACGCTCGTCGGGGATCGTGGTGGTTGGCGCCAGCGTGGTGCCGGGGAGCCCGCCGATGGTCGGCGTCGGCGCGAAGGCGTCCGGGGGTGCGGTTGCCTCAGGCGCCGGCGAGCCGGCGTCATTGGTGCAGGCGACGGCGATCAGGACGATGGCGACAAATGTGACCCTCGACTGGCTCGACGCCATGTGTGTGCTCCCTGGCGAGAGCGTATCAACGGCATGATCCTCTTGCCTCCGACCAACCAGACTCGGTGACGGGGCGGCGTCCGGCGTGAAGGCGTTCATCGTCGATGGCTAGGGTCCGGAGCCAGACCCAACAAGGAGGTCCTTCGTGCGAAAGAGCACGCTTCTCGTCGGCTTGGTCGTAGCCGCATTGCTCGTACCGGTGGCGGTCTTCGCCACGCACTCGTTCAACGACGTGCCTGATGACCACACCTTCCACGACGCCATCGCCTGGATGAAGGACAATGGCGTCACGGTGGGCTGCAACCCGCCGGCCAACACCAACTACTGCCCGGAAGACAACGTGACCCGGGGCCAGATGGCGGCGTTCATGCGACGTCTCGCCGAGAACCAGGTGGTGGACGCAGCGACTGCCGTTGTGGCGGGCACGGCCCACGAGGCGACCCGCTCGGCATTGGCCGACGTGACAGGGACTACGTCGGGAACAGCCACGTCGATCGCAACCCTGACCGATCTCCCTGCCGGGGCATACGTGGTGACGGGAACCTGGGTTGCCACCGCGCATGGGGCCGGCGCAGGAGGGCGGGTGGTCTGCAACTTGACCGCAGGCGCTTCGACCGGAAGAGCTATCGCCATTGTCAACAACGACTCAAATGTTGGGCAGGAGAGCATGGCGAGTGTGGTCGCCGGCAATCTGGCAGCTGGGGACGAGGTGAACCTCAGTTGCTGGGTCGAGGGCTTGTCCGGATCGGTGAGCGTCAGCTCGACGCGTGTCGTCGCCCAACCGGTGATGGCGGTGGAATCGGTCGCGGTCACCTCATAGCCCGCGCGAAATCTGCTTCGGGTCGGAGCTGCGGCTCCGGCCCGAAGCACTACTTCTTCTTCTTGAGGTCTCCCAGGATCTGCTGGGAGGCGAAACGCCCGGGAGCGCCCATCACACAGCCGCCAGGGTGGGTCCCCGAACCACACTGGTAGTAGCCCTCGATCGGGGTCCGGTACTGGTTCCAGCCCGGGGCCGGTCTGAAGAAGAACATCTGCGGGGCGAGGAACTCGCCGGCGAAGATGTTGCCCTCGGTCAAGCCGACCACCCGCTCGATGTCGAGGGGGGTCACCACCTCTCGGTGCAGCACCAAGTCGGAGAAGCCGGGGAAGAAACCCTCCAAGGTCTTCTGCACCCTGTCGCCGAAACGGTCGCGCTCCTCGTCCCAGTCACCGTTCTTGAGGTGATAGGGGGCGTACTGGATGAAACAGGACATGACTGCCTTCCCCGGTGGAGCCATGTCGGGATCGACATTGGACTGGATGCAGCCGTCGATGTAGGGCTTCTGCGAGTACCACCCGTATTTGGCGTCGTCGTAGGCCCGCTCCAGATAGTCGAGGGACGGCCCCATGTTGACGAAGCCGCGGTACTGGTCCGACCTGCCCTCGAGACCTGGGTAGGTGGGGTTGGCGTCGAGGGCGAAGTTGACCTTCGCCGACGTCCCCTGGAACTTGAACCGTCTGATGTTGTCGACAAGGTCGCTGGGTAACTCTCGTGGGTCGACCAGGTCCATGAAGGTGCGCCGCGGGTCCACCGCCGAGACGACGGTTTTCGCTTGCAGCTCGGTGCCGTCCTCCAGCACGACCCCGGTGGCCCGGCCGTTCTTCGTCACCACGTGGTCGACCGGCGACTCGAGCCGGATCTCGACGCCGAAAGACTCGGCGGCGCGGGCCAGGACCTGGGTGAACCCACCGTTGCCACCCTTGTGGAAGGCCCAGGCTCCATACGCCCCGTCGTGCTCTCCGAAGGAGTGATAGAGGAGGACCAGCCCCGATCCCTGGGAACGCGGCCCCACCTTGGTCCCGATGATCCCAGACGACGCATGGAGGCCTTGCATGAGCTCGGACTCGAAGTAGTCCTCCAGGATGTCTGCCGCACTCCCGGTCAGGAGTCGGATCATGTCGTGGAGGACGCCGGGAGGGAGGTCGGCGAGATAGGAGCCGATGGCCGCCATGCGAGCCCGCTCCTCGGGGTCCTTCGAGGTGATGTCGGGGGGGATCGAATCCATCAATGGCCGGATGGCATGGACTACCTGCTCCATCATGTGGCCGTAGGCGTCGTAGGCATCGGCGTCGTGGGGCGAGTGGCGGGCGATCTCGTGGTGGTTCTCGTTCTTGTCCTGTCCAAGCAGGAGATATTCGCCGTCTTCGGTGGGGGCGAAGGTCGAGGGCATCAACAATGGCATGAACCCGTGCTTGGTCAGCTCGAGCTCATGGATGATCTCGGGACGGAGGAGACTCAGTGCATAGGAGAACGTCGTGAAGCTGAAGCCCGGGTAGAGCTCCTCGGTGATGGCGGCGCCACCGACCAGATGGCGTCGCTCGAGGATCACGGTGTCCAGCCCTGCCTTGGCCAGGTAGGACCCGTTGACCAGGCCGTTGTGGCCGCCGCCGATGACGATGGCGTCGTACTTCTTCTTCACTGCCATGGCTACCTCAGGCTGTCTTTCTGGGTGGGTTGTAGAAGGGGAGAAGGGTGACGTTGGCTTTGACCACGTCGTACCGATGATCGATGGTGACCTCCAGGCCGACCTCGGAGCCGGGCTCGGCGTGCTCGGGCCGGACCCGGGCGATGCCGACGTGCCGCTGGACCATCGGCGAGTAGACGAAGCTCGGGGTGTATCCGATCCGCTCCAGCCTGTCGTCGTAGATCATCATCCCGCCATGCTCCGGGGTGTGATCCTTGGGCGGGATCAGGCTGCGCTCGCCATAGACCCGGTTCCAGTCCTCGTAGTCGACCATGACCCCGACCGTTCTCCACCGAGAGGTGCCCTCTGCCAGCTCTCTCTCGATCGCACTTCGTCCGATGAAGGCACGGTCGTCCGACTCGAGATTCCGCAACATCCAGCCCAGCCCCAGCTCGTGGGGAGTGGTGCGCTGATCGTCGTTCCAGGCGTAGCGGGAGGAGTGAAAGTCGACGTCGATGAGGACCAGGCCGGCCTCGATGCGGGCGATGAGGAGTGCGGTCTGCCCGGCGGGGATGACGCCATACGGTGAGGCCACCTCGAACAATGTGTCCCATACCCCGACTGCGTCATCTCGATCGACCCAGATCTCGTAACCCAGATCGCCCGTGTACCCGGTACGGGAGATGGTCACCGCGGCGTCGCCGACCTTGGCCGGGGTGAGATGGAAGTAGCCGATCTCCTCCATCTCTGGCGCCAACTGCTTCAGGATCTCCCTGGCATAGGGACCCTGCAGGGCGAGCGCGCCGTAGTCTTCGGAGACGTCAACGATCTCGACGGCCATCCGTCCCGCCAGGTCCTGGAGATAGGCCATGTTGGGCTCGGCGGCGGTGAGGAGGAATTCGTCGTCGCTGAAGCGAAGGATCACCCCGTCCTCGACCACCCAGCCGTCGTCATCGCACCAGACCGTGTAGTGGGCCTGACCGGGACGGCACTTGCGAATGTCTCTGGCCAGCACCCCGGCCAGGAATCGCTCCGAGTCGCTGCCCATGATTCGGTACTTGTAGAGCGGTGATGTGTCGATGACGGCGGCCGAGTTCCTGATGGCGAAGTACTCGAACTTGTCCGACATCTGGTAGCGGTCGGTGGCCAGGTAGCCCGACCAGTGGCTCCACAAGCCGGTCTGGTTGGCGACGCTGGTCCTGGGATGAAACGGTGTCTCGCGGATCATCGGCGACTACCTCGGCTCGGGTGCGGCCACTGTAACCAGGGATGGCTGAATCGTCATTCAGGTTTCGTTTTCCCGGTGCTCCTCGGAATGTGTCGGGGCGTATCCGCTCCAAGGCGGAGCGAAGGTGAATACATTGCCCCGGGTCAACCTGAATGGAGAGTCAACAGATGAGACGTCTCGTGGTGTCCTTGATCGCCGCCGTTGTCGCGGTGTCCCTCGTTCCGATCGCTTCCGCCCAGGAGGAGGAGGATGAGATAACCCTCCGGGTCGGTCTGACCCAGGACTGGGAGGTGCTCAACCCGACCTCCGGGTACACGGTCGCCGCTTATGAGGTGTGGAACCTGCACTACGCCACTCTCACCGACAAGGCCGCGGACGATTTCGCGACGGTTCCTGGGCTGGCCGAATCGTGGGAGGAGGTCGAGCCCGGGATCGAGTACGTGTACACCCTGAGAGAGGGTCTGACCTGGTCCGATGGCGAGCCACTCACCGCCGAGGACGTGGCCTGGAACATCAACACGGGGCGAGACCAGGGTTGGGACAACATGGTTTCGACCGTGGGGAACATCGAGGCAACGGTGATCGACGAACGCACGGTTCAGCTCGTGTCCTCGGTCCCGGACCCGAAGCTTCCCACCATGGACGTCTACCTGGTGCCTCAGCACATATGGGAGCCGGTCGCCACCGACTATGACACAGCCACCCAGTACGCAGCCGACGATGGCGTAGGCAGTGGGCCCTTCGTCATCACCGAGTTCACACCGGGGCAATCGGTGGTGATGGCGGCCAATCCCAACTACTGGGGGTGGGAAGGCGAGGAGCCTCCATACGACCAGGTGATCTTCCGTCTCTTCGAGAACCCAGATGCCATGGTGGCCGCCCTCCAGCAGGGCGAGCTCGACGCGGCCCAGGGATTCCCGGCCTCGTCATGGGACGCCCTCGAGGCAGATGCAGACATCGAGGTGGTGGCCGGTCAGCAAGGTGGTTTCGACGAGATCGCCATCAACGGCGGCGCCGCCGAGGGCCAGCCCCATCCGGCCCTGCTCGACCTAGAAGTGCGACGGGCCATCTCCCATGCCATCGACCGCCCCGCTGTGATCGAAGACCTCTGGTTCGGCCTGGCATCCCCGCTGGAGACGATTAGCCCCTCCGCGGATCCGAAATGGATACCGGAGATCCCCGAGGAGAATCAATTCACCTACGACCCCGAACGGGCCAACCAGATACTCGACGAGGCGGGGTACATGGACACCGATGGTGACGGGATCAGGGAGATGCCCGACGGCACCAACCCGATCGTCATCCGCCACGCCGTCAACACCGACGGCGACCTGGCCGGTTCGATCGGGGATCTGATGGTGGGATGGATGGGGGAGATCGGCATCGGCGTCGAGCTCGAGGCCTACGACCAGGACGCCCTCTTCGGCGTCATCGTCGACGGGACCTACGACACCTTCTACTGGGGTTGGGTGCCCTTCGTGGACCCGGACCCCATGCTCTCCTATTTCACCGAGGCCGAGATCGGCAACTACAACGACGCCAACTGGTTCGATCCCGAATACGACGCGCTCTACACGGAACAGAACCAGGAGGTCGATCCGGACCGCAGACTCGAGATCGTGCACGAGATGTTGACGATGTTCCACGCTGCGGCGGTCTACATCCCGATGTATATCGCGCCCGATCTCCAGGCTTATCGAACCGACACGTTCGAGGGCTGGGTCAAGCAGCCCGCCGACATCGGTCCGGTGATGTTCAGCAACAGCTCACCCAGCTACGCCCAACTCACCCCGATCGGCGCCGACGCAGGAGGGTCCGACATCAACTGGCTGCTCTGGGGTGGTATCGCAGCCGTCGTGGTGATCCTGGCCGGCGTCTTCGTAGCAAGGAGGAGCAAGTCGACCTCCGACGAGCGGGAGTGAGCGCCTGACCAGCGCTAGAGCAACGAGACGGGGGCGAGGAAGACTCATAGGCCGGAAGGTGCTGGGGTCGGTCCTCACCCTCGTCTTCGTGCTCGTGTTCAACTTCTTTCTGTTCCGCGTGGTTCAGACCGATCCGATCGGCTCGCTGTTCCGAGGACGCAACGTCCCACAGGCGACAATCGACAACCTGCGTGTCGCTTTCGGCTTGGACCAACCGATCGGCACGCAGTTCCTCTACTACCTGAGGGAGACGGCCCAGCTCAACTTCGGCATCTCCTATCAGAGCCGTCAACCGGTTTGGGACGAGATCGTCAGGGCGATCCCCGCCACGCTTGCCCTGGTCGGGATCTCGTCGG
Organism: Acidimicrobiia bacterium; assembly: GCA_025937235.1. Taxonomy (GTDB): domain Bacteria; phylum Actinomycetota; class Acidimicrobiia; order Spongiisociales; family ZC4RG35; genus JARDZU01. The sequence continues at coordinate 8,784 of JAICRU010000015.1, forward strand.
TCCTCTCCGCCGTTATCGGCACCCTTGGCGGGATTGTCGCCGCCTGGAGACGGAACACCTGGAAGGACCACTCGATCACGAGCAGCACGATGGTCTTCTATTCGATGCCCGACTTCTGGCTGGGCATGATCCTGCTTGTCCTGTTCGCCGTGGTGCTGGGGTGGTTTCCGGTGGGCGGGATCACCACCGCCGGGTCCAACGAGACCGGCCTGGCGCGGCTGATCGACCAGGCGTATCACATGTTCCTCCCCGCTCTGACCCTCACCCTGGCCTATCTGGGCGAATACACCCTGGTCACCAGGAGCTCGCTCCTCGACGTCATGGGTGAGGATTACCTCACCGTGGCGCGGGCCAAGGGTCTGCGTGATGTGAGGGTGCGCAACCGCCACGCGGTGCCCAACGCGCTGCTCCCGGTGGTGACTTTGACGGCGATCAACTTCGGATTCGTCCTCTCCGGGGCAATTGCGGTGGAGGCGGTGTTCTCCTGGCCCGGCCTGGGCAAGGCCACCGCGGACGCCATCAGGGGACCCGATCTACCCATGCTCCAGGCGCTCTTTCTGCTGTTCAGCGCGGCCGTGATCGTGTTCAACCTGATCGCCGACATCACCTACTCCTGGCTCGACCCCAGAGTGGAGGAGATTTGACCAGTATCGCGATGCAGCGACGCCGGGCGACCGTGTCCAGGGTGTGGGCGCAATTCCGCAGCTCACGTCAGGGGATGATCGGTCTCGCCGTGCTTCTCGTCTTCGTGGCTGTGGCATTGGCCGCGCCGCTCCTGGCCGACGTGAGGGAACTGAACCCGGTCTACGCCAGAGCGCAGGGCAACCCGCAGTGGGGACCACCCTCGGTCTTCCCGCCACTGGGAACCGACTACATCCGTCGCTCGGTATGGGCCCAGTTCGTCTGGGGGTCCCGGGTGAGTCTTTTCGTCGGTCTGGCGGCGACGGTTCTCACCATCCTCATCGGGTCTGTGGTCGGCATCGTCGCCGGCTTCGTGGGCGGAAAGGTCGACGCCGTCCTCATGAGGGTCACCGAATGGTTCCTCGTGATCCCGTTCCTCCCATTGGCCATTGTCCTCGCCTCGGTGCTGGGTCGGAACGTGTGGAACATCATCTTCGTGATCGGAATCACCTCCTGGCCATCCACGGCGAGACTGGTGAGGGCGCAGGTCCTCACCGTCAAGCAGCGTCTGTTCGTCGACCGCGCTCGGTCTCTCGGCGCGGGCGGGGGGCATATCGTGGCACATCACATCCTGCCCAACGTGTCTGGCTTGATCCTGGCCAATGCCACCCTGGCAGTCCCGATCTCCATCCTGACCGAGACCACGCTCTCCTTCCTCGGATTGGGCGATCCCACGGCCGCTTCATGGGGAAAGACGCTGGAGGAGGCCTTCGTCAACGGGGCGATGGCCCGTAATGCCTGGTGGTACTTCCTCCCGGCCGGCCTGGGCATCCTCGCGGTGGTGCTGGCCTTCACGCTGATCGGCCGGACCCTGGAGGAGATCGCCAATCCCAGGCTGAGCCGCTCACGATGAGCGACTCCCTGCTCTCTATTCGTGATCTGAGCATCACCTATCACACCCAGGGTCGTGCCGTGCCCGCGGTGCGGCGAGTGAGCCTCGACATCGAGAAGGGCGGCTCTCTGGGTCTCGCCGGGGAGTCGGGCTGCGGCAAGTCGACTCTGGCCAACTCCATCCTCCGCCTGCTGCCGGCCGGCACCGAGGTCACCGGCCACATCACACTCGACGGCAAGGACGTGCTCGGCTTGACGCCCGGCGGTCTCAGGGCGGTCCGTTGGACGGCCGGCGCCATCGTGTTCCAGGGGGCTCTGCACGCGCTCAACCCGGTGCAGACGGTCGGGGACCAGATAGCCGAGCCGATGTCGCTGCATCGCACCGTTGCCGACGACGACGCCGCCAAGGTTCGGGTGGTGGAGCTCCTGAGACGGGTGGGACTGCCGGCAGCACGAGCCGAGTCGTTTCCGCACGAGCTCTCCGGCGGCCAGCGTCAGCGGGTGCTCATCGCCATGGCTCTGGCATGTGATCCCCAACTGCTCATCGCCGACGAGCCGACCACGGCCCTGGACCTCATGGTGCAGGCGCAGGTGCTGGCGCTGCTCGAAGACCTCAAGGAGGAGCGGGACCTCACCCTTCTCTTCATCACGCACGACCTGTCGGTCCTCACCTATGCCTGCGAGCGCCTGGCGGTGATGTACGCCGGCCGGATCGTCGAAGAAGGGCCGGCCTGGGAGGTGTTCGAGAACGGCTCACATCCGTACACGCGGGCGCTCGCAGCCGCGTTCCCGACCATCGGTGACGAGGGGTCGCGCATGGCTCCGTCCGGGCTGGGGGGAGACCCACCCACCCCCGGTGACCTTCCCGGCGGATGTCCCTTCCATCCCCGGTGCCCGCTCGCCCATGACGCCTGCCTGCCCGCCGAGCCCGAACTCCGGGTCTCGGGTGAAGCCAGGAGAGCCGCATGCGTGCTGGTGTGACGCCCCTGGTCGAGGTCGAGGACCTCCATGTCCACTTCGGGGCGGCCAGGGCGGTGGACGGTGCGTCGGTGCATGTCCTGCCGGGCGAGGTGCTGGCACTGGTCGGTGAGTCGGGATCCGGCAAGACCACCCTGATCCGCGCCATCCAGGGTCTGCAGAAACCCACCTCCGGCACCATTCGGGTCGATGGTGCCGGCGGGTCCTCACCCGGAAAGGTGCAAACCATCTTCAACCCGAGTGTCCAGATGGTGTTTCAGGACCCCACCGGGGCGCTCAACCCGCGCCAGACGATCTATGAGATCGTGGCCGAAGGGTTGAGGATCAAGGGTGAAGCCGGGGGCGAGGCCGAACAGGTGTGGGCAGCATTGTCACGGGCCGGCCTGCGCCCACCGGAGCGATTCTTCCCCATGTATCCACACGAGGTATCGGGTGGCCAGCGGCAACGGGTAGTCATAGCCGGGGCAATGGTGATGGAGCCCCGTCTCCTCCTTGCCGACGAGCCCGTGGCCAGCCTCGACGCATCGATCCGTGGCGAGATCCTCGCCCTGATGCGTCGTCTCGTCGACGAGACCGGGCTGGCCATCCTGGTGGTGACCCACGACCTCGGCTTGGCCTGGAACATCGCCGACCGGGTGGCGGTCATGTATCTGGGCCGGATAGTCGAGACCGGGCCGACAGAGCAGATCCTGGAGGACCCAAGACACCCTTACACCCGGGCACTCCTGTCGGTGGTGCCCGAGACGAGGGAGATGGAACAGCAGATCCTCACCGGCGAGATCCCCGACCCGGCTCGCATCCCGCCTGGTTGCCGCTTCCATCCCCGCTGCCCTCTCCTTCAGTCGGGCATCCTCCCCGAGACCATCTCCTCACGCTGCCCGACCGACGACCCCGGCCCCACCCCTCTCGAAGCCGTTTCCGCGGCTGCATGTTGGGCGGTGACCAGCGGGGCCGGGCCGAGCGCGCTCTGGGCTAGCCCGGGATAGGGAGCTCCAGCCGAAAGATCGACCCGTGGTCGTAGCGGTATTCGAGATCACCGCCCATGACTCGGGCCAGGCTCCTGGCCACTGCCAGCCCGAGGCCTACCGAGTTCGGGTTGCGGCCGTTCCCCTCGGCCCGGTCGAAGGGTTGGAACATGGTGGCCACCCGCGCCGGTGGGATCGGCCCGCCCGAGTCCCACACCTCGATCGAGGCCATCCCGGAGTGTGCCAGGACCGTGACTGCGACCTCGTTTCCACCGTATCTGATGGCATTGGAGATGAGGTTGCGGATGATCTGGCGGAGCCGGGCCGGATCGGCCCAGACGGTGGCGTCGCCGGTCCATTCGATGGCCTTCCCGCTGTCACGGCCGGTCGTCTCCGCCAGGTCGGCGATGTGCTCTGAGACGTTGACGATGGCCGGATAGACCGTCATCGTCCCCGCCTCCAGCCTGGTGACCGTGAGCAGGTCGTCGACGATCGCAGATATGTCCGCCGACTGGCTGGCTATGAGACGCACCAAGGATCGGGCCTCGTCTGGCTCGAACATGTCCCACGATTCCGACAGCTCGGTGGCGAACCCGAGAACCGCGGCCAGGGGAGTGCGCAATTCATGGCTGATGCTGGCCAGGAACTCACGTTTCTCCTTGTCCAGGGCCTCCAACTCGGAAACCCGCACGTTGGCCAGGTCGGCCTCTTGGCGGGCCCGCTCCACCTGGAAGCGTGTAGCCACCAGCCGGGCCCGGCGCTCGGCCTGGTCGGTGTGCAGGGCACCGTCGAGTCGGTGGTAGTCGCGATGGCAGGCCAGCGCAGCGGCATGGTCTCCCCAGGCCTCGAGCAAGTCGGCGCGCAGGCCCGTCGCTCTGACCAACAGACGTTTCATGTCGAGTCGCTTGCTGCGGTCGGCGGCATCCTCGATCAGGACGGACGCCTCGTCGAGCCTCCCGGCTCTGAGCAGCCACCCGGCACGATCGAGGATGATCTCGATGCCGAGCTGGTCCAACCCGCCGGATGTGGCTTCGGCCTCGGCCTTGGCCGCCAGCTCTGTCGCTGCCTCGCCAAGCCCCTTGGAGGCCATCACCTGGGCCATGAGCGCCTTCCCGTAAGCACGGGTGTGCCGTCCGTCTTCACCCAGCCGATCTCCTCGTTCGATGGTCTCCTCTGCGATCCTCCCGACCCGCTCGATCAGCGCCATCCTGTGCGGCTCGTCGGCGGTGGCCGATAGCGTCAGGAGCTCGTAGCCCTGATTGATCCGGGTGGTGCCCACCCTGAGCGGGTCACCGATGCGAAAGTAGATCTTCTCGGCCTGCTCGAAGAGGTCCAGCGCCTCCTCGTGCCGGCCTTCGTGGCTGAGGGCAATCCCGGTCAGGTTCATCAACAGCCCGGCCCCCAGCTCGTCATTGGCCAGTTTCAGAGGAGCTCGTGCTCGTTCGAGATACTCCAGCGCGGTGGTCGTGTCGCCCACATCACCGTAGAGATCACCGATCGCCATGAGGGCATTGGCGATGCCGCCCAGTTCACCCTCGAGCTCGAACTGGGCGCGGGCCGAGAGTTGCGAGTCGAGCGCCTCGTCGAGTCTCCCCATCGAGCTGAGGGCCCAGCCACGGTGGTGGAGCGCCCAGCCCCGGGCGGTCCCGTCACCGAGCGCGGTTGCCAGAGCGATGGCTTCGTCGGCCACCTCTACCGCCTCGGTGCAGTCGAATTCGTACAGGGCCGAGCTCAGCTCGTTCAGGGCGGCGACCCGCTCGGCGTCGTCGGTGGCCTCGGCCACTCGCGTCCGCTTGATCGAAAGGGCGTCCATCTAGTGAGGAATCGGCCTCAAACAGGCCCTGGTTGAGCTACACCATGTAAGACCGGATCGGGCTCTCCTCGGCCAGGATGGGGCGGTCTGCCCGGAATGGGCTGATGTCGTGGTCGGTCGCATCATCGAGGGCCAGGTCGACCAGGATCTTGCCGAGCAAGGAGGCGAATTTGAAGGCGTGACCGGCCCCCACCACGGCGTAGATGTTCTCGGTGCCCGGAACCCGGTCGACGATGAAGTCACGATCCGGGGTCAGGGTGTAGAGACATGTCTTCGCCACGCGCACCGGCCCGGCGGCGCCGGGAAGGTATCGGGCGGCGAACCCGGAGACCGCGTCGGTCACATCGGATCTTGGTTGGAACGACCGGGTCTCGGGATCGGTGAGGATCTCACAGCGGTCCCAAGCGACCTTCACGGCTCGCTCACCGAAGACGGGGAACCCATAGAACGATGGCTCGTCCATCCAGATCCAGATCGGGAATCTGCTGGGATGGAACTGGAGCAGGTCGCGAGGATCGAGATAAACCACCTGTTCCAGCGTCACCTGGAGAGGGACCCGAAAGCCCAGACCGGCCAGCAATGGTGCGGTCCAGGCTCCGGCGGCGATGATGAGCGAGCCGACCCTCTCCGACCGTCCGCCTACCAGCATCTCGACCTCACCGTCCACCTCGCGGATGCTCCCCACCTCCGAACCATCCATCAGTGTGGCCCCGTGCTCCACCGCCAGCCGACGATGCGTCGAGTTGGCCCGTGATGCCATCGCGATTCCCGATCGCTCCTGGAACAAGGCCATTACGTCGTCGTTCAGACGCCACTGCGGCCACCTCTTCATCACCCCACCGGCGTCCAGCTCCTCGAATTGGACCCCGGCGGCCGACATCGACGCCCGGTAGTCCTCGAGACCGATCGCCGCGTCCTGGGGAGCGAGATCGAGGCCTCCCGTCGTCAACACCAAGGGCTCTCCCGAATCGACTTCCACCTCTTCCCAGGCCAGGTATGCGGCCTTGGCCAGCTCGACATAACCCGGGGTGTGATAGGAAAGGCGGATGATGCGGCTGTGGTCTTCGGACCCTCCCCTGACATGGCCCAGACTGAACTGCTCCACACCGAGGACGTCTCCCCCGACACGACGGGAGGCCCAGTAGACGGCAGCGCTCCCGATCCCCCCCAGCCCGAGTACGCCGACCCGGAAATCCGTCACATCAGCCCGTCGAGATATCGACGGATGTCCATGGAATAGTCCTCCATCGGGGCATAGAAGCCGGTGGTGAACCTGCGTGACGTCATGCCTCTCTGCACCGACTCGCAGATCTTCCAGTCCTGGCGATTGACCATGTCCCAGAACTCGACGGCATCCGACGGGTCGAAATCCGCCTTCCCCATTTCGTCGGGGTGGAAGAGAAAGTCACAGACAACCGTGGTCCGGTCCGCCTGGTGCGGCCAGAGTGTGAAGGCCGCCACGTGATCAGCCGACAGGCTGAGCATGAGGTTGGGGTAGACGAGCTGCCCCTTGTGCCGTTCCTGTTCGTCGGGGCTCAGACCGGGGAACGGCGAGCGGTTGGTGGTCCCGGTGGAGGTGAAGGTCCAAGCCCCCTCCCGATGGGGGATGCCCCGCTCCCAGTCGAGGTCGGAGCCACCCCGCCGGCGGAAGGCCGGGACCAGCTCCACGAGCTCCGGATGGACCGGCCCGCAGTGGTAACACTCGTTGTAGTTCTCGACGATCGCCTTCCAGTTCGCCGCAACCGGGTAGACGATGCGGGCCCCGATCCTGAGCTCGGCCAATGGGTAGTTGGAGAGATAGCCGTCGGGCTCCTGTAACTGCCCCGTGACCGGCTCTCCGCCCGTCGGCTCGAGATGTACCCACAGGAACCCGGCCCAGGCATCCACCCCGACGTGGTGAAGGGGCAGGTCATCCATGCGGAGCCCATCCTCCTCGTCGAGGAAGGGGGCCGCGCGCAGCCTGCCGTCGAACGAGTAGGTCCAGGCATGGTAGGGGCATTGGATGGCGCCCCTGAAGGTGCCGGTCGGACCCGCCTCGGGCTGTGACGGCTTGCCCAAGGCATCGGTCAACTGCGAACCGCGGTGCCGGCAGAGATTCACATATGCGGACAAATCGCCCGATCGGGTCCTGATGACGATGACCGATTCACCAACCACGTCACAGACGAGATGATCACCTGGATCGGGTATCTCCTCGGTGCGGCCGACGCAGAACCATTGCCTTTCGAAGACGCCGGCGACTTCTCTGGCGTACCAATCAGCTTCCACATATCGATCCCGATGAAGCGTCGGCTCCATGGGCGGAGGCTAGTTGAACGGCGGTTCAGGCCCAGACCCTCGGTATCCGGTCCTTCCAGGTCTTGGTGAACACGATCTGGTCGTCGTGAAAAGCGCTCAGTCCGATCACGAGATCGAAGGCCCCGGCCACAGACGACAGCTCGAGGCTGCCCCGTGTCTTCACCTTCCATCCGGGGCGTTCCATCGTCGATTCGGCATCCGCCCGCACCCGTGTCGTCGCGGGATCGTCGTCGTCGACGCTGACGGTCCATGTCTCCTCGGAGCTGTAGGTGAGACCTGCCCGCTCCGGTTGGTGCTCGGTGGAGGAGCGGTGCCGCTCGTAGACATGGCCCGACCCGTCGCGGATGAGCCTGCTGTGACCACCTTCCTCTGCCTGGAGGCCGGGAGGCTCGGGCTGAGGGGGTGGCGCCGGGATGTCGACCCTGGTCTCTTCGCCGCGGGTCGGGACCGTGGGGAGGAGCAGCCGCGAGCCCTCCGGTTCTATCTCGAGCCTGAAACGCTCCCCGGGCGGCCAGACGACCGGGAAATCGGCGCCGGCCAACGCCAACCGCAGGCTCCATCCCGCCGGAATGACGGCGGAAGTGGCCATCAGGGGAAAGCGAACACTGATCTGCCTGCCCGGCACGAGCTCACTCGGGTTGGCGAGGTCCTCGGGGAAGGCGAGGTTTCGGTTGCCTCTCGTGATGAGATGGCCCGCACCGTCCGGCGCGACCGCGAGGAGTCGGGCGGCCACCATCCCGACCCCTCTATCGCTGGCGATGATCAGCTCCACCCGGGGCGTCCCGAGGATCTCGACTGCCACATCGAGTGGAGAGGTCTCGAAAGTCATTGAGTGGGCATCGTCCTCCCGTGAGTCGGTGCTGCCTTTCCCGGCTCGGTCCCAGGCCGGGGCGTGCATTCCGACCCACTGTGGCCCCGACCAGGTGACGGAGCCGTGGTCGAGCCGGTCGAGCCCGAGCGCAACCTCGACACGATCCATCGGGGGCCATGCCGCCTCCGCCCGCCAGTAACCGGGTGTGGGCGGGTCGTCGAACGGGGGCCGGGTGGGGCCGTCGAAAGGAGGCCCCGTCCGGACGTACATGGTCAATGGGGGAAGATCCATCACGCCGTTGTCGTCACCCCGGAGGTGGTGGCCGAACCAGCGAGCGAGGAGGTCGAGGTGATCGAGACCCGGCCCCGGGAGGCCACCGGCCGGTCGATAGTGGCCCCATGGCCCTATGACGGTTCGGGTCGGACAGGTGAGATGCTCGGCCATGGCCAGCATCCCGTCGACATAGCCATCCACCCATCCGCCGATGAGCAGTGTGGGGCATCGGATCGCCCCGTAGTCGGCACAGGGTGACCCGTGCAGCCAGTAGTCGTCCCGCCGTTGATGCCGCAGCCAGATACCGGGCCATTGCGGGGTCCTCTCCAGACGGTCCAGCCAGCGGTCCCACCACTCCTCTCCGACGATGTCCGGGTCGGGCGGCAAGGCGTTGCAGGTGATCATCGTCGGCGGCCAGTCGACCTGCTCTTGGGCGTGGAGCGAGCCGCCGGTGTAGTGGACGTCGCAGGCGAACCGGTCGTGGGTGGCGTGGACAGGGGCGATCGCCTTGAGCTGGGGCGGGCGCAGCATGGCGGTCTGCAGCGAGCTGAAGCCGCCCCAGGAGACTCCCCACATCCCGAGGCTTCCGCTGCACCACGGCTGGTCGGCAAGCCACCGGAAGACTGCAAGCGTGTCCTCCTGCTCACGGGGCACGTACTCGTCCTCGATGATGCCGGTCGAGGCTCCCGTCCCGCGTATGTCGATCCGCACGCCGGCAAAGCCCCGCTGGGCGAGATAGGAGTAGGTGCCCCAGTCCGCCGAGTAGAAAGCGTCGTCCTTCCGATACGGGAGCGACTCGACGATGGTGGGGAAGGGCCCGTCGTGATGGCTGTCGGGGCGGTACACGGTGACAGCGATGAGGACCCCGTCGTCCATCTCGACGAAAACCCGCCGGTCCACATCCACTGGATAGACCGGCGCTGCCTCGGGCACGGCGGCAATCTACCCTCGGGCATGCCTAGCCTCGCCGATCTCATGACCACCACCGAAAGACATCAGGTCGTGGTGGTGGGGGCCGGTATCGCGGGAATGGTGGCGGCACGTCGCCTCGCCGATCTCGGGCTGGATGTCGTCGTCCTCGAGGGTCGAGACCGGGTCGGCGGTCGCCTCTGGTCGCATCGTCTTCCCAACGGAGAGATCGTCGAGCTCGGTGGTGAGTGGATCTCCACTGGACAGAAGGCAGTGATGGGCCTGGTCGACGAGCTCGGGCTCGTCCCGATCGATACCGGCTTGGATTTCATCTCCAGGGACCCCGTCGGCGGGCCGCAACTGCCGACCTCCCAACATGCCCGTCTTGCCGAAGCCCTGGCCCGGCGTATGAGCCGGATCGGTGAGGAAGCGCTGTCATCGATGACGGCGGCGGAGCTGCTCGACGGCCTCGCCGGCACGGGGCCGGTCATGAAAGTCGTGCGCTCCCGACTTCAGGGGACGGCGGGAGCGCCACTGCACTGGATCGCGGCGGCAGAGATAGGCGAGGAGTTCGGTATTGGCGATGAGGGGCGATATGTCAGGATCGAAGGTGGCAATGACAACCTCGTCAGAAGCCTCGGCGACGGTCTCGCTCTCCGTCATGGCTGTGTCGTCGACACCATTCGTCAGGACGCGCGGGCAGTCCACGTATTCGCCGGCGACGAGGAGCACGTCGGGTTGGCCGTGGTGCTCGCCGTGCCGCTCGCGGTCCTTGCCACCCTTCGCTTCGAACCGGCCCTCCCCTCGGCCGTGGCCCTGCCCATCGCAAGCCTGAGGATGGGCTCGGGGGCCAAGGTGGCGATCGCAACTCAGGCTGCACCCGATCTGTTCCGGAGACAAGACATGGACATCCCAGCCTGGTATTGGACGGGGCTGAGCCAGACCGGTGCGGTGAGAAGAGCGATCACCGCCTTTGCCGGCTCGGAGACGGGTGTCTCGGGGCTCCTCGGCGATGCGATGGGACGACTGCGGCGGGCCGCACCGGAATGCGACCTGGTCGGAGAGCCGGTCGTGGTCGACTGGACCGCCGACCCGCTGGCGGGGGGCTGTTACTCGGTCATCGGTCCCGGCCAGCGCCGGGCCCTCGCATCGCTTGCCGCCCCCATCGGGCGTCTCCATCTGGCCGGGGAGCACGTCAACGGGAGTGGCACAATCGACGGAGCGATCCGGACCGGGGAGGATGCAGCTCGCTCGGTCTCCCGCTTCTCCGTTTTCTGAACGACCATTCAGGAACGGTGGTACCGTCCACGCGGCACGGCTGGGTAGCCCCGAGGAGGCCGGTGGTGAAGCAGCTCTACATTGACGGCCGATGGGTCGACTCCCGTTCCGGTGAGCATCTCGACACCATGAACCCGGCAACCGGGGAAGTCCTCGACCGGGTTGCATCGGCGGGCCGGGAGGACGCCGAAGCCGCCGTGATGGCTGCTCGGCGGGCCTTCGACGACGGCACCTGGGGCCCGCAGTCGGCGCCTCGGGCCAGGTCGGCTCTTCTCCTGCGGGTCGCAGAGCTGATCAGGCGGGACCGTGACCGTCTCGCCGAGCTGGAGACGCTCGACAACGGGAAGCCTCTTGGAGACGCCTACTGGGACGTCGACGAGGCGGCCTACATGTTCGAGTACTACGCCGGGTGGGCGACCAAGGTGATGGGATCGATCCCCCCCGTCGGCCCGGAAGCGATGAGCCTGGTGATAAAGGAGCCAGTGGGGGTTGCGGCTTTGATCACACCCTGGAACTACCCGATCCTCATGGCCAGCCAGAAGATCGCCCCGGCCCTGGCCGCGGGGTGCACCACCATCCTCAAACCTGCCGAGCAGACCCCGCTCACGGCCATCGAGCTGGCGCAGATCCTGGACGAGGCGGGTGCCCCGGCCGGTGTCTTCAACCTGCTGACAGGCTTCGGGCCGGATGCGGGGGGGCCATTGGTCGAGCACCCTGCCGTGGACAAGATCTCTTTCACCGGCTCGGTCGAGGTCGGCAAGGTCATCTCCCGGGCCGCGTCGGAGACCCTGAAGCGGATCACCCTCGAGCTGGGAGGCAAGTCACCCAACCTCATCTTCGCCGATGCCGATTTCGAAGCAGCCATCGATGGCACCTGTGCCGGGATCTTCGCCAACAGCGGGGAGATCTGCTCGGCCGGGAGCCGGGTCCTGGTGGAAAAGTCGATCTACGAGGATGCCGTCTCCTCGATGATCGAGGAAGCCGGCAATATCCGGCTGGGGAGTGGCTTGGATCCCGAGACGACGATGGGCCCGCTCATCTCCTCGGAGCACTTGGAGACCGTGACGTCGTATGTCGGCTCGGGGCGGGAGTCGGCCGCAGTCGCATACGAGGGCACCCTCCCCTCCGACCCGGGTCTGGCGGGCGGATACTTCGCACCTCCCACCATCTTCACCGATGTCGACAACTCAGCCCGGATCGCCCGGGAGGAGATCTTCGGGCCGGTGATGGCGGTCATCCCGTTCAGCGACGAGGATGAGGCGATTCGCATCGCCAACGACACGACCTACGGCCTCGCCGCCGCGGTGTGGACCTCGGATGTGAAGCGAGCCATGAAGGTGGCACGTGGGATCAAGGCCGGGGTCGTCTGGGTGAACGACAGCCAGCCGGCGCCCACCGAATCGATCTGGGGCGGGTACAAGACCTCGGGGGTAGGCCGGGAGCTGGGTCCCTGGGGCATCGAGTCCTATCTGGAAGAGAAGCAGATCTATCTCAATCTCGGATGACGACGTTCCTCACCACCGCCGAACTGGCCTTACGGGATCGGGCCCGCGCCTTCGTCGAGGAGTTGATCCCGTGGGAGGTCGAGGCAGAGATGAACCAGGGTGAGATCCCGGCGCACGTCCGGAAGGAGCACGAGGAGAAGGCCCGGGAGCTGGGTCTCACCGCGATCAACATGTCCGAGCGCCTCGGTGGGCCGGGCTACAGCATGTTGGCCCAGGTCCTCATCCAGGAGCAGACCGGGCGTGTCACCAATGCGCTGGGCTGGGTGGTCTCCACCGGCCCCTCCTGGATCGAGGACGTGGCAACCGATCATCAGATCCAGACGTGGATCCGACCCACGGTCGACGGGGACATCCGCGAGTGTTACGCGATCACCGAGGAGGGAGCAGGATCCGACGTCGACGGGATCGAGGCGACCGCCCGCCGCGACGGTGACCACTACGTGCTCGACGGTGTGAAGTGGCACGTCACCTCGGCCAACCTCGCCTCTTATGTCTTCTTTCAGGCCAAGTTGACCGAGGGGCCCGACGCCGGGCAACACGCGCTCTTCTTCGTCGACATGGACACCCCGGGTGTGGAATGTGTTCGGGTTCCCGAGTACTCACACACCTACGCCCATCATCACTGGGAGATGAAGTTCACCGAAGTCCGGGTGCCGTTGACGAATCTGGTGGGCAGCGAAGGCGACGGGATGAGCTTCTCGCACGCCTGGTTCCGATACGAGCGTCTCATGATCGCGGCCCGCTGCTGTGGGGCGGCGGAGCGTCTCATCGAGGAGGCCACGGCGTTCGCCGAGGAAAGACAGGCTTACGGGTCGAGCATCGCCGAATACCAGGGGATCCAGTTCATGCTCGCCGACTCACTGACCGAGTTATGGGCGTCGCGGTTGATGACCTACGAGACGGCCCGAGCCATCGACGAGGGCATCGACGTGAAGATCCAGCACGCTCAATGCTCGATGGCCAAGCTATATGCGTCGGAGATGGCCAACCGTGTGGCGGACCGGGCGGTGCAGATCTTCGGGGGGCGGGGGTTCATGCGGGAGAACGTGGCCGAGCGCTTCTACCGCGAGCTGCGGGTCGACCGAATCTGGGAAGGCACCTCCGAAATCCAACGTCTCATAATCGCGGCTCAGTTGAGGAAGCGAGGGGTCGTTCCGCTGGTGGGTTGAAGATCTTCCCCGAAGATCAGCCGGCGGCGTCGTAGGAACGTCTCACCACATCCTCCAGGACCGAGGTGTCGAGGTCCTCCAAACGCTTGACATAGATGCAGGCCTTGCCCGTCGTGAACTTGCCCAGCTTGGCCAGAAGCGGATCGTCCTCCTGGAGGTAGTCGGTGACGTAGAGAGTCAGGCTCTGCTTGCGCGGCGAGAAACCGACCCTGAACCAATCGCCCTCCCGCCCCGACTCGTACCTGAAGCGGAGGTCGCCAAAGCCGATGATGCTGGGGCCCCACATGGCGGGCTCTTCGCCCGTGACCCTCTCCATGAGCGTTACCAGGTCTCGGGAATCCTTACGTCTTCGCTCGTCCTCGATCGTGGCGAGAAAGTCGTCGACGTTGCCCCCACCCTTCTGCGTCTTGAGCTCGGCCATGACCGCAACTTATCAAGACAGACAAGGGTCGGCGACGTCTCTGGTCGCTCCGGCACTGCCCCTTCCCCGGGTGCACCGGTACTCCCTTCCGGGAAGAGAGGCGGCCATTTGCTCAGGTAACCCTTTCTCGCAGCTCTCGGGTGGGGACCGTTGGCACCACGAGACCCTGGCCGAGGTAGGCGTGGGCCATGATGCCGAGGAACTGATAGACGGTGCCCTCCCACCCCGACAGGGGACCCGGCCGGTAGCCGCGGTTCTTGATTCCCCGCATCACCGACTCACATGCCGCCCAGTCCTCGCGGTTGGTGATGTCCCAGAAGTCGACCGCATACGCGGGGTCGAACCCTTCGACTTCGAAGGCCTCGGGCGCGAACAGCCAGGAGCAATCGACGTGGGTTTGATCGATCCCGATCGGGGTCAGACGATGGGTCATGACGTAGTCGGGGTGCAGCGAGAGCAACAAGTTGGGGATCACGGTCAGGTACCAAACCTGACGCGCCGGCTTGCCGTCCACCTTCCTGAAGTTGACCCCCTTGGACGAGCCGTCGAGTGACATGGTCACCGCATGATCCTTGAGGTCCATCGTCCCACCGCACCACATCCCGGTGGGCACGTGGTCATAACCGCTGTCGGGTGGGGTGACCTCACACAGCTCGGGGTGGATCGACGAGCAGTGGTAGCACTCGTTGTAGTTCTCGATGATGATCTTCCAGTTGGCGTCGACGACATAGGAGTGTGTCGCCGCGGTGACCAGGCGCTCGGTCTCATACGGTCCAGTGATCTCTGCGAGATTCCCGAAATGGCTTTCAATCGCCGGTGCCGTGCCCGACAGGTCGATCCACACCCAGCCCCCGTAGACGGCCACCCCGAGATCGACGAGGGGATAGTCGGCGGTGTCGAAGTCGTCGCTCATCGTGAATCGGGGGGCGGTTCGCAGCGACCCGTCGAATCGATAGGACCAGCTGTGATAGGGGCAGCGGATCTGGCGAGAATCGAACGCGGCGCCGATCGGGGCCAACTCGTGGCCCCGGTGACGGCAGACGTTGGAGAAAGCGCGCAATGATCCATCGCGGTCCCGGCTCAGCAGCACTCCTTCGCCGGCGACGGCCACGGCACGCAGTTGTCCCGGTGCGACCAGCTCGTCGAGACGACCCACACAGGTCCACGTCGACTGCCACAGGTTCTCCTGCTCCCAGGCGAGGACGTCGGGGGAGAGGTACGCCTCAGCCGGGAATGTGAGGCTCGACCCGAACGAGTCGAGGACTCTCATCACCTGGTCCTGGTCCAACGGTGCCGGGTTCATCCGATTCTCTCCTGCCGCCGCTGCAAGGTCAGTGTATCCTGAACGACGGGTCAGGATACCGAAAGGAAGGTGGCTCATGTCCTCCGTGGGTGCGCAAGTCTCGGCTCTCGATGACTTGATCGCAAGAGAGCGGCAGAGTTTCCTCGACAGGGCTCCCAGGGCCACCGAGATGGCCGGGACGGCCGCCAGGTCCTTGGCAGGGGGCGTCACCTCCAGCTGGCAGATCTCCGATCCTCAGCCGATCTGGATCGACCGCGGTCTCGGGTCGAGGGTCTGGGACGTCGACGGGAACGAGTACATCGACCTCCACGGCGGCTACGGCGCCATGCTGGCCGGTCACGCTCACCCGGCGGTGGTGGCCGCCGTCTCGGAGCGGGTGCGCAAGGGCACCCACTTCGCTCAGCCGACTGCCGACGCCATCGTCGTGGCAGAGGAGCTCTCCGACCGTTACGGCTTCCCGCTCTGGAGGTTCGGCAACTCCGGCACCGAGGCGACGATGGACGCCATCCATCTCATGCGGGCCATCACCGGAAGGGACCTGATCATCAAGTTCGAGGGGGGCTATCACGGCCATCACGACTCGGTGATGGTCTCGGTGTGGAACGAAGAAGGCCTGGGCGCAGAGTCGAGCCCGAAGAGTGTCCCTGCCGGAAGCGGGATTCCCCAGGCCATCGTCGATCTCGCCCTGATCGCCAGCTTCAACCATCTCGAATCGGTGAGCCGTCTCTTCGAGGAGCACGAGGGAGAGGTGGCCGGAGTCATCGTCGAGCCGGTCCTCCAGAACTGTGGTGTCCTGCTTCCCGAGCCGGGTTTCCTTCAGGGTCTTCGCGAATTGACCCTCAGACACGGTGCCCTCCTCACTTTCGACGAGGTCAAGACCGGGCTCACGGTTGGGAAGGGCGGAGCGACGCGCCGATTCGGCGTGCAGCCAGACATCGTCTGTCTCGCCAAATCGCTGGGCGGAGGGCTGCCCATCTCCGCAATCGGTGGCACGGCGGAGGTGATGGGCCACATCGTCGACGGGAGCTACGAGCAGGTTGGGACATTCAACGGGAACCCGTTGTCGCTCGCCGCGGCTCGGGCGATGCTCGAGGAGGTGATGGTGGGGGAGACATACGAGCACCTCGATCAGCTCCAGACCCGCATGGAGAAAGGGTCCAACGAGGTGATCGGTCGTCACGGACTCGTTGCCCATGTGGCCACCGCAGGCGCCAAGGGAAGTGTCATCTACTGCGCCGAGCCGATGCGGACCTATCGCGATTTCCTCGCTGTGGACGGGCGTTACGCCCAGGCGGCATGGCTCTATCAATACAATCGGGGCGTGTTCCTGCCGCCATGGGGCAAGGGCGAGCAGTGGCTGCTCTCTGTCCAGCACACGGTCGAGGACGTCGACCGTTATCTGGAGACACTGGACGGTTTCGCAGGCGTCATCTCTGCATGATGCGGGTCTAGGCTCGCTCGCTGATGAGTGGCGTCGTCGAACTGGTCGATCTTGCCAAGTACTACGGGGAGAACCCGGCCGTCGACCACATCGACCTTCGCATCGAGAGCGGCGAGTTCTTCTCTCTGCTCGGGCCGTCGGGATGCGGGAAGACCACCACCCTGCGCTTGATCGCGGGTTTCGAGCGGCCTGACAGCGGGGCCATTCTCATCGATGGCGTCGACCAAGCGGGGACCCCACCTCACAAGCGGCCGGTCAACACCGTCTTTCAGAGTTATGCCCTGTTCCCCCACATGAACGTCGCGGACAATGTCGCCTTCGGGCTCGCCTATCAGGACGTGCCCAAGGCGGAGCGGAACGGTCGGGTGGCGGAGGCCCTCGATCGGGTCCACCTGAGCGGGATGGAGAGCCGGAAACCCACCCAGCTCTCAGGCGGGCAGCAGCAGAGAGTGGCCCTGGCCAGATCGTTGGTGCTGAGCCCGTCGGTTCTCCTGCTCGACGAGCCTCTGGGAGCTCTCGACGCCAAGCTGCGCAAGTCGCTCCAGGTCGAGCTCAAGCGGCTCCAGGAGGACCTGGAGATCACCTTCATCTATGTCACCCACGATCAGGAAGAGGCGATGACGATGTCCGACAGGATCGCGGTGATGACCGAAGGCACCGTCGAGCAGACGGGCACGCCTGCCGAGATCTACGAGACGCCGACCTCGAGCTACATCGCCGACTTCCTCGGGATCTCGAATCTGATGTATGCCGAAGCCGTTGGCCCGGGACGGGTCGCTCTGGCCGGTTCAGAGCTCGACTGCGTGGACAAGGAGGGCGCCAGCGGCGAGGTGACCGTCAGCATCCGCCCCGAGAGAGTGCAGATCCATCCACCCGATTTCGCCGGCGACAATGTCCTCACCGGAGAGATCGAACGCGTCGTGTTCGCAGGCCCATTGCTCAACGTCCTGGTGACGGTCGAGGAGGTGGGCACCATCCAGGTGACGGTCCCCAACCAGGGAGGCGCGTTCCCTTGGGACTGGCCCGACAAGGTAGCCCTCCACCTGCCAGCCGAGTCCCTACGTATCGTGTCCGAGACGGGGACCGCCACCGTGGAGCTCGAAGCCGATCTGGAGGCCGCGGGGGCTGATCAGGACGAGTGAACGGCGATGAGGCGTCGCCCGATCCGCGTCAGCTCCTCACCCAACTCGTCCGGTGAGTCGACCTCGAACTCCCAGGGGAGTCCGAGCAGATACCGCGCCAACCACTGCACGTCATCGGCGCCGATCACCAGCCGGGTCATCTCGGGTCCGAGGGATTCGAGTGCGCCGATCGTCGGAGGGATCATCTGTGTCGCCCGTTCCATGGATGTCGCCATCCGAATCGTGGCGCGCAGGGCGTAGGCATCGATGGCCACCCCGCGCTGCACCATCTCTACCGGGTCGGGCTCAGGCCGGCGGGCCGAGCGCATCCCCGTTGCGACCGGGTCGGTGAGACGGTCGAGGCGAAATGTGCGCCAGTCGTCACGATCGAGGTCAAACCCGACCAGGTACCAGCGACGTCCGGTGTGCACCAGACGCAGCGGCTCGACGTGTCTCTCGGTGACCCGGCCCTCGACGTCGGTGTAGGTGAAACGCATCCGCTGTCTGGTGCGTGCTGCCGAAGCGGCGACCGCCAGCGAGGCGTGGTCGACCGAAGAAGGAGACGTTGGCAGTGTCGAGACGGTTGCCTCCGATATGTCCTCGAGCTGGGCCCGCAACTTGGGAGGTAACACGTGCTCGAGCTTGGACAGGGCAGAGAGCGACGCATCCTCGAGGCCTCCGACCGCGGTCGTCGCTGCGACTCGGAGACCCAATGCCACAGCCAACGCCTCCTCGTCGTCGAGGAGAAGCGGCGGGAGCTTGCCGCCCTGCCCGAGACGGTAACCGCCCCCCGGCCCGGCCACCGCTTCGACCGGGTACCCGAGAGTGCGCAGGCGGGTGATATCTCGGCGTACCGTCCGCGTGGTCACTTCGAGTCGTCGAGCCAGCTCCTCTGCGGTCCAGTCGATGCGCCCTTCGAGCAGACCGAGGAGCTTGAGCAAACGTTCCGCGCTGTCCATCTTCCTCGATTCTCGTGGTCTATGCGGACAGATCCTGTCCGCATCTGATCGTAGTGTCGGGGGGTAGTCGAGGAAGGACACTCCATGATGCATTGGGCCGGTTTCGAGATGATCAGGCACCTGGATGAAGAGCTTCGACAGGTCTCACTCCGCAAGTTCTGGTGGCGGCACGTCCAGCCCGACCCCGAGCCGGAGCCGTCGGAGCGAATCTCAGAAGCCGAGATAATCGAGCTGGTCTTCGGGCCGCATTGCGAGGCGGAGGGCTCGATCGGTGCCTGAGCCCGAGTGGGCTCATCAGAGCGAAACGGACCTCGGTCCGATGACGAGCCGGCCCCTGACCCCGGAGCGCTTCCCGGATATGGAGACGGTGTTCGGAGAGCGTGGCGTGGCCAGGCGATGCTTCTGCATGTACTGGAGGCGGCCGGATCAAGGCCACCGGGACGACCGGGATAACAAGGACCGGTTCGCCGATCTTGTCTCTGCGGGTCGGACCCCGGGTCTGGTCGGCTATGTCGCCCAAAACGATGTCAGCGAAGATCCGGTGGGCTGGGTCCAGGTCGGGCCCCGCACCGAGTTCCCCACTCTGGACAGATCGCGACTCCTCAGGCGTCTCGACGACGTCGATGTGTGGTCGATCAATTGCTTCGTGGTGCGGGGAGGCCACCGCAAGCGTGGGGTAGGGGCGGGGCTCCTCGCCGCTGCCATCGATTTCGCCAAGACGCAAGGGGCGACGGTCATCGAGGCCTACCCGGTGGACGGCCCTCGTAGCTCCTCGGTCGATTACTTCACTGGCACATTGAGCATGTTCGACGAGCATGGGTTCGTCGAGCTGATCCGACGTAACGACACCCGGCCGATCGTCCGATTGACGGTGTGATCAGAGCTCCCGCACCCGAAGTCACATCTCGAAACCGGCCACCGACTCGAGCGCCGAGCCTCGTTCGCCTCGTCGCTTCCCGAGGGCGCGGAACACCAACCCGGCGACGGAGATCGCACCGATCGTGACCACCATGAGGATCGTGGCCAATGCATTGAGCGAGGGGGGCGGGGCGAGGCGGGCGCCGGAGTAGAGCTGGACCGGGATGGTCACCGATTCCGGGCCCCCGATCAAGAATTGGCTGATCACGAAGTCGTCGATCGAGATCGCGAAGACGATGGCCAGGCTGGCCAGAAGCGCCGGGGCCAGGAGTGGGAGGAGAACCCGCCGCATAGCCTGAAACGGGGACGCGCCGAGATCCATGGCCGCCTCCTCGTAGTCCCTGCCGATTGCGAAAAGTCGTCCCCTGACCATGATCACCACGAATGAGATGGAGAAGGTGACGTGCCCCAGGAACTGGGTCCACGTCCCGAACGGCACGAAGTCGTACACCTCGTCGAAGACCAAGAAGAGTGCCACTCCCATCACGATCTCCGGAGTGACCAGCGGGATCAGCATCAGTAGGTTGGAGGCCCTCGCCCCTCGTCCCCTCCACCTTGCCAGCCCGAGGGCCAGGGCAACACCGATCGGCGTGGCAACCAGCATGGTGAGGACCGCGAGGCGAACACTCTGAGTCAGAGCAAAGCGAAGTGACTCATCGTAGAGAACCGACTCGGCGGCTTCGGGGGTGCCGACGTACCAACGGGTGGAGAAGCCCTGCCAGGTGCTTCTAGATCTTCCGGAGTTGAACGAGAACAGGACCGCGATCCCAACCGGAATCAGGGACCAGAGGACGTAGAGCAGGGTCACGACTGGCAGGACCCTCGGCTTACCCCAGGGGTTGGTGGCCCCCGCTTTGAACCGCGACCCGAGGGCGGTCATCGGCGGGCCTCCTCCGTGGCGCGGTTGATGGACCGCAGGTAGTACACCATGAGCCCGGCGACGAACATCATGAGGATGATGGTCAACGCCGCGCCCAGCGCACCCCCGCTCGTCGTCTGATTGATGAATTGGTCGATGGTGTTCCCGTACATCCGGGTGCGTGGGGAGCCCGACAGGAGGTTCGGCGTGTAGTAGTCGCCGAACATGGGGAGCATGATGATCACGAGGCCGCCCAGCACCCCGTAGCGTGAGAGCGGCCAGGTCACCCGCCAGAAGGTCTGCGAGCTGCTCGCCCCGAGGTCACGTGACGCCTCCAGGGTGGCCTCATCGATCCGATCCAGGGCTGCGAACAACGGGAGGATGAAGAACGGGATGTATCCGTAGACCAGGCCCAAGACGACCACCAGATGATGGCCGGCGAGCCAATCGGGAGGAACGAACTCGACCGAGAACCAGGAGGCGATCGTGGTCAGCCAGCGGTTCACCTGGCCGTCGGGGCTGAGCAGGTTCACCCAGGACATCATCCGCATGAGGTAATTGATCCAGAACGGGGCGAGGATCAGCAGCAGCCAGAGCCAGCGCCAGCGCCCGGCCTTGCGGGACACGAAGTAGGCCACCGGGTATCCGATGATCAGACACAGCAGCGAGGCGATGAACACATAGGCGATGGTGCGGAAGGCGATCAGTCCGAGCTGGCCCCCGAACAGCTGGGCGAATGCCTCGCCGAGGATGGTCAAGTCCCAATAGAAAGGATTCCACTCTGGCGTGGCTCGCTGCAGGATCGGGTCCAACTGGCCCATCGCCACGGCGAATACCGCGTAAAACGGGACCAGGAAGAACAGCGCCAACCAGAGCACTCCGGGAAGGGCGAAACCCGGCCAAACCCATCGTTTCTGCCCGACCGTTGCGTACTCCGCGCCGGAGGCGAGGTTGGTGGGCATCGCCCTCTATGCCACCGGTTCAGCCACCCGAGTTGGCCCTGTTCCACTGCTCCACCCAGAGGGCCTCTGTGGCGGCATCGAGGGGCCCCTGGACCCAGGCCGAATCCAGCTCGAAATCCTCGGGAGCGACCAACGCCGGCGCCAGATGCGGGGCCAGCCATTCCTCGCTGATCAGGTAGTCGGCGGTGAGGCCGTTCTGTGGGGGCTGATATCCCACGTATTCGAAGTTCTTCAAGGCGTTGGCCTCGTCGAGCAGGTAATTGAGGAAGGAGTGGGCCAAGACCGGCCGCTCCGACCCTTTGAGCACCGTCATCGTGTCACTCGAGATCGGCCCATTGACCGTCGAACCGTCGCTCTTGGCGGGCCAGAGATACCGCGTGGTCCCCTCGTCCACACCTCCGGGCCAGAAGTACTGCGAGTTGACCAGGTCGCCCGACCATGCTTGATGGATGGCGTATCTTCCTTCGGGCAGGCCGGCGTAACTGCCGTCGATCCGGTATCGGATATCAACCAGATCGATGAGCTCGACCAGCGCGTCGCCTGCCGCAACCAGTTCTTCCTCGGTCGCTTGCGACGGATCGGAGACTCCGTTGTGGAAGAGGGCGACGGGGATCACATCGGTGAAGGAATCGAGCATCCCGATCACACCGCGGTACTTCTCATTCCAGAAGACGTCCCAGGGGTTGGCTTGGCCCTCGATGTCGGCGCTGTCCGCCAGGTCCATCCGCCACCCGATGCCTGTGGTGTACGTCACGTAGGGAACCGTGTACCTGGAGCCCTGGTCGTAGTACGGGTCGGCCAACTGGGGCCAGACATTGGGCTCGAGGTTGGGCAGGTAGTCGTGGTTCAGCGGCTGGATCAGGGACGCCGCCACCGCCACCGGGACCCGTTGTGAGGTGGGGAACCAGACGTCGAACTGGACCTCTCCCGAGGCGAGCCGGGCCAGCGCCTCTTCCTCATTGACGAACGTCGTCACCTGTATCTCCGCCCCGAGGGCCTCTTCAGCGATGGGGAGGAGCTCCGGGTTCATGTAGTCCTCCCAGTTGTAGAGCAACAGGGGGCCTTCCTCGGGATCCAGACCAGACTCGATCGCCGGGTTGTCGTCGAAGAGGGGCTGCTGCGCCGGGCTCCCCGGCGTCCCTATGGCGAGCTCGGCCTCGTCTCCGCCCTCTCGCTCGGCACAAGCGGCGAGCAAGCTGGGCAGAGCAGGCAGGGCGATACCGAGAAGGGCGGCTCTCTGTAAGAAGTCCCGTCTCGTGTAGACCCTTCGACGGAGCTGGGGGCTCCAGTTCTCCCTGGGGTGATATGCCACGGTTACCTCCTCAGAACTGGAACCAGACACTAAACCGCCATTCAGGGTTCGCGTCGCTCAAACACGGGTGTTGAGTGCCATCTCGACGAAAGCAATCGCCAGCGTTCTCATCCTTGCCGCGTCGACCGTCGGGTCACGGAGCATGACCTCGATGGCGAGGCCGTCTAGAAGCGCAGCCAGCTGGATGGCGAAGTCTGACGAGTCGATGTCGTCGAACTCGCCGTCGGCGATGCCCTCCTCGACGACGGCCGAGATCTGATTTCGCCAGGATTCGTCGAGACGGGCCCGGGCGGCGGCCAGGGTTGGATCGTGACGAGACATCTCCCATGCCGCCGGCCAAAGCACCCATCCGTCCGGCTCTCCGTCTCCCCGAGATGCCTTGGGACAGCTGGCCTCTATGAGGATCGCCAGTTTGGCGGCTGCAGACCCCGCCCTGTCGAGCTCGCCCTTGACCGCGTCGTGGAACACCTGATCCTGATAGACGAGTGCTTCGGTGAGGAGGGCCGCTTTCGAGGGAAAGTAGTAGAGGATCAGTGCCGGGCTGGCCCCAATGTGATCGGCGATGTCGGCGATGCGAGTCTCGCACAGACCTCGGTCGGCAATGGTGGCACTGGTGGCTGCGAGGATCTCGGTGCGTCTGGTCTCGGTCAGGCTCGGTCTGGGGCTCACCGAGCAATCTTGGCACAGGCACCGGCTTCATTGCAGCGCCCCGACGGCCGCCCCTACCCTGAATGGTCGTTCAATTAGCGACACCAGTGATATCCCTCGACCCCATGCTCCGCGCACGTTCGGTGGCCATAGTTGGCGCCAGTGAGCGTCCCGGCTCGGTGGGTGACCAAACGGTGCGTCAGCTCGTCTCGGGTGGTTTCGCAGGCCAGGTCTATCCGGTGAATCCCCGCTACCCGGAAGTGCACGGCCTGCCCGCGTACGCCTCGGTCGACGCCATCGACTCGACACCTGACCTCGTCGTCCTGGCCGTGGCCAACGACCAGTTAGAGACCGAGATGGAGAAAGCCCTCGAGGTTGGGGCCCGTTCGGTTGCCATCTTCGCCAGCTGTCATGGAGAGGCTCGCGGGGGGAGGCCGCTGCGGGATCGTCTGAGGGACCTTGCCGATGAGGCGGGTGTGCCCATCTGCGGCGGCAACGGGATGGGCTTTCTCAACATCGAGGACGGCCTTCGCATCTGCGGCTTCTATCAGCCCGAGGACCTCCACGCCGGTGTCGTCACCTTCCTCAGCCACTCCGGCTCGCTCTTCTCGGCCATGCTCCACAACCGGCGTGGCATTCGTTTCAATCTCGTCGTCTCCACCGGGCTCGAGATCAACACCACCATTGCCGACTATCTGACCTGGGCGCTCGGCCTGGAGAGCACGCGGGTGGTGTCGATGTTCCTCGAGACGATCAGGGATCCGGGCGCATTTCGCCACGCCCTGCGTCTGGCCGAGGAAAGGCACATCCCGGTGGTGGCCCTGAAGGTCGGCGCCAGCAGTAGGGCGCGGGAGGCGGTGGCGACCCACTCCGAGGGGATCGCCGGTGACGACGCGGTGTATGAGGCCCTTTTCGAAGCCCACGGTGTGCACCGGGTGTGGACCATGGACGAGATGGCCGACACCATCGAGCTGTTCTCAGCCGGTCGCAGAGCGACTACCCCCGGCCTCGGCGCGGTGCACGACTCGGGTGGAGAGCGTGCGCTTCTCATCGACACGGCTCACCGGGTAGGTGTATCCCTTCCCGATTTGGCCCCCGTCACCAGCGAGCGGGTCGCCGCCGTGCTCGACCCTGGCTTGGTGGCGGCCAATCCGATCGATGCCTGGGGCACGGGACGTGATGCCGAAGAGGTGTTCGTCGAGTGTCTGGATGCCCTGGCCGAGGACCCGGCGATCGGAGCCCTGGCCTTCTGTGTCGATCTCACTGCCGAGGAGAAGCCGGACTACGCCTACTCCAACGCTGCCTTCGCGGTGGCAGGAAGGACCGAGAAGCCGCTGGTTGTGATGAGCAACCTCTCCAGCACGGTCGACCAGTTCCAGGCCGGGAGGCTCCGCGACGGCGGTGTGCCAGTCCTGGAAGGCACCGAGACCGGTCTTCTCGCCATCCGTCATCTGATCGATCACGGCAGCCGACGGCGCTCACACCCTTCGGGCGCCCGGATCACGACTGTCTCCGACCCCACTGCCGGGCTGGGCGGAGAGGCCTCGGCGCTGCGCATGCTCGCCGCCTACGGGATCCCGGTGCCGGTCCTGGAAACAGTGTCCGACCCAGACGGTCTTCTCGCCGCCGCCGACCGAATCGGCTATCCCATCGTCCTCAAGACCGCCTCCCCGGTCGGCCACAAGACGGAGGCCGGCGGGGTGGTGACCGGGATCGTCGACGAGACCGGTCTTCTGGCCGCTTTCAGGGAGATCACGAGGGAACTGGGGTCACAGGTGATGGTGGCTGAGCAGATCCCACCGGGCATCGAGGTCGCCCTGGGGATGGTGGTCGACGAACAGTTCGGGCCGGTGGTACTCGTCTCCGCCGGGGGCCGGCTGATCGAACTGCTGGGAGACAGGGTGGCCTTGTTACCGCCGGTCGACGTGCCGGCTGCACTCAGGGCTCTCGACCGACTCCGCATGCGTCCCCTGCTCGATGGGTTCCGCGGCGGCCCACCGGCGCAGATCGACAGATTGGCAGAGGTCGTCGCTCGCTTCTCGGAACTGGCCATCGACGCCGCGGAGCAGATCGGCGGGATCGACGTCAATCCGGTCATCGCCGGGCCGGAGAGGACAGTGGCCGTGGACGCCCTGATGACTCCATGAGTGAGTCGGCACTGCTCGTCGATGACGTGGGGGCGGTTCGCCGTCTCACCCTGAATCGACCCGCAAAACTGAACGCCCTCGACTCGGGGCTGGTCGGCGCACTGTCGGCGGCTCTGGCCGGGGCCGCCGAAGCCGACTCGGTTCGAGTTCTCGTGATCGCCGGTTCCGGTCGATCCTTCTGCGCCGGCTACGACCTGACCGAGGAGTCAAATGGAGAGGAGCCCTTAGTCAGCCTCAGCAACGACCTGGAGCGATTGCTCGAGATATTCGATCATCCCAAGCCGGTCATCGCACAAGTCCAGGGGCATTGCCTGGCCGGGGGATGCGACCTGATGATGATGTGCGATCTAAGCGTTGCTTCCGAGGACGCCGTCTTCGGCCAGCCCGAGATCCGCTTTGGCTCGACCGTGGTCGCGCAGGTGATGCCGTGGCTGATCGGGGCTCGTCGGGCCAAGGAGCTGCTCCTCACCGGCCGTGACGATGTCACGGCGGAGGAGGCGCACCGAATCGGTCTGGTCAACCGGGTCGTGCCCCGCGATCAGCTGGAGGGGGAGACCATGCGCTTGGCGGGACAGCTTGCCGTGGTCGACCCGGTCGTCATGGCGCTCACCAAGCGTGCCATCAACGCCTCCTGGGAGAGAGCCGGGTTTCGCCACGCCTTGATCGAGGGTGTCGCGCTCGCTGCCGAGATCGAAGGCGCCCGGGCCCCGGAGCGGGAGGAGTTCGATCGCCTCGCCGCCGAGCAGGGTCTCAGAGCTGCGATCCATTGGCGCGACCAGCGATTCGGGAGAAGCTGACACGATCGAGGGCCCGGTGATCCGGGCCCTCGACTACCGGACGCTCAAGCTGGAGGGCTGCCAGTCGTCGATGCCTCACCCGTCGTCTCGGCTACCTTCGTCGTGCCGTAACCCTCGGCTTCGGGATGGCCGTGCTCACCTCTGGTGAGGGCGAACTCCTCTTCGGGAGACAGGACCAGCTTGTTCCTTCCCGACAACCCGAAGTAGAGAAGACCAAGCACGAACCAAATCGCCACCCCGTAGACCCCGGGCAGATATGCATCGTTCAAGAACAGCGCGATCAGCGCCACCAGCGCGATCACGCCGGCAACCGCCGCACCCGCGACCCCGACCGGGCTCCGGTAGGGGCGCTCGATGTTCGGCATCTTGCTGCGGAGGCGAATGAAAGCCAGCATCTGCATGAAGTATGAGATCACGGCTCCGAAGACGGCCATGCTGAGCAGGGCTGCCCCGGCCGTGCCCTCGTATTGGCTGTCGAGCAGGAACGCCAGCGCGTAGCCCACGATCGCACCCAACAGGAGCGCCACCCAGGGTGTCTTCCGCTTCCCGTGGGTGATCGACATCCAGTGTGGGAAATACCCGGCCCGGGACAGCGAATAGATGTTCCGCCCATAGGCGTAGATGATGGTGTGGAAGCTGGCGATCAACCCGGTGAGGGCGAACAACCCGAGGATTGCCGCGCTCTCCGTTCCCAGGATCGCCCTGAAGCCGTCCAGTAGAGGCTCACCCGAAACCCTGATCTCCTCGGCCCCGTTGACACCGGTGTTGAGGAACAGGACCCCCATACCGGTGATGACCAGCGTCCACAGGCCCCACATGGTCCCCCTTGGCACGTCCCGCTTGGGGTCCATCGACTCCTCGGCGGCGAGGGGTAGCTCCTCGATGGCCAGGTAGAACCAGATGGCGAAGGGCAAGGCGGCGAAGATACCTCCGATTCCGAAGGGGAGGAACGAGGTCCCACCCGCCTCCGCGGTGATGTTGGTCAGGTTGGCGGCGTCGAAGTTGGGGATTGCCAGGACGAAGAACACCGCCAGCACCGCCAACGAGATGAGGCAGATGGCGACAGAGAAGCGCATCGTGGCCTCGATCCCAATGATGTTGAGCCCGACGAAGACGGCGTAGAAGATGAGCCACCACCAGGGAAGGCCGAGCTCGAGCCCGAAGAGGTCGTTGAACACGCTCTGTGCGTAGATCGAGGCGAAGTAGACCACCACCACCGGAGTGACGACATATTCGATGTTCTCGGCGAGACCGGTGATGAACCCTCCCCACGGCCCCATGGCGGAGCGTGAGAACGAGTACGCCCCCCCGGTGTGGGGGAGTGCAGGTGACATCTCCGCGATCGAGTAGCACAAACCGATGTACATGATCGTGATGACGATCGTGGCGATGAAGAGGCCACCGAAGCCGCCGACGTCGAGACCGAAGTTCCAACCCGAGAAGTCGCCCGAGATGACTGCGGCCACGCCCAGCGCCCACAGCATCCACACCCCGGCGTGACGTTTCAGGCCTCTCTGCTCGAAGTACTGCTGGTCGACGTCTCGGTAGGTAACCGAGCCGACCTTGCGTTCGGTCGACATTGACGTACCTCCCTTTGGTGCGTGGCAGCGAGAATAGGAATGCGTCGACGCCCGATGCCGTCCGTGAGGCCCTTTTTTTGACTGGTCGTTCAGGGGCCGCGATTGACCGATTCGGCCTACTCTCCTGGGCACCGACCGAAGGTCAAAGGAGACCGGCGCATGGGCGAACTGCGGGGCATGATCAGCATGGAGGAACTGGAGTCCCTCGTCGAATCGGGCGAGGTCGACACCGTGGTGACCGCCTTCACCGACCACTACGGTCGGGTGCACGGGAAGCGCTTCACGGCAGAGCACTTCCTCGATGAGATCTTCGACCACGGCACCCACGGCTGTGACTACCTGCTCACGGTGGACATGGAGATGGAGCCGGTGCCGGGCTACACCTATGCCAGCTGGGACCTCGGCTACGGCGACTTCCACATGGTCCCCGACCTGGGCACACTTCGCGTGGCCACCTGGCTCGATCGAACCGCCTTCGTGCTCTGTGACCTGGAGGACCCCAGGACCCACGACCTGGTCACGGTGGCGCCGCGCACGATCCTGCGCCGTCAGCTGGAGGCAGCGGCCGAATCGGGCTACACGGCGAAGGGAGCCTCAGAGCTCGAATTCTTCCTTTTCGAGGATTCCTATCGTCAGGCTGCTGAGAAGAAGTACGACGGGATGCGGCCCGCCGGCTGGTACATCGAGGACTATCACCTCCTCCAGGGCACCCGGGAGGAGTACTACAACGCCGAAGTGAGACGACACCTCTCGGCGTCAGGGATCCCCGTCGAGAACTCGAAGGGGGAGTGGGGCCGCGGCCAACACGAGATGAACATCCGCTTCGCCGAGCTCCTGGGCATGGCCGACCGCCACACGATCATGAAACAGGCGATGAAGGAGATCGCCGACGGGATCGGGGTCTCGGTCACGTTCATGGCCAAGCCGGACATGACGGAGGCCGGTTCGTCGTGTCACCTCCACGTCAGCCTCTGGTCGGGGGACGACAACACCTTTCCCGGCGATCACGAATTCGGTCCGGTGCATGGCTCGGACGAGTTCCGCTGGTTCCTGGGTGGGTGGATGGCCCACGTCCCCGAGCTCATGGTGTTCTACGGCCCCACCATCAACTCATACAAGCGGTATCAGGACGGGTCCTGGGCGCCGACCCGGCTCGGCTGGAGCTACGACAACCGCACCGCCGGGTTCCGGGTCGTGGGCCACGATCAGAGCCTGCGCATCGAGTGCCGGATCCCCGGGGCCGACACCAACCCCTATCTGGCTTACGCCGCAGTGCTCGCCGCCGGGCTCGACGGCATCGCCAACGAGATCGAGGCGCCCGAGATCTTTCTCGGCGACGTCTATCAGGCCCAGGAGCTGCCCCGGGTGCCCTATACGCTCAGAGAGGCGACCGAGCTCTTCGCATCGTCGGAGTTCGTCAAGCAGGCGTTCGGATCCGAGGTCCAGGAGCACTACACCCATTTCTTCGAGACCGAGCAAAAGGCATTCGACAACTCGGTGACCGACTGGGAGCGCTGGCGCTACTTCGAGCGGATATGAGCGGCCGTCTCCAGGACAGGGTCGCGCTGATCACCGGCGCCGGTTCCGGGATCGGGAGGGAGACCTCGCTCCTGTTTGCGGCAGAGGGGGCCCGGGTGCTCGCCGTGGATCTGAACCGCGAGGCGGTCGAGGAGACGGTGGAGAAGGTTCGGGCGGCGGGAGGAGAAGCAACGGCGCATCTGGCCGACGTCTCCGCCACCGAACAGAGCGAGGCCATGGTGACGGCGGCGGAGACCGCTTACGGGCGTCTCGACGTCATGTTCAACAACGCCGGGATCATGCACTCCGACGACGACGATGCGGTGTCCACCGATCTCGAGGTGTGGGACCTCACCATGGACGTCAATGCCAAAGGGGTTTTCCTGGGCTGCAAGTACGGCATTCCTGCGCTACGCCGGGCGGGTGGCGGATCGATCATCAACACCGCCTCGTTCGTGGCCCTGCTCGGGGCGGCTACGCCCCAGGTGGCCTACACCGCGTCGAAAGGGGCGGTCCTGGCCATGACCCGCGAGCTGGCGGTGGTGCATGCCCGGGAGAACATCAGGGTCAATGCTCTCTGCCCGGGCCCGCTTCGCACCGAGTTGCTGATGAAGTTCCTCGACACCGACGAGAAGAAGGAGCGCCGTCTGGTCCACATACCGATGGGGCGCTTCGGAGAGGCGGCAGAGATGGCCAAGGCGGCCCTCTGGCTCGCCTCCGACGAGTCCTCCTACGTAACGGGGACCGAGTTCGTGGTCGACGGCGGGATCACCGCGGCCTACGTCACTCCGGAGTGAGCACCCACCATCCCTTCGTCGACGGGGAGCCACATGCCGGCTCCGGTGAGGAGGCGCCGATTCACAATCCGGCCACCGGTGAGCAGATCGGGTCGGTGAGCCGGGCCGATCGGGCCGATGTCGGACGGGCGGTCGAGATCGCCCGCCATCGTTTCGACGAGGGGATATGGCGCAAGGCACCTGTCCGACGGCGAAGAGATGTCCTCCGGGCAATCGCCGATCTGATCCGGGCTGATCAGGAACGCCTCGCCGGGCTGGAGTCGGCCAACGCCGGCAAGCCCATCACCGCGGCCAGAGGCGAGATTGGCGCGGTGGCGACCACCTTCGACTACTACGCAGGAGCAGTTGACAAGTTCCACGGCCAGACCATCCCCGGGAACGCCAACGGGACACTGATGACCTTTCGTGAGCCGATAGGAGTGTGTGCCGCCATCACTCCTTGGAACTTCCCGATGCTCATCCTGGGTTGGAAGGTGGCTCCCGCCCTGGCCATGGGCAACTCGATCGTGGTCAAGCCGGCAGAGTTGACCCCCCTCACCGCTTTGGCCCTGGCCGAGTTGGCCCTGCAGGCCGGGCTCCCGCCGGGCGTGCTCAATGTCGTCACCGGTCGAGGGTCCGAGGCCGGTGAGGCATTGGTTCGCCATCCCGACGTGCGGAAGATCTCCTTCACAGGCTCGACTGTGGTCGGCGCCGGGGTGATGGCGGCGGCCGCCCCCGACATCAAACGGGTCTCGCTCGAGCTGGGCGGGAAGTCGGCCGGGATCGTGTTCGCCGACACCGACCTCGACACCTGTGTCGAATCGTCGATCTTCGCCGTCTACGACAATGCCGGTCAGGACTGCTGCGCCCGGAGCCGGCTCCTGGTGGAGGAGTCGATAGCCGATGAGTTCGTCGGAAGGTTCGTCGAGCGGGCCGGGGCCCTGATGATAGGGGACACGGCCGACGAGACCACTGAGATGGGCCCGCTGATCACACCGGCTCAGCGAGAGTCGGTGGAGCGGTACATCCAGCTCGGGATCGACGAGGGGGCGAAGCTCGTCTGTGGCGGGGAGCGCGTCGGCCAGGTTGGGAACTTCCTCTCTCCGGCGGTGTTCACCGACGCCGGCTCGGAGATGAAGATCGTGCAGGAGGAGATCTTCGGGCCGGTGGTCGCAGTGAGCACCTTCGCCAACGAGGATGAGGCGATGGAGCTCGCCAACGACTCGATCTACGGGTTGTCCGGGTCGATCTGGACCAGGGACATCGGCCGGGCACTGCGAGTTGCGAGAGGGATGGAAACTGGGATGCTCTCGATCAACTCGTCATCGAGCGTGCACATCGAGGCCCCTTTCGGCGGGGTGAAGGCCTCCGGCATCGGCCGCGAGCAGGGAATGGCGGCGCTGGAGCATTATTCGGAATACAAGTCGGTCTTCATCGCCAACGACTGACCTCGCGCCAGAATGATCGGATCAAGCTAGGTCTGCTCCTCTGCGACCATGTCCGCCCCGAGCTCATGTCTGTCTCCGGGGACTATCCGGACATGTTTCGCAGTCTGTTCGAGGGTCACGACGACGTGGAATTGGTCCCCTACGACGCCATCAATGGAGAGATCCCGGCCGACCCTTCGGTGTGTGACGCCTGGATCACCACCGGCTCACGACACTCGGTCAACGATGATGAGCCCTGGATCCGCCGTCTGGAGGAGTTCGTCAGGGACGTCGAGGCGGCGGGCGTTCCTTTCGTCGGCATCTGCTTCGGCCATCAGTTGATCGCCAAGGCGCTCGGGGGCACCGTGGTCGAGTCCGAGCGGGGTTGGGGGATCGGGATCAAGGAGGTCGAGGTCAGGGACGGTCTCGGGCTTGGCGGCTCGTATCGGATCCTCAACAGCCACCGGGATCAGATCGAGCGGATCCCGCCGGGCGCCGAGGTCCTCGGCTGGAACGAGGACTGTCCTGTGGCGATGTTGGGCGTGGGTGACAGCATGATCGGCATCCAGGGTCACCCTGAGTTCGAGAAGAGGTACTCGAAGGCCCTGATGGAGATGCGGAGGGGCAACGTCATCTCGGAGAACATCGTCGCTGCCGGGCTGGCGAGTCTGGACGAAACTCCCGACTCGGCGCTCCTTGCCGACTGGATACTGGGTTTCGTGAGGAAGCCAAGGATCGAGGAGACCGGATAACATCGCTTTTTCGCCCATCGGAGGAGACGGCGTTGGTCACGAAACAGGAGAAGCTCGAGTTGCTCGGCGCTGTCCCCCTTTTCAGCGATCTGAGCAAGAAGGACCTGAACAAGGTCATGTCCGCGGCGAAGGATGCGGTCCATCACGCGCACCAGGAAGTGGTCACCGAGGGTCACGGTGGGGTGGGCTTTCATCTGATCGTCGATGGCAAGGTCAAGGTGGTTAGGGGCGGTCGCACCGTGGCCACCCTTGGTCCTGGCGAGTTCTTCGGCGAGATGGCACTCGTGGACGACGCCCCGCGTTCGGCGTCCGTGGTGGCGGATACCGAGCTCTCCACCCTCGTCATCTCGAAGTGGGAGTTCCGCCCTCTGGTGAAGAGCCACCCGGAGATGGCTTGGAAGTTGATCGAGCATCTGGTCCAGCGTGTCCGGGAGGAGCAGACGGGGCGCGATGCCCTCATTTGCTAATCGGCTTCGGACTCGACCTCGACGGACAGGTCACCCTCGACCCACCTGGCACGCACCCGGTATTTGGCAGACTCGCTCTCGAACTCGACGTCCACCTCCGGCGGCCCCGACTTCTTGATCTCGGCTGCGAAGCCGGCGGCGGGTGAAGCTGAGCCGAGCAGCACCTCCGCGGGGCGATAGCGGACGACGACGACGCCACCCCCGGTCGGGATCGTCCGGGAGGACCATGCGCTCTCGGTCTCTGTCGGAGCGGAGCTCGGGGATGACCCGGTTGCCGGAGTGGTCCCCGACGAGGTCGTCGGGCCAGCCGTCGAAGAGGTCGAAGACAGGGCGAGACTGGTCGTCGATTCCGAGGTGCTCGGTGCCACGGCTGCCTGCAGAGGTGGCCTCTCACTCACCTGGGCGTCGGCGGCGCTGACGATTTGCCAGGTCAAACCGGTCGCCAGCGCGGCGACGACCACCCATGCACCGGCGATAGCCCATTTGCTCACAAGACCATTCTCCCAGTCGCCCCGGCTATCACCCTCAACCGCCCATCAAGGTTTCCCTAAGGCCGGGGGTCAGGGGTTTGGCCCACGGATAACCTGGCCCCATGGCCCGGGTCGTGTTGGTCGAAGACGACGTCGAGATCAGACGTCTCGTCGCTGAGGCGCTGGCCGGACAGGGCCATGACGTCGACAGTGCGGCCGCTGCCCTGGAAGGTCTAGAGCTGGCGGTCAAGGGCAAGCCGGACTTGGTCGTGATGGACCTGGGCCTCCCCGACCTCGATGGGACGGAGTTGCTGCGCATGATCCGGGCCGTCAGCGAAGTCCCGATCATCGTCATAACGGCTCGGGGTGCCGACGAGGTGGTGGTCAAGACGCTGGACTCCGGCGCAGATGACTACCTCGTCAAGCCATTCTCGGTGGCTCAGCTCGAGGCGAGGGTTCGGGCGCTCCTGCGGCGGGGGTCGGCTGCCACATCGGACGAGACGATCCAAGTCGGTGGGCTCAAGATCGACCCGGCGGCCCGGGAGGCATCGCTCGCCGGGATAGACCTCGATCTGAGCCCGAAGGAGTTCGATCTACTTCGGGTCCTCGCGGAGAGGGCGGGAGAAGTGGTTAGTAAGAGGGCGCTCATGGCCGAGGTGTGGCGAGAGCCCTACGGGGGGGCGGAGCGAACAGTCGACGTGCACCTCTCGTGGCTACGCAACAAGCTGGGCGAGACGGCCCAGGAGCCCCGCTATCTCCGCACCGTCCATGGGGTTGGGGTGAAGCTGGTCGATCCCAGCGGGTGAGACGGAGCCTCGCCCTTCTCAGCCTGGCCACTACCGCCCTGGTCGTCATCGCCCTGCTGATCCCGCTGGCCCTGCTCGTGAGGCGGCAAGCCGGCGATCAGGCTCGCCTCGACGCCGAGCGGACCGCCCAATCGGTCGCCGAGCTGGTCGCGCTCACGGTGACGTTGAATGGTGATGCAGGCGCGGTCGAGGCTGCGGTCGGGCCACTGGACCCGGGCACCATCGTCGTTCTCCCAGACGAGACTGTGCTCGGCGAGCCGTTTCCGGGCCAGGGGTCCCTGGTTGCAACCGCAGCCGACCGGCAGGCGACGATCTCCGACACCGTCGAAGGTGGATGGGAATACGCACTGCCCGTGATCGGCAGGGAGGGCACGGCGGTGGTGGACGTCTTCGTCACGGATGAGCGGCTGAGCGAAGGAGTCAGCCGAGCCTGGCTGCTCCTCGGGCTGTTGGGTGTGCTCCTGGTGGCGATAGCCGTCTGGGTGGCCGACCGGCTCGGGCAGCGGCTGGTTCGTCCGATCGGTTCCCTGGCCACCGCCGCCCGCAGACTCGGTGGAGGTGACCTCGAGGCGCGGGTGGAGGTGGGCGAGCCGGAGGAGATCCGGGAGGTCGGCGAGTCGTTCAACTGGCTGGCCGGGCGTCTCGAACGGCTCATCGCCGACGAGCGCGAGGCCGCCGCCGACCTCTCCCATCGCTTGCGCACTCCGCTCACCTCCCTGCGGCTCCAGGCCGAGAAGGTGAGCGCCGACGACGAGCGTGAGCAGGTGCTGAGCCAGGTGGATCGGCTCGAGCAAGCCATCGATCAGGTCATCCTGGCCACCCGGTCGGTCCCCTCGCCAGGTAGCGGCCCTTCCGATTTGGCTGTCCTTGTGGCGGCACGAAGTGCGTTCTGGTCCGTGCTGGCCGACGAACAGGGGAGGTCGGTCGAGGTATCGGTGCCAGACAAACCGGTTGAGGTCGCCCTCGCCCCGGAGGATGTGGAAGCGATGGTCGACGCCTTGATCGGAAACGTGTTCTCGCATACCGATGCCGGGACCCCGTTCGGCGTCTCGGTAGGCGCCGTGGGCGAGCGCCCTTGGCTCGAAGTCAGTGATCAGGGGCCAGGCTTCTCGTCGTCGCACGTTGCCGCACGAGGGGTGAGCGGCGGCGGATCCACGGGCCTCGGGCTCGACATCGTGCGTCGAACCGCCGAATCGGTCGGCGGCTCGATGCAACTGAACGACCGCCCCGGTGGTGGGGCGGTCGTTCGGGTCTGGCTCGGCTGACGCTTCAGTCGTCGCCGCGGTCGCCACCTTTGTCGTCGTCGTGGTCGTGGCCGCTGTCGTCTGATCCGCTGCGGCCTCCGCCTTTGTCGTCGTTCTGGTCGTGGCCGTGGCCGCTGTCGTCTGATCCGCTGCGGTCTCCGCCTTTGTCGTCGTTCTGGTTGTGTCCGCGGTCGTCTGATCCGCTGCGGTCTCCGCCTTTGTCGTCGAACGTCGTCGATGTGGCGCTGCCCACCCCACCCGGGAGGCTCGACCCGGTCACGGAGCCGTTGGCGAGACTGGGAGTGCTCGTCGAGCCGGGGGTGGTGGTGACAGTGACCGTCGGCTGGGATCCGGTCGAGGCGACTCCGAGCTCGGCTGCGGTGTCATCCGAGCTGGAGAGGGTGGTCCCTTGTGAGCCGGAAGGATTGTTCACCTGGCTCAGGGCCGGGCTCTGCGCCACGTCGCCGATGTTGGCCAATGCCACTGCGCTGAGCGCCCCAACCAACATGATGGCCGTGATGATGCCGATGAGTTTGCGTTGCACGATCGTCTCCTTTGGCGATTGCTTCCCGTCTCCAACAGCATCCGGCATCGCTCCTCAGGCCGGCATCAGCGGTTGTTCAAGGACTCGTCAACTCGAGACGGGGTCCCCGACCAAGAGGGACCGCCTGGAAGGCGGTCCACGCTATTCCATGCTCAGTTGTCGCTAGCTGGGCTCGACACGGACCCGCAGCTCGCCGTTGTGGATCCTCGCCTCGAACTTGGCGTCATCCTCACCATTCTCGAACTCGAGCCGGATCTCCTCACCGTCGTTCCGGTCTACCTCGGCGCTCCACCCCGGGGCAGCCGAGGCATCGAGGAGGATCAGCTC